>JALOSG010000102.1 GCA_025458665.1 Serpentinimonas sp.
GCAATCTCGGCCTCCACGCCGTGGCGGTTGAAGTGCCAGTGGTGGGCCGCCGCACTGGCAGGGCTTTGCCAGATACCCGCATCAGGCAGCGGGGCGTGCGTGAGCGCAGCGGTGCGCGAGGGCCCGCCGGACTTCCAGGCCTTCGGCACACCGTTCTTGAACCAGCCCTGCGTGGCGGCCATGGCGCGCTGCACGGCATAGGCCTGCTTAGCTTGCGTCAAGGTATGGGCAAAGGGCGCGGCGTCGGTGGGTGTGCGCTGGGCGCGGGCCTGGGACAGGGCCTCGGCCAACTGCTGCACCAGGTTCAAGTCGGGGCGGTGGGATGTGGGCATGGGGTCGTTCATGTGTCGGTGGAGGTGAAAAAAGTAGAAGCCTTGGGTGTTCCTCGGGCGTCCAGCGGATGATGTGCGGCACCAGCGCGGCCAGCGCGGCCAGCGCGGCTTACTCGTCGGGGGTGGCAAGCACCTCGGGGGTTTGCGCCAGTTCCTGGGTGCAGCGCAACTCGGCTTCCAGCACCAACGCAGCCAGCGGTGGCAAGCCGCTGTACGTCGTTGCAGGCTGCGTATGGCGCAGCGCGGCGCCCGCTTCTCCCAGCGCAGCGGTGATGCGCCAGTCCAGCGCCAGCTGGCCGAACAGGCAATGGCTGCGCGCTGCCAGCTCCGCGTACAGCGCGGGGTCCCAGGGCATGGGTGGCCACGGCGCCGTGGCCAGGGTGGATGTCTGTGTCTGCGCGTCCAGAATACGCCACAGCGCGGTGCGGCCGCTGCCATGCAGCAGGCCCGCCAGAAACCCTTCTATGCGCGGTAAGCCCTGTGCCGCGGCCAGGTCGGCCGCCAGTTCGGCTTGCCGCGATGCGTGTGGCCAGGACCGTTCGGCGGCGCAGCCCATCAGGCCAGCGCTGTCGCCGCGGAACAGTGGTCGCAGCACCACGCGGGCAATGGCTGCCTGCAGACCGCCTGCGCCCAGAACGGTCACGGCGCCTTCCAGAGTCTCTATCCGCTGGCGAGTGCGGTAGTGGGGACTGCGCGCCAGCCGCATGACTTCGGCGGTGAGCAGGGGGTCACGCACCACGCGCTCCACGATGCTGGCCAGTGGCAGGTCGTCCTGGCGCATCAGGCTCAGCAGTTGTGGGATCACCGCCGGTGCGCGTGGAACCAGGTCGGTGGGCAGTGTGCTGCGCGCCAGCACCGCGTCCACGGCGCGCAGAGCGGCCTGCCCCCATGGGTGTGGCGGGCTGGCCTCGCCGTGGTGGGCAGCCAAAGGGACCGGAGTACCCAAGGTCCACGCCAATGTGTCGGCGTGCGTGGCCCACAACGCGGGCTCGTTGTTCGCGGCGGGCGCTGGCGTGGGCAGGTCGGTGGGTGGGCTGGCCACCCCCCCACCCTGGGTCTGTTTGCCCCAGCGGTTCAACCAGCCAAACATATGGACATTCCTGTGTACTTCCTGTTTGCTCAAGGGCACGGCCGATCTGGGCCGGCGTGCGCCGCTGGCGCTAGGATAACGCCTCTGCCCACCACCGCTGCCCCGCGCTCAACCAGGCCCTCTATGTCCTCTACACCGGCTTTGTCCCCTGTCCTGGGCCCGTGGCAAGCTGCGGCTGCCTTGCCCTACGCAGAGCTGGCGCGCAGCATAGGCGCGCTGCTGGCCAACCCTGCGGTCCATGTGCCGCCGCGGCTGGTGCAGCCCTTGCCGGGTGGTGGCTCCCTGTTTGTCATGCCCGCCCATGACGATCGCATCGCCATCACCAAGCTCATCACTTTCGTGGCGGGCAATGCGGCACGCGGCCTGCCTGCCATCCAGGGCGATATCGTGGTGTTCGATGTGGCCACAGGCCAGCGCCTGTGCCTGATCGATGGACCCACCGTCACCGCGCGAAGGACCGCAGCCGTCTCTTTGCTGGCTGCGCAGCGCCTTGCCAGCGCCACGGCCCTGACCGGCCCGCTGCTGATAGTGGGAGCGGGCGTGCAGGGCCGCTCGCACCTGGAAGCGTTCCACGCCGGGCTGGGGGTGCAGGAGGTATGGGTGGCCTCCCGCTCTGCCCAAAGCGCCGAGGCCCTGGCCGCCCATGCCCGAACCCTGGGCATGGCGGCCCACACCACCGCCGACCCCGATGCCGCACTGGCCCATTGCCCGCTGGTGGTGAGCACCACGCCGGCGCAGCAGGTGGTGCTGCGCGCCGACCCCCGCCCCGACGCCTTCGTGGCCGCAGTGGGTGCCTTCACGCCCGCCATGGTGGAGTGGGATGCGCCCGTGGTGCAGCGCCTGGCGGCCCGCGGCCGCGTGGTGGTGGATACGCGCGATGCCGACCACGAGGCCGGCGACCTCATCCGCGCGGGTTTCGATGTGGCGCAGTTCCCCGCGCTGTCCGACATCCCCGAGTGCGGGCCAGAGCGGCAGTCCTCCGCCCCGGTGTTCTTCAAGAACTGCGGCTGGGCCGGTTGGGATCTGGCGGCCGCGCGGCTGGTGGTGGACGCCGGGCTGGCACCAGCTCCGCAAGGCTGAGTGGACCCAGTTGGCCCTGACTGGTCTGGCTGTTGGCCGCAGCCAGTGACAGAATAGCGAACTGAAAGCAAGAACCTTGCGCCACCGCAAGCACGGAGCAACTCATGGCCTACAACGAACTGCGCATGGACAACCACTGGTTGCCCTTCACCCCCAACCGTACCTTTGGCGAGGACCCGCGTGTGTTCGTGGCCGCCGATGGCATGCACTTCACCACCCACGACGGCCGCCAGGTCATCGACGGTATTTCCAGCCTCTGGTGCGTGGGCGCAGGCCACAACAGGAAGCCCATCAACGAAGCCATCAAGAAGCAGCTCGACACGCTGGATTACGGCACCGCCTTCAACGTCAGCAACGACAAGGCTTTCCGCGCTGCCGAACTGATTGCCGCGCTGTGCCCGGGCGATCTCAACAAGGTGCTGTTCTGCAACTCCGGCTCCGAAGCGGCAGACACCTCCATGAAGGTGGCGCTGGCCTACCACCGCGCACGTGGCGAAGGCCACCGCAACGTGTTCATAGGCCGCGAGCGGGGTTACCACGGCGTGGGCTTTGGCGGCATGAGCGTGGGCGGCATTCCGGCCAACCGCAAGGTGTTTGGCACGGCCTTGCTGCCACGCGTGGACCACCTGCGCTTCATCCACGACCCGGTTAACCATGCCTACATCCACCACCAGGAGCCGGTGTGGGGCGAAGACATCCTGACCGAGCTGGAGCAGCGCATCCTGCCGCTGCACGACCCCAGCAACGTGGCCGCGGTCATTGTGGAGCCGGTGGCGGGCAGCGCGGGCTGGTACATCCCGCCCCAGGGCTACCTGAAGCGGCTCAGGGAGATTTGCGACAAGCACGGCATCCTGCTCATATTTGATGAAGTCATCACCGGCTTTGGTCGTCTGGGTACCCCGTTCGCCGCGGATTATTACGGCGTGGTCCCGGACATGCTCAACTTTGCCAAGTGCGTCACCAACGGCGTCATTCCCATGGGCGGTGTGGTGTGCCGCCAGCACATATACGACGCCATGATGGGCGCCCACGGCAGTGCGCCGCAGCACGCCATCGAGTTCTTCCACGGCTACACCTACTCGGGCCACCCGGTGGCCTGCGCGGCGGCCATTGCCACCATCGAGCTGTACCAGCAGGAGAACCTGTTCGAGCGCGCGGGCGCCATGGGGCAGGTGCTGGGCGACGCCATGCACAGCCTGTGCAAGGGTCTGCCCAATGTGGTGAGCATCCGCACGCTGGGGCTGGCGGGCGCGGTGGAACTGGCGCCCATTGCCGGCATGCCGGGCAAGCGCGCCTTCGATGTGTTCATGGACTGCTACCACCACGGCGTACTGGTGCGCGCAGCCGGTGACAACCTGGTCTTCTGCCCGCCCTACATCGTGGAGCGCGCGCACATAGAAACCATGGTGGGCGTGCTGGCCGACGCCATCCGCCGCCACGCCTGAGGGCGCGGTCTCTGCCGTGACCGTGGGCTAGCGCCGGAACTGCTCGCGCAGTTCGGCGCAGTAGTCCCTGGGCGGCAAGGGTGGCGTGCGCCAGGTGAGCACGCCGGGCTCCACGCGCAAGTTCGACGCCGACCCCGCTCCCTCGGTGGCCTCTGCGCGCAGGTGAACCACCAGCACCTGCGCCGGCCATGGCACGCCCCGCTGAGCCAGGTGCTGCGGAACCCCCACGTCGGGGCGCATGTGTTCGTTGCCTCCCACCAGCACCACGCGGCGGCCGGGCTGGATGGCCTCCTGCACCGTCTGCGCCAATGCCACGTCCCGCGCCACCTGCACCCGCACCATGGCCGGAATGTGGGCTTCAGGCAGCAGCTTGCAGTGTCCTTCGCGGATGTTGGTGCGGTGCTGCTCCATGGCAGCGGCCGGTAGCAGTGTATCCAGGGACGCCTGCGCCATGGCGCTGCGCATCTCGCTGGCGGGCAGGTTGCCGCCCAGCACCGGTATGCCCGCACGCACCGCCTGCATCACCAGCGGACCGTAGCGCGCCCAGGGCCAGCCTTCCTCGTTCCATTGCAGCGCCACCTGTGCCTCGGGTTCGCTGGCGGTGGTGGGCAAGCTCGCGGTGCTCGTGCCGCGTGGCGCCATTTCCAGCACCAGGGCGGCCACTGAGGGCAGCTCTTGCAATACCTGCCGCTGCAGTTGCTGGTGGGCATCGGCGTCGTGCTGCTCGCCCAGCAGCAGCACCGGCTTGTTGCCCAGGGTCTCCAGCAGGCTCGGGATGAAGCTGCTTTGCGCCGCCGCAGGCCCTCCCAGGCAGCATGCCGCAACCAGCGCTACCAACCGCAGAAAAGGCCGCTGCCTAGAGCCTGTGGGTAGGGTGAATGTGTTCATGACCCGCATGGTAAGGCTTGACCCCCTGGGGTAAGGTGGTGTGGGCATCCTGAACGCGTGAACCCGAGCCAGTAAGATGGACCCTATTGAGTTCTCAGCCTTTACCTTTACCCCACCACCACCCAGCCACCACCCCGCGATTACCGCACCCCAGGAGGACACTATGGCCAAAAAATCTCCCGTCATGAAAATGGACATCGGCATCAGCGAGAAAGACCGTGCCGCCATTGCCAAAGGCCTGAGCCATCTGCTGGCCGACACCTACACGCTCTACCTCACCACGCACAACTTCCATTGGAACGTAACTGGGCCCATGTTCAACAGCCTGCACGTCATGTTCATGGAGCAGTACACCGAACTCTGGAACGCGGTGGACCCGATTGCGGAGCGCATCCGCGCGCTGGGCCATGTGGCACCAGGCTCCTACGCCGATTACGCCAAGCTCAGCAGCCTGCCCGATGCGCCCTCCGTACCCCCGAAGGCCATGGAGATGGTGCGCCTGCTGGCCCAGGGCCACGAGGCGGTGGCACGTACCGCGCGCAGCCTGTTCCCGGTGGTGGAGAAAGCCAGCGACGAACCCACCGCCGACGTGCTGGTGCAGCGTCTGGCCGTGCACGAGCAAACCGCGTGGATGCTGCGCTCCCTGCTGGAAGAGTGAAGGCCGGGCTGGAGCCTGCACCGTGATGCCAGGGACTGGGGCCGGGGCATGAGCCCTGGCGTGAAGGCTGCACGCCGGATTCTCCCGACTCTCGCGCTGGCCCTGGCCGCTGCGCTGCTGTGCGTCTGGTGGCAGACGCCCATCCCCTGGATGATCGGGCCGCTGGTGGCCACGGCCCTGGTGTCGGTGCTGGGTGCGCCCACGCAAAGCTGGGACCCCCTGCGCAATCTGGGCCAGTGGGTCATTGGCACCGCGCTGGGCCTGTACTTCACTCCCGCCGTGGGTGCGCTGGTGGCCAGCCTGTGGTGGGCCATTGCGCTGGGCATCCTGTGGGCCATGTTGCTGGGGCTGGGCTTTGGTGCCTGGCTACAGCGCGTGCACGCGCAGCCACTGGCCGAGCTGGGCCCGGAGCGCCTGCGCACCACCACCTACTTTGCCGGCGCCATTGGTGCAGCATCGGAAATGACGCTGATTTCCGAACGCTACGGCGCCCGCACCGATCTGGTGGCCTCCGCCCACAGCCTTCGGCTGTTGCTGGTCACGCTCACCATTCCGTTCGCCTTCCAGTTCCTGGGCCTCAAGGGTTTCGATGTGCTACCGCCCAGCGCCTCGGTGGTGGACCCCGCCGGATTGCTGCTGCTGGCCTTGTTCACGCTGGCAGGGGCTCTCACCATGGACCGCCTGGGCCGCGCCAACCCCTGGTTCATGGGCGCGCTGGTGGTGACCATGGCGCTCACGCTGTCCGGGCTGCAGTTGTCGGCCATTCCGCCGTGGTTGTCGAACGCGGCGCAGTTGTTCATTGGCATCAGCCTGGGGGTTCGCTTCAACCGCGCCTTTGTGCGTACCGCACCGTACTGGCTGGGCACCGTGGCGTTGGCCACCTACGTCATGATGCTGTTGTGTGTGGGTTTTGCCTGGGCCGTGGCCCACTTCACCGGGCTGCATCTGGCCACCCTGGTGTTGGGCACGTCGCCTGGCGGGATTGCAGAAATGGCCATCACGGCCAAGGTGCTGCAACTCGGCGTGCCGGTGGTGACGGCATTCCAGGTGTGCCGGCTGGTGGCCGTGCTGATGCTGGTGGAACCGGTGTTCCGATGGTGGGTGGCGCCAGGTGCCGTGCGCACCATCTGAGCGCGCAGGGCAAGCTGTGTAAGGGGGTAAGGGGAGGAAGGGGTGCGTTAGTGCACCACGACCGGTGTCTGCGCCAGCGTGGCGTAGCCTTCCAGGGTGTCTTCCACCTCTTCCTGGGTGGGCGTGTTTTGCTGCCAGGCGTGGATCTGTTGCTGGAACATTTCCGCCCAGGAGCCGTCGAGGTACACCTCTTTGCCCGAGCGCTTGTCCACGATCTCGAAGCCGTGCCGGGGCATGGGCGGATGGGCCGAACCCGCAGACTGCGCGGCGGAATCTCCGGGGAGCGCCACCTCGTCCGGGGAGGCAGTGGCCAGCAAGTGCACCACCGCGAACGTGTCCGAGTCGTAGAGCATGTGCATGTGATTAATGTCCTCTAAAAACAGAGACCCTGCAAGCAGCCCGGTCCCGTGGTCTCTCCCACTTCAGGTGGGGTGTTGCGCACAGGATTCAAGTGCAGGCGGACGCAAGTTGCGTGCCTGCGCGCAGGTGCCATCGGGCTGCCACGGCGGGGTGTCAAACACGTTGCGTGAGCACCTGGTTGACCACGTCGCCCCCTGGTTCGCGCACCTCGATGCGGGCTGGCACAAATCCCCAGGCGGGTACCAGCCAGAGCGCCAGGGATTCATCGCCCGGTTCGCGCGGCTGGCGGCGCAACGGCCAGGCTTCTGCGCTGCCCGCGGGCACGGTGAGCTTTTGCGGTGCCATCCACTCGAAGGTCCAGGGCTCGGTGTCGCTGCGCCCGGCCACCGGCAGCGTCCAGGCCGAGCCCGGCGCGGGCTGATGTTGGCCCGTCCCGTCGGCCAGGGCAGCGGCCAGCCCGCCGGCCAGTTGCAGGAACAGGCTCAGGCGGTCTTGTACGCCGGCGGGCAGGGCGGCGCTGTGGCTGCCACCCCCGCCCGGGGTGTAGGTCATCTGCCCACGTTCGTGGTCGAACTCCACGCTGCGGGAGCGCCGGCTTTCGTCGGTGAAGCGTTCGGGCAGCAGGCCGCTGGGAGTGATGCGGCCCGTGCTGGTCTGGCGCCGCTTGCCCAGCAGGGCCAACTGGATCTCGGAGCTGGCGTGGTAGCGCGCCCCGTCGTGCGCCCATTCCATGACAGCCTGGGCCGACAGCGGAATACCGCGCATCTGGGCTTGCACCTCGTAGCGCCAGCGGCCGGGGCGTGGTGCCCGGAAAGGCCGCGCCGTTCCGGCCTGCAGCGGTACCATGGTCAGCGCTGCGCCCAGCCCCACGCCCAGACATGCGGCCATGCCGGTGGCGGAACGAAGAAACTGGCGGCGGTTGGCGGGCATTGCGTCCATGCCCGCAAGGTTATCCCGAAACGCCTGCAGGCCGGTAACCCAGGTCGGCGCTGAGCTGGCGGGTGCAGCGCAGCAGCGCTTGGGCCAGCGGGCCGTCCCAGCTGCTGTCGAAGGTGGAGACCGAGCCCAGCACCACCACACCCATGGCGATGCGGCCCTGCGCGTCGAACACGGGGGCACAGAACCCAGCCACGCCCGTGAGCAGGGCGTTCACCACGCGCGCCAGGCCGCGCTGGCGCACCTCGGCAAACAGCGCTTCGGCGGCGGCCAGCGTCTGGGGAATGTCGGGGTGGGGGTGGCGCGTGGCGTACTTCAGCTCTTCCAGCAGCATGGGGCGCAGGCGCTGCGCTTCCAGCCCGCCGGGGGGTGTGAAGGCGGCAAAGCAGCGCCCGGTGGCCGAGGTGAGCAGCGGCATCACGTCGCCCAGCCGCAGGGACACCGGAACGGTGCGCGGCGCTTCGCTCCAGTGCACGATGGTGGGGCCCTGGTTGCCCCAGACGGCAATGGCCATGGTGTGGCCGGTCTCGCTCAGCAGGGCGTCGGCCCGTTCGCGCGCCAGGCGCACCGCATCGAGCCGGGCCAGGCTGGCCAGACCCAGCCTCAGGGCCGCCGGCCCCAGGTCGTAGCGGGTGTTCAGCGGGTCCTGGTGCACCAGCCCCAGGCGCTGGAAGCTCACCAGGTAGCGGTGCGCCTTGGCCGCGCTCATGCCAGCGGCAGCGGCAATGTCGCGCAGCATGAGCGGGCCGTCGCTCTCGGCCATCACTGCCAGCAGCGTGAAGCCCACCTCCACCGACTGGATGCCCGCGCGCAGGGTGTCCGCGCCTGAGAGGGCTGCGGGCTGGTCGGGGTCGGGAAGCCCGGCTTCAGCGTGGTCGGCGTCGGGGTGGTCGGCGTCCAGCGGCGGGAGTTTTCTGGAGCGGGCGGTGGGCATGGCGGGCGGTGGGTGTGGTCAGTTCCGGACGTATGTCCTAGAATACACAAAAATTACGATTAGGTTAATTTATTTCACCATTCGTAATCACAAGTTCACACCAGACACACCACAGAAGAGCAGGCACATGAAACTGGCAACCTACAAAGACGGCACGCGCGATGGGCAACTCGTGGTGGTTTCCCGCGACCTGAGCACGGCGCATTATGCGACCGGCATTGCGCAAAAAATGCAGCAGGTGCTGGACGACTGGAATTTCATGGCGCCGCAACTGCAGGACCTGTACGTCACCCTCAACCAGGGCAAGGCGCGCCACGCTTTCCCCTTCGACCCCCACATGTGCATGGCGCCGCTGCCGCGTGCCTACCAGTGGGCCGACGGCTCGGCCTACCTGAACCATGTGGAACTGGTGCG
>JALOSG010000287.1 GCA_025458665.1 Serpentinimonas sp.
CGGCGTCTGGCCGAGCGCCTGCTGGGCGAAAGTCTGGAGCGACCATGACCCTGTTCTGGACCATCACCCTGGCCATGCTGGGCGCCGCCTTGCTGGTCTTGCTGCCACCCCTGCTGCGCCACACGCCCGCCGGGACCGATACAACGCCTGCGGGACCGGGTGATCCTTCCCCAGGCAGTTCCGGCAATCTGGCCATCCTGCGGGAGCAGCTCCGCCAGACCGACGCCGACCGCGCCGAAGGTCTGCTCACCGATGCGCAGTATCGGCAGGCCCGCGAAGACATTGGGCGGCGCGTGCTGGACGAGGAGACGGTGCAGCCGGTGGCCTATGCTTCAGCCGCGCAGGCACCTGCGGCCAGATCCGCACCGGGTAGCCTCTGGGCCATCGGCCTGGGCGTGCCGGCACTGGTACTGCTGGTATACGGCTGGACGGGCAACCCGCACATGATCGAGGCGCAGCGTGGACTGGCGCGCGCGGTGGAAATGGCGGCGGCGCCGCAAACCTTGCCACAGGCGTCGCCGCAGGGCGGGGCCCCGGCAGGCAGCGTGCCGGTGGGCCGCGAGCAGGTGGAACTCATGGTCATGCGCATGGCGCAGGGCTTGCAGGCCAGCGAGCCGCGGCCAGAGGATGCGCCGTTGTGGGAAATCCTGGCGCGCTCCTACGCTTCACTGCAGCGTTTCGAGGAAGCCAGCGCTGCCTTCGCTACCGCCGACCGCCTGCGCCCTGGCAGCGCCCAGTTGCTGGCGGACTATGCCGATGTCCTGGCCATGGCGCAGGGCGGTTCTGCGCTGGGTCAGCCTGCTCAGCTCATCGAGCGCGCGCTCCAGATCGACCCCAACCACATGAAGGCGTTGGCGCTGGCCGGCGGCGCCGCTTTCGAGCGCAATGACGCAGCCGCCGCGCTGGGGTACTGGATCCACGCCCGCTCGCTGGCACCCGATGGCACCGAATTCGCGCGGGGGCTGGAGATGAGCATAGCCAGCGCGCGTGCGGCCCTGCCTGCCGGCTCGGTGCCTGCTGGCGCGGCTGCAGGCAAGCCAGCGGCCAATGCCACGGTGGCGCCCGGTCTGGCTGGTACCGTGAGGCTGGCACCGCATCTGGCCGAACGGGTGCAGCCCGGCGATACGGTGTTCGTGCTGGCGCGCGCCATCGATGGGCCGCGCATGCCGCTGGCGGTAGCGCGCTACAGGGTGGCCGATTTGCCCGCAGCCTTCCAGCTTGATGACCGCATGGCCATGTCGCCCGAGATGCGCCTCTCGCAATTCGACCGGGTGGAGTTGCTGGTGCGCGTGTCGCGCTCCGGGCAGGCGCAGGCGCAAAGCGGGGACCTGTGGGGCCAGATGGGTCCGTTGAGCGCGCCCGCATCGGGTCTCATGCTCACCATAGACCGCGTGCAGGATTGAGCCTTTGGGCCGCCGTTCGGGGCCCAGGGCTTTAGTGCAGTGCCTGCGAGATGACCGCGGACACGCGCTCAGGGGCTTCTTCGTGCGCCAGATGGCCTAGGCCAGCCAGCGTCACCACCGGCAGGCGCGCGCCGGGGGGCAACAGACTGCCCACCCGCTGTGCCTGCACCGGGTTCACCGTTTTGTCGTTGCTGCCCACCACGAGGTGCAGCGGCGCGCGCAACTGGCGCAGCTGGCGCGACAGGGCGCCCAGATCCCAGTGGGCCATCATGCGCAGGGCACCCGCGGCATGTTCGGGGCTGCGTACCAGCCGTCCGTAGAGCGCCATTCCCAGCGGGTCCAGCTGCGAACCGGTGCCATCAATCAGGCGCTGCAGCACCTCGGGGCTGGCCGCCCGCCGCGAGAACCATTGAGGCACCAGCGTGCTGGTGGCCAGCAGCTTGGCCACCGGCGAGAACAGTGGCCCGGCCCATCCACTCATGGGCAGCAGTGCCGGGTTCAGCGCCACGATGGGGGGCTGGCCCCAGTTGCCTTGCAGCACCATCTGTATGGCCACGGCCGCGCCCGCCGAGTGCCCGATGAACACCGGCCTGTGCACGCCCAGTGACTGCAGCAACACAGTCACGGCCTGCGCCATACCAGGTAGGGACCACACCGAGGCACGGCTTCCATCGGGCAGCGGCACCTGCTCGGCGTCGCCTTCGGGCGCCCGGGTGAAGCCGTGGCCGGGCAGGTCCAGGGCCAGCACGGGAACCGCAGCCGACGCAGCCAGCAGCGGCGCCAGACTGCGCCACGAATGGGTGGAGGCTCCTGTGCCATGCAAGAGCACCAGATGGGTGGGACTCGGCGCCTCTGCCGGCGTTGATGCAGTCTCTGTGTTCCACGCCTGCACATGCCAGCGCAGCCCGGCCGCCTCCACGAAACGGCTGCGCTCGGCGTGGGGCCAGTGGGGGCCGTCGCGGTGCGACATACCCTGCGCCCCCGCATAGGGCAGCGGCACATAGGTGGCGCCCATGGCATCGGCCAGGGCGCGCGCCGTGGGTTGGGGTTGCGGTGAGGTATCCAGCAGCAGGGCGCTGTAGCCCGCCAGCAGCAGTTGCCGCGCCGAAGCCATGGCGTCTTCCTGGGCCTGCACACGCCCAGGCTTGCCGTCGCGGGCGATGTTGGCGCGGCCATCGGTCAGGAGCACCAGCACGGGCGTTTCGCCCCGGCGCGTGATCTGCTCGGCCAGCGCGGCGGTGGCATCGAGCGCACGCGCCAGCGGCGTGCCACCGCCACCGGGCAGGCCGGCCAGGCTGCGCTTGGCGCGGGTCAGCGAACGTGTGGGCGGCAGCAGCAACTCGGCACCTTGCCCGCGGAAGGCCAATACGGCCACCTGGTCGCGGCGCACATAGCAGTCGGCCAGCAGCAGTTCCACGGCGCCCTTGGCTTCGGCCAGGCGGTGCAGCGCCGCTGATCCCGAGGCATCGACCACGAACACGGTGGTGGTCTGGCGCGTCTGCTTGTAGCGGGTGATGTGGAAATCCTCGCGGCGCACCTGCACGCGCGTGGCGTTGGGTGCGGGCGTGGCCAGGGAAGCCGATTGCGTGGTGGCCAGCGCCTGCAGCCGCAGCCGCTGCCACGGTGCCGCTGCGCGCAGCGTGTCGATGATGTTGAGGCGGGCGCCTGCGCGCGGCTCGCCACGGCGGCTGCCCATGGGACGCCCACGCGTCTGGCTTTTCAGGCTG
>JALOSG010000103.1 GCA_025458665.1 Serpentinimonas sp.
GCGTGACAAGGGTGGGCGGCGCAAACGCCGCAAACTCCATGAGCGCGAGCTTCTCCGGGTGGTCGCGCAGCGCACGCGGGCTGTTGAACACGCGCGCGCCTTCTCGCTCGGCCTGTTCCAGCAGGTGCGTGGCGTAGAAAAACTCGCTGTCGAAGGGCGGGTCTTTGCGCATGAGGATGGCATCGAAGGTGTGCAGCGCAACCTTGCCGCTGGCCGTGACTTCGTACCAGGCATCCTGATCACCGCTCAGGCCAGTCAGGCCTGTGAGCCGAATGTGCTGCACATCGGCCAGTACCTGGCCCCCGGCTTGCCATTGCAGGTGGCGCGGCTCGCAGGCGGCCAGTGTGTGGCCGCGCCGCTGCAACTCGCGCATCATGGAGAAGGTGGTGTCCTTGTAGATCTTGAAGCCGTCCAGCGGGTCGGCCACCACCAGGACACGCAGGCTGCGCGCTGCGGCCATCACTCGTATTCCTCGGCGTCGGGGTCGGTGGCTTCCAGTTCGTAGCTGGCGGCCAGCATGGCCAGGCGGCCAATGACGCCGTACATGTAGAAGCGGTTGGGCACGCTGGCGCCGGGCTTCACGCCGGGCTGCGGCTGCTGCGCGCTCTTCTCGAAAGCCAGGGGCACAAAGCGGGCGCCCGGCGCGTTCAGGTTCTCATCAATACCGCGTTCGGCGTGTACGCGGTAGAAGCCACCCACCACGTAGCGGTCCATCATGTAGACCACCGGTTCGGCCACCGCATCGTTCAGCGCTTCATGCGTGATGACGCCTTCCTGGATGATCACCTCGGAGACCTGCTGGCCGTCCTTGATGACGTTCATCTTGTTCTTGGTCTTGCGGTTGAGTTCGCCCAGTTCCTTGGCGTCGCGCACGGTCATGATGCCCATGCCGTAGGTGCCGTTGTCGGCCTTCACCACCACAAACGGCTTCTCGTTGATGCCGTATTCCTTGTACTTGCGCTTGATCTTGGTGAGCAGCGCATCGGTGTTGGTCTGCAGGCATTCAATGCCCGTGCCTTCGGCAAAGTTCACCTCGCCGCACTGGTTGAACATGGGGTTGATGAGCCACGGGTCCATGCCCAGCAGCTTGCCAAAGCGCTTGGCCACTTCCTCGTAGGCCTTGAAGTGGTTGCTCTTGCGGCGCACGTGCCAGCCGGCGTGCAGCGGCGGCAGCAGGTACTGCTCGTGCAGGTCTTCCAGAATGCCGGGCACACCCGCGCTCAGGTCGTTGTTCACGAGGATGGTGCAGGGGTCGAAATTCTTCAGGCCCAGGCGGCGGCGGTCGCGAATGAGCGGCTCCAGCGTGAGGGTCTCGCCGTTGGGCAATTCGAAGGTGGTGGGTTCCTTGATCTCGGGGTTGAGCGAACCCAGCCGCACATTCAAGCCCGCCTGGTAGAAGATGCGCTGCAACTGCGCCAGGTTCATCAGGTAGAAGGTGTTGCGGGTGTGGTTCTCAGGGATCAGCAGGAGGTTCTTGGCCTCGGGGCAGATCTTCTCGATGGCGGCCATGGCCGCCTGCACCGCCAGCGGCAGCATCTCGGGGGTGAGGTTGTTCCAGCCGCCAGGGTAGAGGTTGGTGTCCACCGGCGCGAGCTTGAAGCCGGCATTGCGGATGTCCACCGAGGTGTAGAACGGCGGGGTGTGCTCCATCCATTCCAGCCGGAACCAACGCTCGATCACGGGAGTGGATTCGAGGATGCGCTGCTCCAGTTCGTTGATGGGGCCGGTCAGGGCGGTGACGAGATGGGGAACCATGGAATTGCCCTTTAGCGGTGCATGAAGAGAGGGTCGGGGCGTCGGAGTGGGCCTAGGCCCACCCTGCGCGAATGGAGCGATTTTAGAGATTGGTGGCGAAAGCCGCTTTTGCAAGGCCGCGCGAGCCGCTTCGTATATAAACGCAAGCTTATACAAACGGATTCGCATGAACAAGAATTTGTGGCTGCTGGCCGGTGCGCAGGGCCTGTTCCTCACCAACAACGTGGTGTTCATTGCCATCAACGGGCTGGTGGGACTGAGTCTGGCGCCGCTGGGCTGGATGGCCACACTGCCTGTCATGGGCTACGTGGTGGGCGGTGCGCTGTCCACCGGGCTGGTGGCGCGCAGCCAGGCGCGCTGGGGCCGCAAGGTGTCCTTCCAGATCGGGCTGCTGGTGGCCCTGTGCTCGGCCCTGCTGTGCGCCGCCGCGCTGCACCTGGGCAACTTCTGGCTGCTGGTGGCGGCCACGGTGATAGCGGGCTACTACAGCGCCAACGGGCAGCTGTACCGCTTTGCCGCCGGCGAACTGGCCGCGCCCGAATTCCGTGAAAAAGCCGTGTCGCTGGTGCTGGCGGGTGGCCTGATTGGCGCCATTGTGGGCCCCAACCTGGCCAACCACACGCGCGATGCACTGGGCGCGCCCTTCCTGGGCGCCTACCTGTCGCTGGCGGTGGTGGCGGCGCTGTCCATGCTGCTCATGGCCGGCATACGCTTCCCCTACGAAGTGCCGCGCAAAAAGGGCGATGCGTCGGGGCGGCCGCTGTCGGTCATCATGCGCCAGCCGGTGTTCATTGTGGCCACGGCCGGGGCGGCGCTGGGTTACGGCGTCATGAACCTGCTCATGGCGGCCACACCGCTGGCCATGCAGGTGTGCGGCATGCCGTTTTCCGACGCCGCGCTGGTGCTGGAGTGGCACGTGATTGGCATGTTCGCACCGGGCTTTTTCACCGGCCACCTCATCAAACGGTTTGGCGTGCTGCCCATCATGGGGGTGGGGGTGGTGCTGAACCTGGTTTGCATTGCGGTGGCGCTGTCCGGGCAGGACCTGCACCAGTTCCTCATTGCGCTGTTCCTGCTGGGTGTGGGCTGGAACTTCCTGTTCACGGGCAGCACCACGCTGGCCATGGAAGCCTACCGCCCGGAAGAGAAAGACAAGGCGCAGGCGGCCATCAATTTCTGCGTGTTCGCGGTCATGGCGCTCACCTCGTTCGCCTCGGGCGCGCTGGTGACCACGCAGGGCTGGGAGTTGCTGAACCTGGGCTCGCTGTTCCCGGTGGCGCTCACGGGAGTGGCACTGGTGTGGCTGGCGCTCAGGCGCCGGGCCGCGCTGGCCGGGTAAGCAGCCTGGACGCCCTGGGTAGTCCGGGCAGTCAGGACGTCAGGGCATCCGCACGATCACCTCGGCCACCGCCGCGGTGAGCTTTTTGGCGAACGGCAGGTGCAGGAATTCGTTGGGGCCGTGGGCGTTGCTCTTGGGGCCCAGCACGCCACACACCATCATTTGCGCCTTGGGGAAGCCCAGGCTCAGCAGGTTCATGAGCGGGATGGTGCCGCCCTGCCCGATGAAGCCGCAAGGCGCGCCAAAGTAGGCCTGGCTCGATGCGTGCAGCGCCTGTTCGAACCACGGTTGCACCTCCGGGGCGTTCCAGCCGCTGGCTGCACCCTCGGGCTCGAACGTGACGCGGGCCTGGTAGGGCGCGTTGTCTTCCAGCAGGGTCTTGAGGTCCTGCACCGCCTGCGCGGCATCCACCAGCGGCGGCAGGCGCAGGCTGAGCTTGAAGGCGGTGTAGGGGCGCAGCACGTTGCCTGCGTCTTGCAACGCCGGGAAACCCGCGGCGCCGGTCACGCTCAGGGTGGGCCGCCAGGTGCGCGCCAGCAGTGCCTCGGCCGGGTCCTGCGTCATGGGCAGCGTCACCAGGGTGGCACCGCCGCAGTCGTGGTGCGCCCACGGGAAGCGCTGGTAGGCATCGGCGCCCAGAATGGCGGCGGTGGCCTGGGCCTGCTGCACACGCTCGGCGGGCACCTCGCAATGGAAATTCCGGGGCAGCAGGCGGCCGGTGGCGCTGTCCTCCAGCCGGTCCAGCACCTGGCGCATGATGCGAAAGCTGGATGGCACCACGCCCGATGCATCGCCGGAATGCACGCCCTCGGTGAGCACGTCCACCTTGAGCACGCCACTGGCCATGCCGCGCAGGCTGGTGGTGAGCCACAGCTGGTCGTAGTTGCCCGCGCCGCTGTCCAGGCAGACCACCAGCCCCACATCGCCCAAGCGCGGGCGCAGTGCGTCCACGTAGGGCAGCAGGTCGAAGGAGCCGCTTTCCTCGCTGGTCTCAATCAGCCCGACCACGCGCGGATGGGCCGCCCCTTGGGCCTGTATGGCCTGCAGCGCCGCGATGCTGGCGTACACGGCATAGCCGTCGTCGGCACCGCCTCGGCCATACAGGCGGTCTTCCAGCACGCGCGGTGTCCAGGGGCCCAGCCCGTTGCGCCATCCGGTGAACTCGGGTTGCTTGTCCAGGTGGCCGTACATGAGCACGGTCTGCCCGCTGGCGGGTGCCGCACCGCCGTGGGCGCCGTCGCTCGCTGGCAACTCGAAGAACAGCACGGGCGTGCGGGGGCTGCCATCGGGGGCGTTCAGGCGCAGGATTTCCAGCTTCAGGCCAGGCACCTTCTGTGCGCTCACCCAGTCGGCGGCCTGGCGCAGCACGGTGTCTATATGGCCGTGCGTGGCCCACTGCGCGTCGAAAGACGGGGACTTGGCCGGCACCTCGATGTACTGGTGCAGCGCGGGCAGGATGTCCTGCTGCCAGCGCTGGTTCACCAGTTCGCTGGCGGCGCTGGGTTGCAACACGGTGGCATCGGTGCGTGCGTTCATGGCGGTGGTGTTCCTTGGTCAGAGCGGGCCGGGCCGCCCGAAGAGGTAGCCCTGGAAGGCGTGGCAACCCATGGCCACCAACCTATCGCGCTGGCCTTCGGTTTCCACGCCCTCGGCCACCACGTCCATTTCCAGGCTGGCAGCCAGTTGGAGGATGGTATGGGCAATGGCGGCGTCGTTGGGGTCGGTGAGCAAATCCCGCACAAAGGACTGGTCGATCTTGAGCTGCGACAGCGGCAGGCGCTTCAGGTAGCTGAGCGAGGAGTAGCCGGTGCCAAAGTCGTCGAGGGCAAAGCGCACACCCAGGGCGGCGAGTTGCTCCATCTTCACCACGGTGTCCTCGATATCGTGGAGCAGCAGACTCTCCGTCAATTCCAGCTTGAGGCGATCTGCGCGGGCGCCCGCGCTGTCCAGCAGGGCCGCCACCTCCCGGACAAACTCGGGCTGGCGCAACTGGCGCGCACTCAGGTTCACAGCCAGGGTCCACTCCGCGCGCAGCGGGTCGGCGGACCAAACGGCGAGTTGTCGGCACGCCTGTTCCAGCACCCAGTGGCCCAGGGCCAGAATCAGGCCGGTCTGCTCGGCGACGGGAATGAATTCAGCCGGCGAGACGATGCCCCGCTCCGGATGCTTCCAGCGCAGCAGCGCCTCGTAGCCCATGGTGTGGCCGTGGGCGTGGACAACGGGCTGGAAATGCAGCAGGAACTGTTGGTCGCGAAGGGCGGTGCGCAGATCGCGCTCCAGTGCCGAGCGCTGCAACACGACCGACTGCATGTGCGGATCGAAAAAACGCACCGTGTTGCGTCCCGCCGCTTTGGCTTGGTACATGGCCAGATCGGCGCGCTTGAGTATGTCCTCGATGCGCTCGTCGTGACCCCGGAAGAGCGTGATGCCGATGCTGGGCGTGTTGTGGTAGGGGAAACCGCCGAGCGGGTAGGGTGCGTTGAGGGTCTGCAGGATTTTCTGCCCGACGTGGTTGGCGTACAGGGCCGCCTCATCGCCCTCGCTGGCCAGCCCCTCCAGAAGCACCACGAACTCGTCGCCGCCCAGCCGCGCCACGGTGTCTTCTTCGCGCACGGCTTCCAGCAGACGCTGGCCCACCTGGTGCAGCAACAGGTCGCCCACATCGTGGCCCTGCGTATCGTTCAAGTCCTTGAAGTTGTCCAGGTCGATGAAGCACACCGCCCCCCAGCTGTTGCGCCGCATGCTGCTGACCTGCGCCTGCTCCAGCCGGTCCTGGAACAGGCGGCGGTTGCACAGACCCGTGAGGGAATCGTAGAACGCCAGGCGCTCCACCTCGGCTTCGGCGGCCTTGCGCTGGGTGATGTCGTAGGCCACACCCAACACGCCCAGGGGCTGACCCGCATTGTTGAACACGGCCCGCTTGATGACGGCGAACACACCCTTGGGGCCACCGGCATACAGGGGCAGGTGCTGCTCGTACTCCACCGTTTTGCCGCTCTCCAGGGCCTGCTGGTCGGTGGCGGCATAAGCGTCTACCGTGTGCTCCCCGGAACCATTGAGTTCCTCCACCGTACGCCCCACCGCATCTTCCATCTGCACGCCAAATGCCCGGGCCACCTCGCGGTTGCACAGTACGAAGCGGCCCCGCAGGTCTTTGAACCAGAGCCTGCCGGGCACGGCGTCGAACAGCGTTCGAAAGCGCGCCTCGCTCTCTTCGAGTTGCCTCTCCAGCCGCCGGCGCGAGGTGAGGTCGGACAAGGTGCCGGAAATGCGAACCGCCTGGCCCTGGGCGTTTCGCACGATGAAGCCCCTGTCCAGCACAGCGATGGCGTGGCCGTCCTTGTGCTGCATGCGGAACTCGATCTCGAAACTCTTGTGCCCCTCGTCCAGAGCGGCCTGTAACTCGGCATGCACACGCAGGCGGTCCAGCGGGTGCGTGAATTGTCCCCACAACTTCACGGTGGCTGGCAGCTCGTTGGGCACCAAGCCCAGAATCTCCCACCAGCGCGGGGCAAAGTAGGCCTCATCCGTCTCGATGTTCCAGTCGAAGGCGCCGTCGTTGGAGCCTTGCAGCACCAGCTTCAGGCGCTCCTCGCTCTCGCGCAGTGCCTGCGCCACCTGAAAGTGGTCGGTCACATCGCTGTAGGTGCGCACCCAGCCGCCGGAAGCCAGCTGGCGGGTGCGTACCTCCAGTTGCCGGCCATGGCGGCCCCGGCGGCTGTAGATGTGCGGCGTGTCCTGTGTGCCTTCGGTCAGCTCGGCCGCCAGCAGAATGCTCTCCAGGCTGACATCGCCAAAGTCCCCGCGCGCGTGCTGCAGCCTCACCACGTCGGCCAGAGCGGGCTGGTGGCCCAGGTCCTGCGGGCTCAAGCCCAGCATGTCCATGGCCGTCTGGTTGGCATAGACCAGACGCTGTTCGGCATTGAACTGAGCCACCCCTTGAGACAGGCTGGCCAACGTCACCTCCAGCAGGTTGGTCTGCAGGTGCGCCTCCAGGTTGGCGTGGCGCAGCGAATCGGCGGCGGCCTTCTGCTCGGTGATGTCCTGGTTGTAGCCATACCAGGAAACGCTGCCATCGGGTTCGGGATAAGGGTTGGCGGTGCTGGAAAGCCAGCGCTCCCTGCCGTCGGGCAGCAGCACGCGGTACTGCCCGGTCCAGGGTGCCTGCTCGGCCACGGAAGCGCGCAGGCCCTCCAGGCAGTGGTTGTAGTCGTCGGGGTGTATGCGGCGGAAAAGTGGTGCAGCGTTGTCGCGGATTTCGTCCGCGGACAGCGCAAAGAGCGTACGCAGCGCTTCGCTGGCAAATGGCACGCTGAACCAGCCGCGCGGGTCCCGGCGCATCTGGAACAACATACCGGGAACCCGGCTGGTCAGGCGCTGGACGAAATCCAGTTGCTGCTGGATAGCCTGAGGGGCCCGCGTTTCGTCGAACTTATCCGCGCCCATCTCTGCGCTCAGCACCCTGGTAGGCCACACGGGCGTGGCCACGGGTGGCGCTCAGCTGCAAGGGCGGATGCCCGCCAGAGGCACCCCCATCGAGCCGGAATACAGCCACCACCTCGGCCAGTCGCTGCGCCTGTTCACGCAGGCTCTCGGCGGCGGCCGCGCTCTGCTCCACCAGCGCCGCATTCTGCTGGGTCATCTGGTCCAACTGCCCGACCGCCGCATTGACCTCGGAGATACCCTGGGACTGCTCGCTCGAGGCCGTGGTGATCTCGCCGATGAAAGAGGACACCTTGTCGGCGTTGGCGACGATATCGCGGATGGTTTTCCCTGCCTCCTGCACCAGTGCCGTTCCCGCGCCTACCCGCTCCACGCTGGTGCCAATCAGCTCCTTGATCTGGCGCGCCGCCTCGGCACTGCGCTGGGCAAGGCTGCGCACCTCACCGGCCACCACGGCGAAGCCGCGTCCCGCCTCGCCGGCCCGGGCGGCCTCCACCGCCGCGTTCAAGGCCAGGATGTTGGTCTGGAATGCGATACCGTCGATCACGCCGATGATGTCGGCAATGCGCCGACTGCTCTGCTGGATGTCTTCCATGGTGGTCACCACCTGCCCCACCACCGCACCACCGCGTTGCGCCACGCCAGCGTTCTCGATGGCCATGCGGCTGGCGGCCTGGGCCGCTTCGGCGGACTGCCTGACGTTGGTGGTGAGCTGCTCCATGCTGGAGGCGGTTTCCTCCAGGCTGCTGGCAGCGGCCTCTGTGCGTGCACTGAGGTCCTGGTTGCCGCTGGCTATTTCCTCGCTTGCCACCCCAATGCTGTCGGTGGCCGTCCGCACAGAAGTCACGATGCGCCGCAGTGAGTTCTGCATGTCGGCCAGGCAACGCATGAGTTCGGCCACTTCGTCCTTGCCCGAGAGATCGGCCTGGGTGGTGAGATCACCCCGGGCGATGGACACGGCCAGGCCACGGGCCTGCTCCAGCGGCCGGCAGATGCTGCTCATGTTGGCCAGCGTTGTGGGTACCACGACCACAGCCGCCACACCCACTGCCGCGAGAAACACCCAGAGCACCTGCTGCCCTGTTCTTTGCGCTTGAAGGTAGGCGTCGCCCACCTCTGCGGCCAGCGACTCCTCCAGCTTGACCAGCGCCGCGTCGATAGCATCGAACGCGGCATAGGCGTCGCGCATCAGCCCGCTGGCGGTGGCAGCGGAGTCGAACACGCCATCTTCCAGCCGCTGCGCCACGGGCGCCGTGGCTTTCACATAAATATCCAGCTGCGTCTGCAGTTCACGGGCAAAGGCGTCGTCCTCATCGGGCTCCCCGCTGAGTATGGCCTCCAGGTCCGTGCGCAACAGCGCTGCGGTCTGCTCCCAGCGCTTGCGGCTTTCGGCCACCCGCTCGGGGCGCTCGTACTGGATGATCATGTCGCGCTCATGGCGGCGCAACACACCAAAGCCGGCCTGCAGCTTGCTCAGGACCAGCGCTTCTTCGAACGAGTGCTCCACCAGGTCCACGTTGAACGCCTGGATGCGGTTCACACCCCACAGCCCGGCGGCACCCACCATCAACAGAAG
>JALOSG010000104.1 GCA_025458665.1 Serpentinimonas sp.
GGGTGCCCGCGGCGTGACGGCCTTCATCGTCGAGAAGGGCATGAAGGGTTTCAGCACCGCACAGAAGCTCGACAAGCTGGGCATGCGCGGCAGCCACACCGGCGAGATGGTGTTCCAGAACGTGGAAGTGCCCGCAGAACATATTCTGGGTGGCTTGAACAACGGCGCCAAGGTGCTCATGAGTGGCCTGGACTACGAACGCGCCGTGCTGGCCGCTGGCCCGGTGGGTATCATGCAGGCCGTCATGGACAACGTGGTGCCCTACATCCACGACCGCAAGCAGTTTGGCCAGAGCATCGGGGAATTCCAGCTGGTGCAGGGCAAGGTGGCCGACATGTACACCGTGTTGCAGGCCGGCCGCGCCTTCCTCTACACCATCGGCAAGAACCTGGACCAGCTGGGCAGCGAGCACGTGCGGCAGGTGCGCAAGGACTGCGCCTCGGTCATTCTGTGGTGTGCCGAGGAAGCCACCAAAATGGCTGGCAACGGTATTCAGCTGTTTGGCGGCAATGGCTACATCAACGAGTACCCGCTGGGCCGCCTGTGGCGCGATGCCAAGCTGTACGAAATTGGCGCGGGTACCAGCGAGATACGCCGCATGCTGATTGGCCGCGAGCTGTTCTCGGAAACCTGCTGATTGAGGCTGCGCACCGCATGAGCCCGCTGGCCCGCACGCCGCCCTCGGAGAGCCGCAACCTGGAAGACCTGTTTGCGCACAACCGCCAGTGGGCTGCGCAGATGGTGGCAGAGCGCCCTGCGTTTTTCTCCGACCTGCTGGCCCAGCAGCGACCGCAGTACATGTGGATAGGCTGTTCCGACAGCCGAGTGCCCGCCAACCAGATCACCGGGCTGGCCCCGGGTGAGGTGTTCGTGCACCGCAACGTGGCCAACGTGGTGGTGCCCACCGACCTGAACTGCCTCTCCACCATCCAGTACGCGGTAGACCTGCTGCAGGTGCGCCACCTGATGGTGGTGGGCCACTACGGCTGTGGCGGCGTGCATGCGGCGCTGGGCGATGTCCGTGTGGGCCTGGCCGACAACTGGCTGCGCCACGTGAAAGACGTGCGCGACCGCCACCGTGCCCTGCTCGACAGCCTGCCCACCGCACAGTGGCTCGATGCGCTGTGCGAACTCAACGTTATCGAGCAGGTACGCAACGTGTCGGAAACCACGGTGTTGAACGACGCCTGGGCGCGCGGACAGGTGGTCACGCTGCACGGCTGGGTGTATGGCCTCAAGGACGGCCTGCTGGAAGACCTGCACATCACGCTGGACGGGCCTGAGCAGGCCGGCGCGCTGTACCGGCAGGCCCTCGCCGAGGTGCCCCTCCGGGCTGCAGCGCGCGCCGCCACCCGGGCACCCATCTCCGCATAATGCGGGCATCTGCCCACGCCCACATTGCCGGAAACGCCCATGCTGCCGAAAAGACTCGACTCCACCCTGGCCTACGACATTGCGCGCGCCATGGTCGATGGCTTCAACCGCCACTACCGGCTGTTCCGCACGGAAAGCGCCCGCGCCAAACACCGCTTCGAGACCGCCGACTGGCGCGGCCAGCAGCGTGCACAGCGCGAACGCATCGAGTTCTATGACCTGCGGGTGAAGGAATGCGTGAAGCGGCTGGAAGGCGAGTTCCAGGCTTCCCTGCAGCCCATGGAGGTGTGGCAGCAGGTGAAATTGCTGTACGTGGGCATGCTGGTGGACCACAAGCAGCCCGAACTGGCCGAGACCTTCTTCAACTCGGTGAGCACCAAGATTCTGGACCGCAGCTACTTCCAGAACGATTTCATCTTTGTGCGCCCGGCCATCAGCACCGAATACATCGAGCCCGAGAACCCGGACACCCACACCACCTACCGCTGCTACTACCCCACGCCCGACGGCTTTCTGGCGGAAATCCGCCGTATGGTGAGCGACTTTGGGCTGCGTGTGCCGTTCGAGGATTTCGACCGCGACACGCTGTCGGTGCAGCAACGCTTCATGCCGCTGTTCGACCACACCAAGCTGCGTGCGAACTTCCAGATCCAGGTGCTCGATGCGCTGTTCTTCCGCAACAAAGGCGCCTATGCGGTGGGCAAGCTCATCAACGGTTTTCAGGAAGTACCTTTTGCGCTGCCCTTCCTGCACAACGAAGAAGGCAAGCTGGTGATAGACGCGCTGCTGCACGGCGAGGACGACCTCCTCATGCTGTTCAGCTTTGCGCGCGCCTACTTCATGGTGGACATGGAGGTGCCCAGCGCCTATGTGCAGTTCCTGCGCAGCATGATGCCCAGGAAGCCGCGCGCCGAGTTCTACAACGCCCTGGGCCTGGCCAAGCAGGGCAAAACGCTGTTCTACCGCGACTTCCTCTACCACCTGCGCCACAGCACCGACCAGTTCCGCATTGCGCCCGGCATCAAGGGCATGGTCATGCTGGTGTTCGACTTGCCGAGCTTCCCCTTCGTGTTCAAGGTCATCAAAGACTACTACCCACCGCAGAAGGACACCACGCGCGAGCAGATACGCGACAAGTATCTGCTGGTGAAACAGCACGACCGCGTGGGCCGCATGGCCGACACGCTGGAGTTCAGCGGCGTGGGTTTTCCGCGCGAGCGCTTCACCGACGAACTGATCGAAGAGATACAGAAGTTCGCGCCCAGCCAGATCAGCATTGGTGACACCAATGGCGACGGCGACATGGAGGTGCTGCTCAAGCATGTGTACATCGAGCGGCGCATGATCCCGCTCAACCTGTACCTGCAGGAAGCGTTCGATGCGCTGCAGAAGGACAAGCAGGACCACGCTGCCCGCGAGCAGCTGGAGCGTGCGGTGGTGGAGTACGGCAACGCCATCAAGGACCTGGTGGCGGCCAACATCTTCCCGGGCGACATGCTGTGGAAGAACTTCGGTATCACGCGCCACGGCAAGGTGGTGTTCTACGACTACGACGAGATCGAGTACATCACCGACTGCAATTTCCGCCGCGTACCGCCGCCGCGCAACGAGGATGACGAGATGTCCGGCGAGATCTGGTACCACGTGGGCCCGCGCGACGTGTTCCCCGAAACGTTTGGCCCCTTCCTGCTGGGCAACCCGCTGGTGCGCGAGGTGTTCATGCGCCACCACGCCGACCTGCTCGACCCCGCGTTCTGGCAGGGCCACAAGGAGCGCATCCAGGCGGGCCACGTACACGATGTTTTCCCTTATGAGCGCGAGCGCCGGTTCCGTGCGCAACGCGACCGCGAACTGATGGACTGAAAGAAAAGGAGCTTCCATGACCACCCCCCACACCCTGTCTGCCGACCCCGTTGTCATCGTAGGAGCCGCGCGCACCCCCATGGGCGCCTTCCAGGGCGACTTCTCCAGCCTGGCTGCCCACGACCTGGGCGGCGTGGCCATACGCGCTGCCGTTGAACGCGCCGGTGTGAACCCCGCGCTGGTGGACGAAGTGCTGTTTGGCAACTGCCTGATGGCGGGCCAGGGCCAGGCGCCCGCCCGCCAGGCCGCGCTGAAGGGCGGCCTGCCCCTGAGCGCAGGTGCCGTGACTTTGTCCAAGATGTGTGGCTCTGGCATGAAAGCCACCATGCTGGCCCACGACATGCTGCTGGCCGGCAGTGCCACGGTCATGGTGGCTGGCGGCATGGAGAGCATGACCAATGCGCCCTACCTGCTGCAGAAGGGCCGTGGCGGTTACCGCATGGGCCACGACAAGGTGTACGACCACATGATGCTCGACGGGCTGGAAGACGCCTATGAAGCGGGCCGTTCCATGGGCACTTTCGGTGAAGACTGTGCCGCCAAATACCAGTTCACGCGCGAGGCGCAGGACGCGTTTGCCACCGCTTCGGTGAGCCGGGCGCAGAAGGCCAGCCAGGACGGCACCTTTGCCCACGAAATTGCCCCTGTGACCGTGAAGGAGCGCAGCGGTGAACGCGTGGTCTCCATCGACGAAGGCCCGGGCAAGATCAAACTCGACAAGATCCCCACGCTGCGCACGGCGTTCAAGAAGGACGGCACCATCACGGCGGCATCCAGCTCCTCCATCAACGACGGCGCGGCCGCTTTGGTGCTCATGCGCCAGTCCACCGCGGCAGCGCAGGGCCTCAAGCCGCTGGCGCGCATTGTGGGCCACAGTACGCACGCGCAGGAGCCCAACTGGTTCACCACGGCGCCGGTGTTTGCCATGCAGAAGCTGTTTGCCAAGACCGGCTGGACCGCGGCCGACGTGGACCTGTACGAAATCAACGAAGCCTTTGCCGTGGTGCCTATGGCCGCCATGCACGACCTGGGCCTGCCGCACGAGAAGGTGAACATCCATGGCGGCGCCTGCGCGCTGGGCCACCCCATTGGCGCTAGTGGCGCCCGCATTCTGGTGACCTTGCTGTATGCGCTGCAGAAAACTGGCGGCCGCCGCGGGATGGCTTCGCTCTGCATAGGCGGTGGTGAGGCCACCGCGCTGGCCGTGGAAATGTGCTGAGTTGCCTGCCCTGAATTTTCCGGAGACCCCCACATGCTGTTGACCCAGGACCAGGAAATGATCCGCGACGCGGTGCGCGAGTTCGCCCAGGAGCAGCTCTGGCCGCACGCCGCCCGCTGGGACAAGGAGCACCATTTCCCCAAAGAGGCACACCGGGGCCTGGCCGCGCTGGGCGCCTACGGCATTTGCGTGCCCGAAAGTTATGGCGGCGCTGGCCTGGATTACCTGTCCCTGGCGGTGGTGCTGGAAGAAATAGCGGCGGGAGACGGCGGCGTGAGCACCACCATCAGCGTGACCAACTGCCCGGTGAATGCCATTCTGCTGCGCTACGGTTCCGAGGCGCAGAAGCAGCGCTGGCTGGTGCCGCTGGCGCGCGGCGAGATGCTGGGGGGCTTCTGCCTGACCGAGCCGCATGTGGGCTCGGACGCCTCGGCGCTGCGCACCAGCGCCACGCGCGAGGGCGACGAGTACGTGATCAACGGCGTGAAGCAATTCATCACCAGCGGCAAGCACGGCGATGTGATGGTGGTGATTGCCGTGACCGACAAGGCCGCCGGCAAGAAGGGCATGAGTGCCTTTCTGGTGCCCACCAACAGCCCGGGCTACGTGGTGGCGCGGTTGGAGGACAAGCTGGGCCAGCACAGCAGCGACACGGCACAGATCAACTTCGACCAGTGCCGCATTCCCGCCGAGAACCTGATTGGCCAGGAAGGCGAGGGCTACAAGATTGCCCTGAGCGCGCTGGAAGGCGGGCGCATAGGCATAGCGGCGCAAAGCCTGGGCATGGCGCGCAGCGCTTTCGATGTGGCGCTGGACTACGCCAAGCAGCGGGAGAGTTTTGGCCAGCCTATCTTCAATCACCAGGCGGTGGGCTTCCGGCTGGCCGACTGCGCCACACAGCTGGAAGCGGCGCGCCAGCTCATCTGGCACGCGGCGGCCATGCGCGATGCCGGCAAACCCTGCCTGAAGGAAGCCGCCATGGCCAAACTGTTTGCCAGCGAGATGGCGGAGAAGGTCTGTTCGGTGGCCATCCAGACGCTGGGCGGCTACGGGGTGGTGAGCGACTTTCCGGTGGAGCGCATTTACCGCGATGTGCGCGTCTGCCAGATTTACGAGGGCACCAGCGACGTGCAGAAAATCCTCATCCAGCGCGCCCTGGCCTGAATCTGCCCCTTGCAGCAGCGCGGCCCACGCGCATAATGGCAGCCATGGACGAGTCGAGTGAACCGGGGGCCACGCCCCACCCAACGCGGCGTGCCTTCCATGCCGCCAGTGCAGCCGGTGGGCTGTGGTTGAGCCTGCAGCTGCTGGGCCATGCGCCACCCGCGCGGGCGCAGTCGGGGGGCTCACTGCTGTCCGGGCTTGCTGGTATTTCCAACACCGACGCTTCGGCCGGCGTGAAAGCCGCGCTGGAAAAAGGCGCGCTGGCTGCCGTGGGCCTGCTGGGCCGCCCCGATGGTTTTCTGGCCAACCCCCGGGTACGCATTCCGCTGCCGGGTGCCCTTGAAGATGTGGGCAAGGTCATGCGTACCTTCGGGCAAGGCAAGCGGGTAGACGAACTGGAAAATGCCATGAACCGCGCCGCCGAAGCGGCCGTTCCTATGGGCCGCGATGTGCTGGTGAATGCCGCACGCAACATCACCGTGACCGATGCCAAGAACATCCTCACCGGCGGTGAGACTTCCGTCACCGACTACTTCTCTGGCCGCACGCGCGAGCCGCTCTCGGCGCTGTTTCTGCCTCTGGTGACGCGCGCGACCGAACAGGTGCAACTGGCCGGCATCTACAACGACTTTGCGGGCCGCGCCAAGCGCTTCGGGCTGGTGCAGGAGAAGGATGCCAACCTGCAGCAGTACGTGACCGGCAAGACACTGGACGGGCTGTTCGTGGTGATCGGCGAAGAGGAAAGAAAGATACGGCAGGACCCGGTGGGCGCAGGCAGCGACATTCTGCGCAAGGTATTCGGGGCCCTGAAGTAAGTCATGAACATCATCATCCTCGGTGCGGGCCGTGTGGGCGAGAGCGTGGCCGAAAGCCTGGTGTCCGAGCGCAACGACATCACCGTCATCGACCTGGACCCCGTGCGCCTGCGGCAGTTGGAGGAGCGGCTGGATTTGCGCGGCGTGGTGGGCAACGGCATACAGCCTTCGGTGCTGCGGGAAGCTGGCGCCAAGGACGCCGACATGGTGATTGCCTGCGCAGCGGCCGACGAGTCGAACTTGGTGGTGTGCAAGATTGCGCACGACATGTTCAACGTCCCCACCACGGTGGCGCGGGTGCGCTCCCCGGAGTTTGTGGAGGGCGATACGCTGTTGTCGGAAACCGGTTTTGCGGTGAACCACGTCATCTGCCCGGAAGAGTCGGTGATGCGCTACATCCACCAGCTCATCGACTTTCCTGAAGCCTTGCAGGTGCTGGAGTTTGCCGAGGGCAGGGTAAGCCTGATCGCGGTCCGCGCGTCGGCGGGCGGTTCCCTGGTGGGCCACACCATTGGCGAATTCAAGGAGCTTTTCCCCGAGGCCGAGATGCGCGTGGTGGCGCTGTACCGGCTGGATACCGAGATGGAGGCCACCAAGACCACCCGCGTGCTGCCCGGTGACGAGGTGTTCGTGCTGGCGGCGTCCGACAAGATCCGTGCGGTGCTGTCGGCCATCCACAACCAGGACAAGCCGGTGCAGCGCGTCATGATTGCCGGCGGCGGCAAAGTGGGCCTGCGGCTGGCGCGCAGCCTGGTGGGCCAGTGCCAGGTGAAGATCGTGGAGCAGAGCCCCAAGCGCTGCGAGTACCTGGCCGGCCAGTTGCCCTCCAGCACACTGGTGCTGCAGGGCGACAGTGTGGACGAAGACCTGCTCATGGACGAGAACGTGTCCGACATGGACCTCTTCCTCTCGCTCACCAGCGACGACGAGGACAACATCATGTCGGCCATGCTGGCCAAGCGGCTCGGCGCACGCCGCGTCATGGCACTCATCAACCGGCGCGCCTATGCCGAGATGATGCAGGGCGGCGCCATAGACATTGCCATTTCCCCGGCGCAAACCGTGATTGGGGAATTGCTGGCGCACGTGCGCCGAGGCGATGTGGTGGCCGTACACAGCCTGCGCCGCGGTGCCGCCGAGGCGCTGGAAGGCGTGGCCCGAGGCGATGTGAAAACCTCGCGGCTGGTGGGCCGCAAGGTGGAGGAAGTGAAGCTGCCCAAGGGCGCTCGCATCGGTGCCATTGTGCGCGGGGAAGGGCGGCAGTCGCAGGTGCTCATGCCGCACCACGACACCCTCATCGAAGCCGACGACCACATCGTCATCTTCATACCCAACAAGCGCCTGGTGCGCGAAGTGGAAAAGCTGTTCCAGGTGGGAGCCACGTTCTTCGGCTGACGGTTCAGCCTGAATCTGTGGTCCCATCCCCGAAGCTTCTCTGGCACTTCATGCAGACTTTCCTTCCGGTCTTTGCCCTGCTGGCGCGCATCATGATGGCGTTTGCGTTCGCCTTTCTGGTGCCGCTGGCCTGGGCCTGGAACAACGACGATGTGGCTTTGCGGGCGGTGTGGGGCACCAGCTTTGGGCTGGCCTTTGGCAGCGGCTGGGTGCTGTGGGCGCTCACGCGCAGCTACCGCCGCGAACTGTTGCCGCGCGATGGTTTTTTGCTGGTGAACCTGGTGTGGGTGGTGCTGACTGCCTACGCCGCCGTGCCGCTCATGTTCACCGTGCCCGACATCACCTGGAGCAAGGCCTACTTCGAGGCCATGAGTGCGCTCACCGCCACCGGTGCCACCGCGCTAACGGGCCTGGACCACCTGCCGCTGTCGGCCAACATCTGGCGCTGTTTCCTGCAGCTCATCGGCGGGCTGGGCATCATGCTGCTGGTGGTGGCGGTGTTGCCGCTGCTGGGCCTGGGCGGCATGCAGCTGTACAAGGCGGAAACCCCGGGCCCCATGAAAGACGCTAAATTCACACCGCGCATTTCAGAGACCGCGCGTGGGCTGTGGAGCGTGTATTTCGTGTTCTCGGGCGCCTGCCTGCTGGCTTACCGCTGGGCGGGCATGAGCTGGGCCGACGCCTTCATGCACATGTGCACCACCATGGGTCTGGGCGGTTTTTCCTCGCACGATGCCAGCTTTGGTTACTGGGATTCCCCGCAAATAGAGACGGTGGCCATCATCTTCATGACGCTCTCGGGCATCAGCTTCCTGCGCTATTTCGTGGTGATCCGCTCGCTCTCTTTGCGCCCCATCACCAACGACCGCGAGATCCGCACCTACCTGCTGGTGCTCGGGGTGTCGGTGCTGGGGCTGGCTGCCTTGCTGCTCTGGCATGGCGTGTACGACCACCCGCTGGACAGCCTGCGCGCCAGCGCCTTCCAGGTGGTCTCGGTGGCCACCACCACGGGGTATGCCACCGAGGACTACGCGCTGTGGCCCACCTTCGCGCCGGTGTACCTGCTGTTTCTGGGCTGTTTCGTGTCGTGCGCGGGTTCCACGGGCGGCGGTATCAAGATGGTCCGCATGGTGCTGCTCATCAAGCAGGCCCGCCGCGAGCTGGTGCGCATCATCCACCCGCGTGTGGTGAACCCGGTGACCATGGGCGGGCAGTCGGTGCCGGTGAACGTCATGACCATGGTGCTGGGCTTCATGCTCATTTATGGCGCGGTGACCATGGG
>JALOSG010000288.1 GCA_025458665.1 Serpentinimonas sp.
CCCACTTTCCGCCGGGCGTCTCCTTGCTGTGCGGGGACGAAGGTACCGGCAAAAGCACGCTGCTGCGGCTGATGGCCGAGCAGTTGCCGCCCGCCACCGCCTTCTGGTGCGATCCGCAACAGGAGGCCTGGGCGCAACGCGTGTGCACCGACCTGCTGGACGAATGGCTGGCGCCTTTTGGGGGCGGTGATGCCGAAGACCGCGAGATCCTCGCCGACCTGCTGGACCTGACCCCGCACCTGCACAAGCCGCTCTACATGCTCTCGGCGGGCTCCCGGCGCAAGCTCGGCCTGCTGGCAGGCTTCTGCAGCGGGGCGCCGGTGCTGTTGCTCGACCAGCCCTTTGCCGCGCTCGATGCGGCTTCGGTGCGGCAGGTGTGCGGCTTGCTGGCCGAGTGCGCCAGGCGGGCCGGCCAGGGGGGCCACGGGGGCCAGAGGGGCCAACAGGTCGTCATCGTGGCCGACTATGTGGCCCCCGAGGGCGTGCCGCTGGTGGCCACGGTAGACCTGGACCAGCACCCGGCCTGAGCCGACCGGGGCCGAGCTGAGCCGACCTCGGCGGGCTTCAGCCCAGCGTCAGGCTGACTTCGATGTTGCCGCGCGTGGCGTTGGAGTAGGGGCACACCTGGTGGGCGGTATCCACCAGGTCCTGGGCCACGGCGCGGTCCAGGCCGGGCAGGTGCACCACCATCTGCACCGCAATGCCAAAGCCCTGCGGAATGGGGCCAATGTCCACGCTGGCGTCGATGGCGGCATCGGCGGGCACGGCTACTTTCTTCATGCCTGCCACGTGTTTCAGTGCGCCCATGAAGCAGGCGGAATAGCCAGCGGCAAACAGCTGCTCGGGGTTGGTGGCTGTGCCTGCGCCGCCCATGGCTTTCGGGGGGGACAGCTTCACGTCGAGCAGGCCGTCATCGCTCACGGCGCGGCCGTCGCGGCCCCCGGTGGTGCGGGCTTTGGCGGTGTAGATGACTTTGTCGAGGGCTTGGGGCATGGTCTTCTCCTGAGGAGGGTTGAGGAAAGAGAGAAAGCAAAAAAGGAAGGTGGGCGGCTGTTGGCGTGCCGGGGCTCTACACCTGAAGCTGCCCGCGCAGGGCCTGCAGGCGCCGCGTGAGGCTGGCGACTTCGGCCACCGAGCACTGGCTGGCCTCCAGCACGCAGCCAGGTATACCGCGCGCCTTGGCTTTCAGGCGCTTGCCGGCGGGGGTCAGCGTCACCGTGACGCGGCGTTCGTCCTGGGCATCGCGGGCGCGGGTGATGAGGCCGGCGCTTTCCATGCGCTTGAGCAGCGGCGTGAGGGTGCCGGAGTCCAGGAACAGGCGCTCGCCCAGCTCGGAAACACCCAGACCGTCCTGTTCCCACAGCACCAGCATGGCGAGGTACTGCGGGTAGGTCAGGTCCAGCGCGTCGAGCAGCGGCTTGTACATCCGCGACATGGCCAGCGAGGTGGAGTACAGCGCGAAGCAGAGCTGGTTGTCCAGGCGCAAGGCTTCGTCCTGCCAGGCTGCGCTGCCGCGCTGTGCTCCGGATGGGGTGCTGGTTGTGGTGGATGTGGGCAGGGAGGGCATGGGCAGGTCTCAATGGGTTTTAATTTAACACAATTAAATTGTGTGCAATTTAATTACCCTGAAAAACCCCTCGCGCAGAGGGGTGAGTCGGCCAGCGTGGTTCGGTCCGCGTTAGCCCAGCAAGCGCGTCAAGGCTTCCTGGTATTTGGCCGCCGTCTGTTCCACCACCTCGCGCGGCAGGTGCGGTGCGGGGGCGGTCTTGTTCCACAGGCGGCCGTCCACCGTGGCGGTTTCCAGCCAGTCGCGCAGGAACTGCTTGTCAAAGCTCGGCGGGTTCACGCCACGGGCCACGCTGTCGGCCCAGGTCTCGGCGGGCCAGTAACGGGAGCTGTCGGGGGTGAGCACTTCGTCCATCAGCACCAGCGTGCCGTCGGCGTCCAGGCCAAACTCGAACTTGGTGTCGGCAATGATGATGCCCTTGGTGGCCGCGTACTCGCTGGCTGCCACATAGAGCTGTATGGAAATGTCGCGGATGCGGGTGGCCAGGTCCAGGCCGATCATCTTCACCGTCTGCTCGAAGGTGATGTTCTCGTCGTGCTCGCCCATCTCGGCCTTGGCCGCTGGGGTGTAGATGGGCTGGGGCAGCTGGGCCGCGTTGGTCAGGCCCGCTGGCAGAGGCACGCCGCACACCTGCTGGTTCTCCTGGTACTCCTTCCAGCCACTGCCAGCCAGGTAGCCGCGCACCACCGCTTCCACGGGAATGGGCTTGAGGCGTTTGACCAGCATGGAGCGGCCGCGCACCAAATCGGCCTCGGCCGCGCTCACCACCGACTCGGGCGCATCTTCTCAGTTCACCACTTGGGCCAGCTCGCCGCGCGCATAGCGCTGCGCCACCACGATCAGGTTGTCGCCACGGATCTTGCCGGCCTGGCCTTCGCAACCAAACTCCAGGTAGCGCTGCTTGCAGATCTGCTTGGCGGCTTCGCGGGCGGGCTTGAGCCACTCGCGGGCATCGAACTTGTCCGGGTTCTCGTGAAGGAACTTGCGCACCGCACCGGTCATGGCCAGTCGGATATCGGTGTCGATGTTGATCTTGCGCACGCCAAACTTGATGGCTTCCTGGATCTCTTCCACCGGCACGCCGTAGGTTTCCTTCATCTTGCCGCCGTACTGGTTGATGATGGCCAGCAGCTCCTGCGGCACGCTGCTGGAGCCGTGCATCACGAGGTGGGTGTTGGGAATGCGCGCATGGATTTCCTTCACGCGGCTGATGGCCAGGATGTCGCCAGTGGGTTTGCGCGAGAACTTGTAAGCGCCATGGCTGGTGCCAATGGCAATGGCCAGCGCATCCAGCTGCGTGGCCTTCACGAACACGGCGGCTTCCTCGGGGTCGGTCAGCATCTGGCTGTGGTCCAGCTTGCCTTCGGCGCCTATGCCGTCTTCCTCGCCGGCGTCGCCGGTCTCCAGGTTGCCCAGGCAGCCCAGCTCGCCCTCCACCGTCACGCCCACCT
>JALOSG010000105.1 GCA_025458665.1 Serpentinimonas sp.
GCCCAGGCGGGGAACACGCAACCCGTCATGAATTTCGTGGTCACTGGCGCCTGGAGCCAGAAGTCCCTGAAAGAAGCACAACGGTACGGCCAGGCCACGGTGGCCGCCAGCTCGCAGGACAGCCAGTTCACCCACATTCCCGCACCCGGCAGCTGGCAGGTGGACCCGCAAGCGGCCTACCTGCACCTCTGCAGCAACGAAACCATACACGGCGTGGAGTTCCACGAACTCCCCAACCTGCCGGCCCTGGGCTACGACGGCCCGCTGGTGGTGGATTTTTCATCGCATGTGCTGTCGCGCTCTGTGGACTGGAGCCGCGTGGGACTGGCGTTTGGCGGGGCGCAGAAAAACATCGGTCCAGCCGGCCTCACGCTGGTGGTGGTGCGGGAAGATTTGCTGGACTGCGCCCTGCCCTGCTGCCCCAGCGCGTTCAGTTACCGCAGCGTGGCCGACAACGGCTCCATGTACAACACGCCACCTACCTACAGCATCTACATGGCGGGGCTCACGTTCCAGTGGCTCAAGCAGCAGCGCGAGGGTAACGCTACCGGCGTGGCCGCCATGGAGCTGCGCAACCGCGCCAAGGCCGATTTGCTGTACGGCTTCATCGACCAGTCCGCGCTGTACGAGAACCGCGTGCACCCGGATTGCCGTTCCCGCATGAACGTACCGTTTCTGCTGCGCGACCCCAGCCGCAACGACGCATTCCTGGCCGGCGCCAAAGCGCGCGGCCTGCTGCAGTTGAAGGGCCACAAGTCGGTGGGCGGTATGCGCGCCAGCATTTACAACGCCATGCCTCTGGCCGGCGTACAGGCGCTGGTGGACTACATGCGCGAATTTGAAAGAACCCAGGCCTGACATGACCGAACCGAACCAGCCCGTGCAGAGCGAGGCCCTGGCCGCACTCCGCGTGCAGATAGACCAGCTGGACAGCCAGCTGCTGACCCTGCTGAACCAGCGTGCCCGCGTGGCAGAAGAAGTGGGCGAGATCAAGAAGCGCGAAGGCTCGCCTTTCTTCCGCCCCGACCGCGTGGCCCAGGTCATCGAGAAGATCCAGAACGCCAACACCGGCCCGCTGCTCAACCAGCATGTGGCCTCCATCTGGCGCGAGATCATGTCGGCCTGCCTGGCTCTGGAGGCACCGCAGCGTGTGGCGGTGCTGGGCCCGCAAGGCACGTTCTGCGAGCAGGCGGCCATCGAGTTTTTTGGTGGCGCTGCCAACCTGATCTACTGCGCCAACTTCGACGAGGTGTTCCACGCCACCGCGGCCGGGACTGCGCAGTTTGGCGTGGTGGGCATGGAGAACTCCACCGAAGGGGTGGTGGCCCGCACGCTCGATCTGTTCCTGCGCTCCCCCGTGCACCAGGTGGGCGAAGTGAGCCTGCTGGTGCGCCACAATTTGCTGCGCCAGGTGAACCACCTGGACGGCATTGAGGTGGTGATGGCGCACCCCCAGGCACTGGCCCAGTGCCAGGGCTGGTTGAGCCAGCATTTACCCCACGCCGAAAGGCGTGCGGTGTCCAGCAACGCCGAAGGTGCGCGGCTGGCGGCCACCAACCCGGCGTGGGCAGGGCTGGCTAGCGAACGGGCCGCCGCGCAATTCGGTCTGCACATCGTGGCCCACGCCATTCAGGACGAGGCCTACAACCGCACCCGCTTTGGCATCATCAGCCTGCCCCAGACCATGGCCATGCCGCCGGCTTCGGGCAAGGACTGCACCAGCCTGGTGGTCTCGGTGCCCAACCGGCCCGGCGCGGTGCACGACCTCCTGGTACCGCTGAAGAACCACGGCGTCTCCATGACGCGCTTCGAGTCCCGGCCAGCCAAGTCCGGCCAGTGGGAGTACTACTTCTACATCGACATTGCCGGCCACCCGTCGCAGCCCCATGTGGCCGCCGCGCTGGAGGCGCTGAGCAGTCTGTGCGCCTACTACAAGGTGCTCGGCGCCTACCCGGTGTCGGACTGAAACCTATGTTCGAGCAACTCGGGCTCATCGGGTGCGGCCTCATGGGAGGCTCGTTCGCCCTGGCCCTGAAACAGGCCGGGCTGGTGCAGCGCGTGGTGGGCTACAGCAAATCGCCCTCCACCACCCAGCTGGCGCGTGAGTTGGGCGTGATCGATGTGGAGGCGCCGTCTGCGCTGCTGGCGGTTTCGGGCGCCGACATCGTGCTGCTGGCGGTGCCGGTGGCCGCCACCGAAGAGACCTTCAAGTCCATCCGGCATCTGCTCAGCCCGGACACACTGGTCATGGATGTGGGCTCTACCAAGAGTGACATTGTGGCCGCCGCCCGCACGGTGCTGCGCGAACAACTGCCCTGCTTTGTGCCGGCCCACCCCATAGCCGGGCGCGAGGTGGCCGGTGTGCGCCATGCCGATGCGCGCCTGTACCAGGACCGGCAGGTGATCCTGACGCCCCTGCCAGAAACGCGGCCCGACCACCTGGCCCGTGCCGAGCAGGTGTGGAAAGCGCTGGGCAGCCGTGTGCGCCACATGACCCCCGAAGCCCACGACACCGCCTACGCCGCGGTGAGCCACCTGCCCCATCTGGTGGCTTTTGCTGCCATGAACGCCATTGCGGCGCAGCCGCAGGCGCGCGAGTTTCTGTCTTTGGCTGGGCCAGGTTTCCGCGACTTCACACGCATAGCAGCCTCCGACCCATCCGTCTGGCGCGACATTCTGCTGGCCAACCGCGCGAATGTGCTGGCGCAATCGGCCCAGTTGCGCGCCGCGCTCGATGCGCTGGAAGCCTGCATGCAGACGCCAGATGGGCCCGCGCTGCAACAGCTCATTGAAAAAGCGAGCGATGCCCGCAGCGCGTGGACACTGCCCAGCGCCAGCGCCTCTGTGCCCGACAACTGACCCGCATGTTCTCCATTCCCTACCTCGACCTGCCCCCGCTGCAGGCGGCCGCTGGCACTGTGGTGCTGCCCGGCTCCAAAAGCATTTCCAACCGCGTGCTGCTGCTGGCCGCGCTGAGTTCGGGCACCACGCACATTCATGACTTGCTGGATTCGGACGATACCCGCGTCATGCTCGACGCCCTGAAGGCGCTGGGCTGCGAGGTGGTGCGGCAGCCAGAGGGTGGCAGCGTGTCGGTTTCAGGTCTGGGCGGCGCGCTGCCTGTGCGCCAAGCCAAGCTGTTCCTGGGGAACGCGGGCACCGCCATGCGCCCGCTGACCGCCGCACTGAGCTTGCTGGCCTCCGTGTGGGGTGGCGAATTCGAAGTGCGCGGCATAGCCCGCATGCACGAGCGCCCCATTGGTGACCTGGTGGATGCACTGCGCCAGATGGGCTGCCCCATTGCCGACCTGGGCCAGCCCGGCTACCCGCCCCTGCGTCTGGGCAACGGACAACCCGCCGCACTGCTGTTGCACGAGCCCCTGCGCGTGCGTGGCGATGTGTCCAGCCAGTTCCTCACGGCGCTCCTGCTGGCACTGCCGCTGGTGGCGGAACAGGATATTCACATCGACGTGGTGGGGGAGCTGATTTCCAAGCCCTACATCGAAATCACGCTGCGCCTGCTGGCGCAGTTTGGCGTGCACATTCGGCGCGACGGCTGGAGCCGCTTCACTGTCCCCGCCGGTAGCCGTTACCAGTCGCCGGGCAGTATCCATGTAGAAGGCGATGCGTCATCGGCCAGCTACTTCATTGCGCTGGGTGCCATCGCTGCTGGCGGCGCAGAGGGCATCACGGTGCAGGGCGTGGGGCTGGACTCCATCCAGGGCGACATACGCTTTGTGGAGGCCGCGCGCGCCATGGGGGCGGACATTTCCGGCTCGGCCAATGCGTTGCACGTGCGCCGTGGCAGCTGGCCCTTGAAGGCCATAGACCTGGACTGCAACCACATTCCCGATGCGGCCATGACCCTGGCCGTGATGGCGCTGTACGCCAACGGCACCACCACACTGCGCAACATTGCCAGTTGGCGTGTGAAGGAAACCGACCGCATTGCCGCCATGGTGGCCGAGTTGCAGAAGCTGGGCGCCACCGTGCAGTGGGGCGAAGATTTCCTGAGCGTGACGCCACCGGCTAACGTGGCGGACTGGCGGCCCGCGGCTTTACACACCTATGACGACCACCGCATTGCCATGTGCTTCTCCCTGGCGGCGTTCAACCCGGCAGGCATACCGGTGCGCATTCTGGACCCGCGCTGTGTGGGCAAGACCTTCCCCGATTATTTCGAGGCTTTGTTTGCACTCACTGCCACGGCGAGCGCCTACATTCCGGTGCTGTGTGTGGACGGGCCGACCGCCTCGGGCAAAGGCACCTTGTCGGCGGCCCTGGCCGAGCGGCTGGGTTACCACCTGCTGGATTCCGGCGCCTTGTACCGGTTGGTGGGGCTGGCGGCGGAGCGTGCGGGTGTGGATACCTCCGTGGAAGCGCTGTCCACGCCGGAAGGCGCCCAGCGGGTGAGCGCAATGGCGGCCGCCATGAACGTGACTTTCCTGCCCGGCCAGATTCTGCTGGAAGGCACCGATGTGACCGATGCCGTGCGCACCGAAAGCGCGGGCATGGCCGCTTCCCGCGTGTCGGCGGTACCCGGGGTGCGGCAGGCGCTGCTGGAGTTGCAGCACCGCAGCCGACGCCTGCCCGGCCTGGTGGCGGATGGGCGGGACATGGGTACGGTGATCTTTCCAGCAGCGACCCTCAAGGTGTTTTTGACGGCCAGCGCCGAAACCCGTGCCGAGCGGCGCTACAAGCAGTTGATTTCAAAGGGAAACCCTGCTAAACTCGAAAACCTTTTGCTGGACCTCAAGGCCCGCGATGAGCGCGATTCACAGCGCGCCCTGGCACCCCTGAAACCAGCCGAAGACGCTTTGCTGCTGGACAACTCCGCGCAGACCATCGAGGAATCGGTGGCGCAGGTGCTGGACTGGTGGGAAGCGAAACGCCCTTTTCATGGCGTTGTTTCGTAGAGAGTGAGTGCGTATTGGCCCCTGAAGCCCCGCCGGGAGTTCTGTCTCCCGCAGGCCCAAGGGTTATCAACCTGCAACCCGTGTCGCCGCCAGGTGATGCGATTTTGTAACCGTCGCGGTCCTTCCATTCCAAACCCCGGGATCGCGATCTAGGAACCTGAATGTCTGAATCTTTTGCCGCCCTGTTTGAAGAGTCGTTGCAACGCGCTGAAATGCGCGCTGGCGAGGTCATCACCGCCGAAGTCGTGCGCATCGAGCACAACCACGTGGTGGTCAATGCCGGGCTGAAGTCCGAAGCCTACGTCCCCATCAACGAATTCAAGAACGACCAGGGCGAGCTCGAAGTGCAAGTGGGCGACTTCGTGTCGGTCGCTATCGACGCCGTGGAAAACGGCTACGGCGACACGCTGCTGAGCCGCGACAAGGCCAAGCGCCTGGCCTCCTGGATGTCCCTGGAAAAGGCCCTGGAGTCTGGCGACTTCGTGACCGGTACCACCGGCATCAAGGTCAAGGGCGGCCTGAAGGTCATGGTCAACGGCATCAGCGCCTTCCTGCCCGGTTCGCTGGTGGACAGCCGTCCCACCAAAGACCTCACTCCGTACGAAAACAAGACGATGGAGTTCAAGGTCATCAAGCTCGACCGCAAACGCAACAACGTGGTGCTGAGCCGCCGCGCTGTGGTGGAAGCCTCCATGGGCGAAGAGCGCGCCAAGCTGCTGGAGACCCTGAAAGAAGGCTCCATCGTGAATGGCGTGGTGAAGAACATCACCGAATACGGCGCCTTCGTGGACCTGGGTGGCATCGACGGCCTGCTGCACATCACCGACATGGCATGGCGCCGCGTGCGTCACCCGAGCGAGGTGGTGCAGGCTGGTCAGGAACTGACCGCCAAAGTGCTGAAGTTCGACGCCGAGAAGCAGCGCGTTTCCCTGGGTCTGAAGCAGATGGGCGACGATCCCTGGATGGGCGTGGCACGCCGCTACCCCTCGGGCACCCGCATGTTCGGCAAGGTCACCAACATTGCCGACTACGGCGCGTTCGTGGAACTCGAGCCGGGCATCGAAGGCCTGGTGCACGTGTCCGAAATGGACTGGACCAACAAGAACGTGGCGCCTTCCAAGCTGGTGTCGCTGGGCGACGAAGTCGAAGTCATGGTCCTGGAGATCGACGAGGACAAGCGCCGCATCTCCCTGGGCATGAAGCAGTGCAAGGCCAACCCGTGGCACGAGTTTGCCGAGCAGACCAAGCGCGGCGACAAGGTCAAGGGCCCCATCAAGTCCATCACCGACTTCGGCGTGTTCGTGGGTCTGGCTGCCGGTATCGACGGCCTGGTGCACCTGTCCGATCTGTCCTGGAACGAGCCGGGCGAAGCCGCCGTGCGCAACTACAAGAAGGGCCAGGAAGTGGAGGCCGTGGTGCTGGGCGTGGATGTGGAGCGTGAGCGCATCAGCCTGGGTATCAAGCAGCTCGATTCCGACCCGTTCACCACCTTCGTGTCCATCAACGACAAGGGCGCTACCGTGACCGGCAAGGTCAAGACGGTGGACGCCAAGGGCGCCGAGATCGACCTGGGCGAAGACATTCTGGGCTACCTGCGCGCCAGCGAAATCTCCCGCGACCGCGTGGAAGATGCCCGCAACGTGCTCAAGGAAGGCGACGAAGTCACCGCCGTGGTGGTCAACGTGGACCGCAAGACGCGCAACATCCAGCTCTCCATCAAGGCCAAGGATGCCGCCGACCAGCAAGAAGCCATGGCCAGCCTGAGCCAGGGCAACAGCAACGCCGGCACCACCAGCCTGGGCGCCCTGCTGCGTGCCAAGCTGGACAACAACAGCGGCGAGTAATTCGCTCATACGGGGGGTCCGTTGACGTGGTCACCGGACCCTTTTTTGTCCCCGACGGAATCTGAACATGACCCGAAGTGATCTGGTGGAAGCGCTGGCGGACCGTTTCGGTCAACTGGCACAGCGCGATGCCGAGTTCGCCGTGAAGGCCATACTCGAAGCCATGTCGGACGCGCTGGTGCGTGGACAGCGCATAGAGATACGTGGGTTTGGCAGTTTCACGGTGAACCAGCGTCCGCCGCGCATGGGACGCAACCCCCGTTCCGGCGAAAGCGTGGCCATTCCGGCCAAGCGTGTGCCGCACTTCAAGCCGGGCAAGGCCCTGCGCGAAGAGGTGGACAAGCGCACCCGTGAGATGGCAGGCCGTACCGACTAAAAACGTAGAATGCAAGCTCCCGAACAGGAGCCTGCGTTGAGATATTTCATGTGGCTGCTCAAGGCAGCCATTTTTTTTGTGGTGTTTGCGTTCGCCCTGAACAACCAGGAGGCGATGCGGCTGAACCTGTTCTTTGGCGCCTACTGGCAGGCGCCCGTGGTTCTGGTGCTTTTGCTGGCACTTACCCTGGGTATTTTTCTGGGCGTCGCGGTCATGATTCCCATCTGGTTGCGTGCCCGCAAGCTGGCCCGGGCGGCACCGGGTGGACCTTCAGCGGAACCTGCTGGTCCGTCCTCTGCCACCCTGTCCGCTGGCCCCGGCCCCACCAAAGAGCGATCCTCCGACAGCGATACCCAGATCCCCCATGGAATTTGATTTCACCTGGCTCCTGTGGGGGCTACCCGCCGCCTTCGCTCTGGGCTGGCTAGCCTCGCGGCTGGACATGCGGCAGTGGCGCTTCGAGAGCAAGCAAGACCCCAAGGCCTACTTCCGCGGCCTGAACCACCTGCTCAATGAACAGCAGGACCAGGCCATAGACGCTTTCATTGAAGCGGTACAGAACGACCCCGACACCTCGGAGTTGCACTTTGCGCTGGGTAACCTCTTCCGGCGCAGGGGCGATTACGACCGCGCCGTGCGGGTGCATGAGCACCTGCTCCAGCGCGGAGACCTGTCGCACAAAGACCGCGAGCGCGCGCAGCACGCCTTGGCGATGGACTTCCTGAAAGCAGGCTTGCTGGACCGTGCGGAAGCGGCATTGCTGAAGCTGGAGAACACACCTTTCGCTAACGAAGCCCGCCTCGCCCGGCTGGCCATATACGAGCGTTCGCGCGACTGGGAACGGGCCAGCGAAGTGGCCGCCCTGCTCAATGACACGCAGCACGGTTCGTTCCAGCCCCGGCAGGCACATTACCAGTGTGAGCGCGCCGAGGCACTGCGCCGCCAGGGCAACACCACCGAAGCGCTGGCGCTGCTGGAAACGCTGACCCAGAGGCACCCCGAATCGGCCAGAGGATGGATTGCGCTGGCCGACCTGAGGCAGTCTTTGGGCAACACCCAGGGTGGACTCGACGCACTGCTGGAACTGGCCCGGCATGCGCCTGCTCACCTGCCACTGGTGGCCCACAGCCTGGCGCAGTGGAGCCGCCTGTGCCAGCGTGAAGAGGACGCACTGCACACGCTGCGCGCATACGCTGCGGCTCACCTGCCCTCACTCGATGTGACGCAGGCCATGGCCACGCTGGCGCCTAGCCCTGCAGAGGGGCGTGCGCTGTATGTGGAGCATTTGCGCCGCGAGCCGTCGCTGGTGGCGGCTGCGCTGTGGCTGGCCGGCGAACGGCTGAATGCGGATGAACAGAGCGAGCGCCCGATCAAGGAGGCGCTGGAACGCGCCGCCGAACCGCTCAAGCGCTACCGCTGTGCAGCGTGCGGTTTCGAGGCGCGGCAGTACTTCTGGCACTGCCCTGGCTGCCAGGCGTGGGACAGCTATCCCCCCAAACGGGTGGAAGAACTCTAAGCCGAAGTGGCCGAAGGACGGCCCACACGGCCCACTATGAAAAAAGCCTCCTTGCGGAGGCTTTTTTTCACCGGGGCAGCGAACCGCCCAGAGGAGACATCAAGCGCCCAGCTTTTCCTTGATGCGGGCCGACTTGCCGCTGCGGTCGCGCAGGAAGTACAGCTTGGCGCGGCGCACATCGCCGCGGCGCTTCACTTCGATCTTGGCAATGCGCGGGCTGTACAGCGGGAACGTGCGCTCCACGCCTTCGCCGTTAGAGATCTTGCGCACGATGAAGCTGCTGTTGAGACCACGGTTACGGCGCGCAATCACCACGCCTTCGTAGGCCTGCATACGCTTGCGGGTACCTTCCACCACGTTCACGCTCACGATGACAGTGTCACCCGGCGCGAAGG
>JALOSG010000289.1 GCA_025458665.1 Serpentinimonas sp.
TGGGTGAAATCACTGACCGGATCAAAAGGCATGGTGCGGCGGGTGGCTGCGGCGAACACATGCACCGACGCATGGCTGACCAACAGCGTGTAACCGTCGGCCGGCTGACGGCTGGCGTATTCGGTGCCGATCAAACCGCCCGCGCCGGCCCGGTTGTCGACCACCACGGTTTGCGACAGCGCTTGCGACAGGTGGGGCGCCATGAGCCGCGCAACGGTGTCGACCAAGCCACCTGGGGGAAATTGGCAAATCAGTCGGATCGGGCCTCGGGTGGGCCAGGCCGACGATTGGGCATGCACCCAGGGTGCGGCGACGGCGGCGGTGCCAGCGGCCAAAAAATCACGGCGTTTCATAAGCTCTCCTAGGTCGAATGGTTCGCTGAAAGGGATTTCAAGACGTCCACCCGGCCGACAGCGCACATTCCATGCCAGCAACAACACCGGGGCCGATCACTTTGGGCATGAAAGTTGCGCCCCAGCAATGGCCTGGACCACCGCTGCCTTTCCCGACATGCACCAATTCAAGGCAACATGAACGGCATGCACCTCTCTGGAGCATTCCACCCATCCCAGGCGCCACCGCCCCGTCCACCCCAGCCCATCCAGCCATGCACCTGACCGATTCCCGGCGATTCCTGCTCATCAATCCCAACACCAACGAACAGACCAGCGAACGCCTGCGCAAGGTGCTGTTGCCGCGGTTGCCGCAGCACGTTCGCCTGGACGTGAGAACGGCGCGCTTTGGTGCCCAATACATCGCCTGCGAGGCCAGCCATGCCGTGGCGGCGCACGCCTGCCTCGATGCCTGGGCCAACGACCTGGCCGAAGTGCCGCAGCCGCTGGACGGCGTGCTGATCGGATGCTTCGGGGATCCAGGCCTGTTTGCACTGCGCGAATCCAGCGCCAGCCCGGTGACCGGTCTGGCCGAGGCCTCCTTCATCCAGGCAGCACAGCGCGGGCCGTTTGCCATCGTGACCGGCGGCGAACGGTGGAAGCCCATGCTGGTGCGCCTGGCCCAGGCCCTGGGTCACGACCAACTGCTGCGACACATCGAAACGGTGGCACCCAGCGGTGCGGCACTGCAGGCCGACCCGGACATGGCCATCCGGTGCCTGACCGAGGCCTGTCGGCAGGCTGCGCGAACCGGTGTGGAAAGCATCATCCTGGGCGGCGCCGGCCTGGCGGGCTACGCCTCCAGCTTGCAAGCCCATTGCCCGCTGCCGCTGATCGACAGCGCCACCGCTGGGCTCGAAGTCTTGTTGGGTCATCTGGGGCCATCTGCCACGCAGAACGTGAACGGTTTCCACGCTCAATGGAAGGACATGCCCCCTGCCTTCAACCGTTCGTGACGGATAGCGGTGGCTTCGGCCCCCGAGAACCGCTGGAGCTGACCGGCCACTGATCAACCGCGGTTTCGCTTTGAGAACCGATGACCAGGTTGGGGGGAGGTCAGCGTGAACGGTGCCTTCTGAGGGACAACGAAAGAACCCAGACAAGCCGCCAGCCCCCAGATCGGTGCCATGTGAACGGATGGGTGAGCCAAGTGGTGGCCGCGACGTTCGCCGTGAGCGCTACCGCCACCAGCATCGCGACCGGCATCTGCAGCGGCAGCGGAAAAACGCCGAGACCGATGCCCAAGGCCACACCCAGTGCAATCCCACGCCGATGCATCACCCAGAGCATGGGATGCCGATGAAGGCAGTGGCTCAGCCGCCCAAACCCTTTGGTCTACTGCAGTGTCTGAGCGGTGGGCAACCAGCGGCGAAGGCGTCTCTTGAACTCGACCATGAAGCGGTCGGAAGGTGGTGGATGCGCCCCCGGATGCTGCGGAGTGCAGCATCCAAAATCCCTTCTGCCAAACCCCGAGTGGCTGAATGCCGTTCGTCCGACAAAAAGCCCCGGACAACTTCCCGATCAGGGCTCGTCATCTCAGCACACGCTGAACCGGGTCACTTTTTCCTAGGTGACAAGTTGGTGCAACCGCGCGCGACCTTCGCCGCGATGCCGCTGCTTTCGCTCAGCGCGCCGTGCGGGCCGAGTTCCCCGGGTCGCCAGGGTCGGAGGTGACCGGTCTGATGGTGTGGCCTCGGGGCTGACACACAGCAGGGCGTGAACTTGCCTGCGAAAATTCATTCACTTGAGTCGAGACAGTGAAGCTCAAATGGTGAACACAGGAGACCGAAGCATGCGCACCGCGTTGTCCCGTCTGGCTGTTTTTTCTGCCGTGGCTGGTCTGTCGGCCTGTGCCGGCTACGAACCGCCCAGCGACCAGGCGGGCCTTTCCCGCGACGAAATCGTGGCCCGCATGGGACCGCCCGACATGCAACGCCAGGTCGCTGGCGGCAGTCGGCTGGAGTTCCCGCGCGGTCCGTACGGCGTTCACACCTGGTTTGTGTACCTCGACGCCAATGGCCGCGCCACCCGCTACGAGCAGGTGCTCACTGAAACCAACTTCCTGCGCATCAATCCCGGCATGAGCCAGGATGAGGCCCGTCAGGTGCTGGGTCGCGCAGGCGAGGTGGAGGAGCTGGGCCGCAACCGGGGGCAGGTGTGGAGCTACCGCTACGACAACCCGTTCTGCCGCTGGTT
>JALOSG010000106.1 GCA_025458665.1 Serpentinimonas sp.
CCTCTGGTGCGCATGCAGGGCGCGCACTACGCCACCGCCATTGCCGAGCACTTCCGCGACGAAGGGCTCGATGTGCTGCTGCTCATGGATTCCCTGAGCCGCTACGCCATGGCGCAGCGCGAGATTGCGCTGGCCATAGGCGAGCCGCCCGCCACCAAGGGCTACCCGCCCAGCTGCTTTGCCAAGCTGCCGCAGCTGGTGGAGAGAAGCGGCAACGGCCCGGACGGGCGCGGTTCCATCACCGCGTTCTACACCGTGTTGTCCGAGGGCGACGACCAGCAGGACCCTATTGCCGATGCCGCCCGCGCCATCCTGGACGGGCACATCGTGCTGTCGCGCAGCATGGCCGAATCGGGCATCTTCCCGGCCATTGATGTGGAGGCATCGGCCTCCCGGGTGATGCACAACGTGGTGAGCCCGGAACATTTCGAGATGGCGCGGCGCTACCGCCACTACCACTCGCGCTACCAGAAGAGCCGCGACCTGATCCAGCTGGGCGCCTACGCCCCCGGCAGCGACCCCGACACCGACCGCGCCATTGCCCTGTTCCCGCACATGCAGCGCTTCCTCATGCAGAACATGCGCGAGCAAGCCCCGTTTGCCGCGAGCCTGCAGGCCCTGGAAAAGGCGCTGGGCGAAGGCAACGCCGCGGGTGACAAAACCCAGAGGGCCGCGCGATGAAAAAGCCCGACCAGCTTGACACCGTTCTGGAAGTGGCCGCGCTGCGGCGCGACAACGCCCTGCAAACGCTGGGCGCTGCGCAACGCGAGCTGCAGGCCGCCGAACAGCAGATGGCCCAGCTGCAGGAGTACGTGAAAGACAGCCAGACCCGATGGACCGCGCGCGCCAGCAGCGAGGCCATCAGCGTGACGCTGTTGCAGCACCAGCAGCAGTTTCTGGGGCGCATAGACCAGGCCATTGATTTCCAGCGCGGACACCTGCAGCGGCTGGAGACACACGTGCAGTACTGCCAGCAGCAGCTGGTGCAGGCCGAGCGCGCTTTGGCCAGCCTGAACAAGTACACCGAGCGCCGCCAGACCGAATGGCAGCGCCAGGCCGACCGCGCCGAACAGAAACAGACCGACGAGATGGCGGCCAACCAGCACCGCCAGCAAGCCGCGAACCACCCCTGGAAGCCCACGCCATGAGCCAGAACGCCGTACACCCCACCGCCGCCAACGAAGCCCGGCTGCAAGCAGCGGCCCGCCAGCGCAACCAGCAAAACGCGCCGTCCTTGCCTTTCCAGGCAGCAGACACGGCAGAGCAGCAGCGCTTCAATGGTTTGCTCAAGCAGGCCGAGAAACTGCAAGCCGAGCGGGCGGAAAGCCAGAAACAGGGCGAAACCCAGGCGGCTGCCCGTGCCGATGCCGCTCTGGACGCGGCCTCCCCCACGGCCAGCAAGCCCAACGGTGCAGAGAACGCAGCGCCAGACACGGCAGAACGCGAAGCGCAACTGCAGGCGCAGCAGACCGACGCTGCGCTGCTGGCGGCCCTCACACCCACCACCCCTGCGGAGGGCAAACAGCCGCCAGGCGCTGCCGAGGCAAGCGCCAGTACCGGGCCAGAACAACTGGCGCGCGAAGCGGCGTTCGGCGCCGCCACGGAAGCCGCACAGGCAGAACAGGCCGAACAGGCCGCAGCATCTGCAGAGGCCGCGCAAGGCAGCGCCAACCAGCCGCCAGATGCAGCAGCGGCGAGAAGGCCAGACTCGCCGGCAGAGCTTCTGCAGCGCTGGCAGGCTCAGGAGCGCAGCCGTGAAGCACTGGCGCGCGACCCTAGCGCGGGTCTCCCTGCCTCCGATGGCGCTGCGCCGTTGCGCGACATCAACGCCGTTCCGAATACAGCGCTGTCCTCGGGCATTGCAGCGGGCACAGCCCTGGCGGGGGGCATTGCGGCCGCCGGGGTCGCGCCCGTGCAAGATCCCCTGCGCGGCGCAGGGCTGGATAGCGTCTCGGCGTCATCCAGCGACACGGCCCTGGAAGCCGCATTGCAAACATCTCTCGATGGCGGAGCCACAGGCTCCGGCACTTCCGGGCAGGACAGCCTGGCAGGGCAGAGCAGCCCACCGGGCAACCCCGGCGGGAACCCCGCGGCGGCGGCCCGACCCGCAGGCAGCGATGGGTTTGCTGCGTTGCTCAACACCAGCCCCCCCACAGCAGACAGCCCTGCCCCACAACCCGCCGGGTCGGCCATGGCCCAGGCGCTGGGCGATGGCTTCAACCAGCTGGGGGTACAGGTGAGTCTGTGGGCGTCGCAGAACCTGCGGCGCGCCAGCCTGTCGCTCCAGGGCGCCGACGGCCAGCCCATCGAGGTGGACGTGACCTTGAAGGACGGTCAGGCGTCTCTGGCCTTCCGCACCGACGACAGCGCGGCGCGGGCTGCGCTGCAGAACTTTGGCCAGCAGGCGCTGAGCCAGATGCTGGAGCAGTATGGGCTGGACCTCTCGGCCCTGTCGGTGGATACCCGGGCCAGCGACGGCACGCGCCAGGGCGCCGGTCAGGGGCAGGCCCCGGCGTCTCAGCCGTCGCTGGCTGCCGCGCGGGCACTCCGCGGCCTGTCGGGAGAAGGTGTGGCAGGCGCAGCAAATGGCCTGGGCTGGACCAGCAAGACATCCAGCTCTCTGGACGTGTACGTATAACCGTCGGGGGCCTGGCAAGGCCCATGCTGGCACCGGCCCTGAGCCATATTTGCCGGGTGTTTGCCCCATTCTTTGCGCTTTAGTGCAGGCGGGCGCTGCCCATAATTTCCATGACAGAATTTCGGTTCGGGGCCCAGCGCCCACTTCCGAAATTCCATAGAAACCGCAAAGGCAAACCCCATGGCCGCCAAACCCGCCGCAGAAGGCGCAGAACCCGCGAAGCCCAAGAGCAAGAAGATGCTCATCATCGTCATCATTTCGGTGGTGCTGGTGCTCATCATTGCGGCGGGCGTTGGTGCGCTCCTTTTCCTCAAGGGCAAGCAGGGTGAAGATGAGTTTGCCGAGGATGCACCTGCGAAAACGGCGCCAGCAGAACCCCGGACGCCACCCGTTTTCCTGCCTCTGGACAATCTTGTGGTCAACCTGGGAGACCCTGGCGGCAACCGGTTCGCACAGGTGGGCATCACCGTACAGGTGGCCGATGCCAAGACCTCTGACCTCGTCAAGGCTTTCATGCCCAGTGTGCGCAATGGCATCCTGCTGATCCTGTCGCAGCGCACCGCCAGCGAACTGTTGGCTGCTCCAGGCAAGGAGCAGCTTGCCGCCGACATTCTGGCCCTGATTCAGACCGAGACTGGCCTGACAGACCCGAACGGCAGGAGCCCGGTGCAAGCCGTGCTGTTCTCCAACTTCATCGTGCAATAACAGGAAGCCACGCCTGTCCGCCCACCATGAGTGAAGCCTTTCTTTCCCAGGACGAGATCGACGCGCTGCTCGAGGGTGTGACCGGCGAGAGCCAGAAGCTGGCCAAGGAAGACACGCCCACAGGCGGCATACGCAGCTACGACCTCTCCAGCCAGGAGCGCATCGTCCGTGGCCGCATGCCGACCATGGAGGTCATCAACGAGCGCTTTGCGCGCAACCTCCGCGTAGGCCTGTTCAACTTCATCCGCCGCAGCCCGGAAATCTCGGTGGGCACGGTGCAGGTGCAGAAGTACAGCGCCTTTCTGCGCGAGCTGGTGGTGCCCACCAACTTCAACATCATGGCCATACGCCCGCTGCGCGGCAACGGGCTCATCGTGTGCGAGCCCACCCTCCTGTTTGGCGTGATCGACAGTCTGTTTGGCGGCAATGGCAAGTTCCATACCCGCATTGAAGGGCGCGACTTTTCTTCCACCGAACAGCGCGTCATCAACCGGCTGGTGGAGGTGGTGTCGGAGGAGTACAAGAAAGCCTGGAAGGGCGTGTACCCCATCGAGCTGGTGTACCAGCGCTCGGAGATGCAGCCCCAGTTCGCCACCATTGCCACGCCCAGCGAAATCGTCATCAGCACCAGCTTCTCGCTGGAGATTGGCGACCTGACCGGCTCTCTGCACATCTGCATGCCCTACGCCACGCTGGAGCCCATCCGCGATGTGCTGTATTCCTCGGTGCAGGGCGACGCCATCGAGGTGGACCGCCGGTGGGTGAAGCTGCTGAGCCACGAGATCCAGGCCGCCGAGGTGCAACTGGTGGCCAACCTGGCGCAGAGCGACGTGACCATAGAACAGTTGCTGGCCCTGAAGGTGGGCGACTTCATCGAGCTGGAGCGCGAAAAGGTGATCGAGGCCAAGGTGGACGGCGTGCCCGTGATGGAGTGCGAGTACGGCACCCACAACGGCAAGTACGCGCTGAAGGTACTGCGCACGCTGCGCAACAAGGATCTGTCATGGCAAGGAGTGCCGCATGAGTAACGACAACGACATCAACGACGAAGCCATTGCAGACGACTGGGCACAAGCCCTGCAGGAGCAGGCTTCCACAGGCGGCGGCGGTGACACCAACGACAGCCTGACCGCCGGGGCGCCGCACTTTGACGGCGACATCCCCTTGCCCACCGGCAGCAACGACATCAGCATGGTGATGGACATTCCGGTGCAGCTCTCGGTGGAGCTGGGCCGCACCAAGGTACCCATCAAGTACATCCTGCAACTCGCGCAGGGCTCGGTGGTGGAGCTCGATGCGCTGGCCGGCGAGCCCATGGATGTGCTGGTGAACGGTTACCTGATTGCTCAGGGTGAGGTGGTGGTGGTGAACGACAAGTTCGGCATTCGCCTGACCGACATCGTCACGCCCTCCGAGCGGCTGCGCCGCCTGAGCCGCGGCTGACAGGCATGAGCGATTCGGGCGTTTCCATGGTCTCGCTGGGGCCGATTTTCGGGCTCCTGGCCCTGCTGGTGCTGCTGGCCTGGGGCATTCAATGGGCGCGCAAGCGCGTGGCGCCCACGGGCAGCGGAGAAGGCGCCGAACTGCGGCTGGTGAACCACCTGGCGGTAGGGCCCCAGCAGCGTGTGGCGGTGGTGGAAGTGAACGGACCCAACGGTAGCGTTCAACTGACGCTGGGAGTCACGGCGCACAGCATCAACCTGCTGCACACCCAGGCGCTGACGCCGCCGAACCAGCCACCTGCGCCATGAACACCTCCTCCAGATCCGCGCTCTGGGCGCTGGCCGCGCTGCTGGCAGGGCTGAGCCTGCTGCTGCCACAAGACGCACTGGCACAGGCCACCGGGGCGGCCACTGCACCGGGTGGGCAGTTGCCCCTCATCATTGGCCAGGGGCCGCAAGGCACCAGCTACTCGGTGCCCATACAGACGCTGCTGTTCTTCACCGCGCTGTCGTTCCTGCCCGCAGTGCTGCTCATGATGACGTCGTTCACCCGCATCGTGATCGTGCTGTCCCTGCTGCGCCAGGCGCTGGGGACGCAAGCGTCGCCGCCCAACCAGGTGATCGTGGGCCTGTCGCTGTTCCTCACCCTGTTCGTCATGGGTCCCACGCTGGACCGCGTGTACGCCGACGCCTACCAACCCTACACCGCCAACGAGATCACATTCAACGAGGCGCTGGAACGCGGCGAGGCACCGATGCGCGAGTTCATGATGCGCCAGACCCGGCAGTCCGATTTCGAGCTGTTCGCGCGGCTCGCCGACCTGCCCCCCGACGTGGGCGTGGAAACAGCCCCCATGCGGGTACTCATTCCCTCCTTCGTCATCAGCGAGCTCAAGACCGCCTTCCAGATCGGGTTCATGGTCTTCATCCCCTTCCTGGTGATTGACCTGGTGGTGGCCAGCATTCTCATGTCGCTGGGCATGATGATGCTCTCCCCCGTGCTGGTCGCCCTGCCTTTCAAGCTGATGCTGTTCGTGCTGGCCGATGGCTGGAACATTCTCATCGGGTCGCTGGCCGCCAGCTTCCTGCCCTGAACCTTCTAAAGGTCCTTGCCATGGAAGCACAAGCTGTACTCACCTTCGGGCAGAACGCCCTGTTCCTGCTGCTGGCCGTCTCCGCGCCCATTCTGGGTGTGGTGTTGCTGGTGGGCCTGGTGGTGAGCCTGTTCCAGGCGCTCACCCAGATCAACGAGGCCACGCTGTCCTTCGTGCCCAAGCTGGTGGCAGCGGTGGCGGTGTTTGCCCTGGCCGGGCCCTGGATGCTGACCACTTCGGTGGAGTTCCTGCGCCGTACCCTACTCTCCATCCCGCAGTTCACCGGCTGATACCGGACCCGGGGCGCGCGCCACCATGGTGACCTTCAACGAGGCGCAGCTCATGGCATGGGTATCGCCCATACTCTGGCCGTTCCTGCGCACGCTGGCCCTGTTTGCCAGCGCACCCATCTTTTCTTCGCGCTCGGTGCCCATGCGCACCAAAGTCGGGCTGGCCTTCGTGATTGCCGTGTGCGTGCAACCCGCCCTGCCCGCCCAGGAGGTGATCTCCCTCAACAGCTCGGCCGCGCTGGGCGCGGTCATCCAGCAGATCGTCATCGGCGTGGCCATCGGGCTGACGGTGCGTATCGTGTTTGCCGCGGTAGAAATGGCGGGGGAGATCATCGGCCTGCAAATGGGCCTGAACTTCGCCGGCTTCTTCGACCCCACCACCAACTCCCAGACCAGCTCTGTGGGCCGCTTCTTTGGCAACATGGCCATGTTGCTGTTCATTGTGCTGGGCGGGCACGTGATGCTGATCCAGGCCATGGCGGCCAGCTTCACCACTTTCCCGGTGGGCGGCCCTGCCCTGGAGGCGGCGCGGTCTTTGCGCCTGTACGAACTGGGCGCCGTGATTTTTCAGTACGGGCTGTGGATAGCGCTGCCCATGATCGGCATGCTGCTGTTCGTCAACGTGGTCATGGGTATCGTCTCGCGCATAGCGCCCCAGATCAACGTGTTTGCCATTGGCTTTCCGCTCACGCTGTCGGTGGGCCTGATCGGCATTGCCATCACCATTCCCCTGCTGGACCGCCCGGTCATGGAGCTCATGCGCATCATTGCCGGCCTGTTCCTGGGCAACTGAGGCCGCGCCCAGGCGCTCAGACCAGGCCGTTCCGAATGGCGTACACCGTCAGTTCGGCGTTGTTGGTCAGGGCCAGTTTTTCCAGCACGCGGGCACGGTACACACTCACCGTCTTGGGGCTGATCATCAGCTCTTCGGCAATCTGCGAGAGCTTCTTGCCCGAGGCGATTTTCTTCAGCGTCTGCAACTCCCGCTCCGACAGGCTTTCGTGCAGTTCGCCCGGTTCGCGGGCGTTCAGGTGGTTGGCCAGCATCTCGGCAATCTCGGGGGTGATGTACTTGCGCCCCTGCGCCACCGTGCGCACCGCGGTGAGCAGTGCGGCCGGGTCGCCACCCTTGTTCAGGTAACCCGAGGCGCCCGCCTTCAGGCAGCGGATGGCGTACTGGTCCTCCGGGTACATGGACACCATGACCGTGCGCACCGGGGATTCTTCCTCCTGCAGCACCGCCAGAATTTCCAGGCCGCTGCGGCCCGGCAAGTCCACATCGAGCAAGAGCACATCGGGCTTGTGCTGGCGCAACACCTCGCGCAGCGCGGCATAGCCATCGGCCTCGCCCACCACCTGTATGTCGGTGGCCTCCATCAACGTATCACGCACGCCGCGGCGTACTACGGCGTGGTCGTCGCACAGCACCACTTTGATCATGGCTGGGTATCCCGCAAACTGGTTTCTTCCATGGCCCCGGCGGGCGCCACCTCGCCCTGCGTTCGGGCAGTGGCATCGGCCAGCGGCACGGAAAGGATCAGCGTGACCCCGGCACCTGGTGCCAGCACCACATCGAGCCAGCCGCCCACGGTTTGCGCCCGCTCGCGCAGGCCCAGCAGGCCGAACGACTGCACCTTGGCCAGCGCATCCGGGCTCGCACCCACTCCGTTGTCGCTGATCTCCAGCATCAGCACACCCTCCAGGTCGCTCAATTCCAGCGTGCATCGGCTGGCCCGGGCATGCTTGAGGGTGTTGGTGAGTGCTTCCTGCGCCGTGCGGTAGGCCACCAGCGCCACCTCGGCAGGCAGTTCGCGGCCGTTCAGCTGGCTGTGCACGTCGACCACCAGGCCGGTGCGCTCGGCAAAGGTGCGCGCCAGCCACTGCACCGCCGGCAGCAGGCCCTGGTCGAGCACCGCGGGGCGCAGGTTGCGCATGATGCGCTGGCTGGCACCCAGCGCGTGCTCGGCCATGTCCAGGGCTGCCTGCAGGTGGCGCTGGGCCTCGGGGTCGGTGTTGCGGCGGGCCAGCCACGCCAGATCGAGCTTCACCGCGGCCAGGGAGCCGCCAATGTCGTCGTGTATCTCGCGGGCAATGTCGGCGCGCTCGCGTTCTATGCTGGCCTGCAGGTGTTCGGTCAGGTCGGCCAGGCGGCGCTGGGACTGTGCCAGCGCTTCGGCGGCCTGCTGCTGGGCGCGCCGGGCGCGGAACACGTCCAGCGTGCGCTCCAGCACCATGGGCAGCCGGTTCAGGCGGTTCTTGTCCACGTAGTCGCTCACGCCACGCACCATGGCCTCGGCCACAGTGGCCTCGCCAATCGCGCCCGAGACCAGCACAAACGGGATCTCCTGACCGCTCTGGCGCAGCGCCTCCCAGGCGTCCAGGCCGGAAAAACCGCCCAGGTGGTAGTCGGCCAGCACGGCATCGAACGCCCGGTGCTTCAGCGCCGCTTCGAAGTCGGCCAGGGTGTCCACCAGTTGCAAGTTGCAGTCCAGATCACTGCGCTGCAAAGTCACCCGGACGAGTTCGTGGTCGGCTTCGTTGTCCTCCAGGTGGAGGACAGCCAGGCCAGCGTGGACGGCGTGGGAGGACAGGGACACGGTGGGATGGGGCGGTATCAAATGACAGTCATTTTGCTCGACGATTAGGCTTTGTCCGATGTTTTCACCCAGCAACCGGGCACCGTCGCCAGAGCCTCCGCGAGCCCCTGACGACCATCATCCCTATCGAGGACCGCTCCGACGTGCCCGCAGTGGAAGTGAGTCTGGAAGCCGTGGCCGACCTGCAGGATTCCCTGCTGGTGGTCATGAACGATCTTCAGCGGCTGGAGGGCCTGCTGGACCACGCCACCGGCAACCTGCTGGAGCGCTTCAACCACGCCATGGCCTTGCTGGAGAAACTGCCGCAGGACGATCACACCGCGCCCCTTCGTGACGCGCTGCACGCCACCGTGACCGAACTGCAGTTCCACGACATGGCCAGCCAGTTGCTGGTGCACACCGGCAAGGTGTTGCAGAGCTGCGCCTACCGCCTCGCCGAGCAGGCCATGGAGCCCGAAGAGGAAGAGTCGGGTGTGGTGGTGACCTACATGCCCGACCGTCCCAACCCAGTGACACAAAGTGAGATGGATGCTGGCTCCATCGAACTGTTCTGACACTGGCCACCCAGACGCCACCCTTTCCAGTTTCCCCCGAAGAAGGTAATCCCCATGCACTCCATACTGGCCGTTGACGACTCTGCCTCCATGCGCAAGATGGTGTCTTTCACCCTGACCGGAGCCGGCTTCCAGGTGGTGGAAGCGGTCGACGGCGTAGACGCCTTCGAGAAGGCCCAGAAGCAGAAATTCGATCTGGTACTGACCGACCAGAATATGCCCCGGCTCGACGGCATCGGCCTGACCCGCAAGCTGCGCGAGCACGCCAGCTTCAAGCAGACGCCCATTCTCATCCTGACCACCGAATCGAGCGACCAGATGAAGCAGGCCGGGCGCAACGCAGGCGCCACCGGCTGGCTGGTCAAGCCGTTCGATCCGCACCGCCTCATCGAAGTCATCAACAAGGTCATCCGCTGAACCACACCACGCCCGGTTTCCCCCAGCCCACGGTGCGTTAGCGGCCGGAGTACAAGCACATGGCAGACGAACATGGCAGACGATAAAAAAGACGACTCCTTCGACCTGACCCAGTTCTACCAAATCTTCTTTGAAGAGGCTGGCGAGAACCTGGAGCAGATGGAGCAGCAACTCCTGAGCCTGGACCTGGAGACGGTGGACGACGAGGAGCTCAACGCGATCTTCCGCTGCGCCCACTCCATCAAAGGAGGGGCGGCCACCTTCGGTTTCGAAGATGTGGCCGAACTCACGCACCAGATGGAGTCGCTGCTGGACAAGTTGCGCCGCCACGAACTGGCGCCCACCATGCCCATGGTGGACGTGTTGCTGGAATCCTCCGATGCGCTCAAGGCGTTGCTGGGGCGCCATCAGGGCATCACCGATCAGGTGCCCGAGACCTCCGGGCTGGTGCAGCGCATCCGGGTGCTGGCCACAGGCGCGGCTCCCGCTCCCGCGGCGGCGGCTCCTGCGCCAGCCACGGCTTCACCTCCACCTCCTCCGCCTCCGCCGCCTCCTCCTGCGCCACCTCCGCCACCAGCGCCCGCCGCCGCCCCACCCGGCGGCATGCCGGCTGCGACCGCTCCCGGCGCACTGCGGCACCTCACCGTGGTGCTGGGGCCCTTGCCAGACATGACACTGGCAGACAACATCAAAGAGTTGTTCCGCGACATCGAGGGCCTGGGCACCATTCTGGGCGAGCGCACCGAAGGCGGCCAGCGCTTCTACGACATCAGCACGACGAGCAGCAACGACGACCTGCTGGATCTGTTCGCCTTCCACGTCTCCAAGGACCAGATAGCGCTGCGGGATACGGCGGCCGCAGCAGCCCCCGCGCCCGCGACCGCACCCGTGTCGGCGCCGACCCTGGCGCCGGCCACACCGACCGATCGCCCCGAACACAGCGCCGACATCATCGAACAGGGCTACGGCCTCTTCGCCGGCGCACCAGGTAGCCCCGTGGCAGCCACTGCCTCGGATTCGGCGGGCTCTTCGGTGCCCAACGCCGATATGGAGCAAGGCTATGGCCTGTTCCCTGGCGCACCCGGCAATCCGCACACGCCTGCCAGCCACGCCGCCAGCGTGGTGGGCCTGGTGGACTCTGCAGACGGTGCCGGCACTGCCGGTGGAGGTGTCACTCCCGTGGCAGGGGCGGCTGGCGCGGCCGGTGGCGCTGCTGCACGGGCCAAGCCGGGTGTGGCCGCCGCCACAGAGGCCTCCACCCTGCGGGTCTCTGTCAGCAAGATCGACCAGCTCATCAACCAGGTGGGCGAACTCGTCATCACCCAGGCCATGCTGGCCCAGCTCAGCAACCAGCTGGACGCCAGCGTGAACCAGCACCTGCTGGCTGGCCTGGCCGACCTGGAGCGCAACACGCGCGATCTGCAGGAATCGGTCATGTCCATCCGCATGATTCCCATGTCGGTGGTGTTCAGCCGCTTCCCGCGCATGCTGCGCGACCTGGCGGGCAAGCTGGGCAAGAAGGTCGAACTCATCACCCACGGTGAAGCCACCGAACTGGACAAAGGTCTGATCGAGAAGATCACCGACCCGCTCACCCACCTCATCCGCAACAGCTGCGACCACGGCATCGAGCTGCCTGCCGAGCGCGCCGCCAAAGGCAAGCCCGAGACTGGCACCATCACCCTGTCAGCAGCGCACAACGGCGGCTCCATCCTCATTGAGGTGCGCGACGACGGCAAGGGCCTCTCGCGCCAGAAACTCATCGAGAAGGCGCGCTCCAAGGGCATAGAAGCGCACGACGACATGCCCGACCAGGATGTCTGGCAGCTGATTTTTGCGCCTGGCTTCTCCACCGCCGAGGTGGTGACCGATGTGTCCGGCCGCGGTGTGGGCATGGACGTGGTGAAGAAGAACATCGCCTCGCTGGGCGGCACCGTGGAACTCGATTCCGTGGAAGGCGTGGGCATGAGCGTGAAGGTGCGCCTGCCGCTCACGCTGGCCATCATGGACGGCATGTCGGTGCGTGTGGCCGATGAGGTCTACATCCTGCCGCTGTCTTCGGTGGTGGAGTCCTTCCAGGCCAAGGCCGGCGACATCAACACCGTGGCGCAGGACGCGCAACTGGTGAAGGTGCGCGACGAGTACATGCCCGTCATCGAGGTGGACAAGCTGTTCCAGGTACCACGCGCTGGCGGTGTGAACGACGCCAACAGCATCATGGTGGTCATCGAGTCCGATGGGGTTCGTGTGGCCCTCATGGTCGATGAGCTGCTGGGCCAGCAACAGGTGGTGATCAAGAACCTGGAATCGAACTACAAGAAGGTACCCAACGTGTCGGGCGCCACGATTCTGGGCGACGGCAGCGTGGCGCTGATTCTGGATACGTCTTCCCTGGCCCGCCGCGTGCGCTGAACCCTTTGGCCGCTGCAAGGAACGCCCCACACATGGCCACCGACGACGAAGTTCTGGCCTCGGACCGCGAGTTCGCCTGGACCAACAGCGACTTCGCGCGGATCAAGGCGCTGATCTACAAGCACGCTGGAATCAGCCTGCACGATGGCAAGCACGCCATGGTGTACAGCCGCATTTCGCGCCGCCTGCGCGCCACCGGGCACAGCTCTTTCCGGGACTACCTGGACTGGCTGGAGAAGACCGGAGGCGCAGAGTGGCAGGAGTTCGTCAACGCCCTGACCACCAACCTGACCTCTTTTTTCCGCGAAGGCCACCATTTCACCGAGCTGGAGCGGATGGTCCGCGCAGCTGGCCCGCGCGACTGGAAGATCTGGTGCAGCGCGGCCTCCACCGGCGAGGAGCCCTACTCCATCGCCATGACCATGGCCGAGGTGCTGGGCATCAACGGGCAGTTCCGGGTCTGGTCCAGCGACATCGATACCAAGGTGCTGCAAACCGCGGCGCGCGGCGTCTACAAGCTCGAAAGCATGAAGAACGTCAGCACTGCGCAGTTGCAGAAGTACTTCCTCAAGGGCAAGGGCAACAGCACCGGCCTGGCCCGCGTGAAGCCCGAGTTGCAGAAGCATGTGGAGTTCTTCACGCTCAACCTGATCGAAGAAGGCTGGCCCCTGAAGGAACAGTTTGATATTGTGTTCTGCCGCAACGTGATGATTTATTTCGATGCAGCCACGCAGCGCCAGATCCTGGCCCGCATACACCGCGTCATGAAGCCGCAAGGCACCCTGTTCGTGGGCCACTCCGAGAACTTCAGCGACGCCCGCACCCTGTTCACGTTGCGCGGCAAGACCGTGTACGAAAAAGTCTGACCATGCACAACACACCGGCGCATCTGCAGACACTCAAGGCCCGGGCGCGCAAGCCGGGGGAAGCGTCGTTCTTCTTCCACGACCACCACTTCAAGTACAACGCCGCCAAAGTGTTGCCGGGCGAGTACTTCGTGGCCAACGAGGACATCGTCATCATGACGGTGCTGGGCTCCTGCATTGCCGCCTGCATCTGGGATGCACGGCTGCGCGTGGGTGGCATGAACCACTTCATGCTGCCCGAAGGCGGTGGCGACACCTCGGGCCGCTACGGCAGCTACGCGATGGAACTGCTCATCAACGAACTGGTGAAAATGGGGTCGAGCCGTGAGAACCTGCAGGCCAAGGTGTTTGGCGGCGGCCAGGTCATCTCCAGCTTCACCACCATGAACGTGGGGGAGCGCAATACGCAGTTCGTGCTGGACTACCTGCAGACCGAACGCATTCCCGTGGTCTCCAAGGACGTGCTGGACATTTACCCGCGCAAGGTGGTGTTCTTTCCAGTGACCGGCAAGGCCATGGTCAAACGGCTGGCCCACGCCCACCCGGACGCGCTGGAGAGCCAGGAGCGCACCTCGGGCAACGTGACGCAGGTGGTCAAGTCCACGGCAGGCGGCTCGGTCGATCTGTTCTGACCGGGCAGGCGCGGACCACGGGCACGGGAAAACGGCGCATTCAGGGCCAACGAGGAAAACAACGGTGATGGCGAAGATCAGGGTAGTGGTGGTGGACGATTCGGCGCTGGTGCGCAGCCTGTTGTCCGAGATCATCAACCGCCAGCCCGACATGGAATGCATAGGCACGGCCAACGATCCGCTGGCTGCGCGCGAACTCATCCGCGAGACCAACCCGGACGTCATCACGCTCGATGTGGAAATGCCCAAGATGGACGGGCTGGAGTTCCTCTCTCGCATCATGCGGCTGCGGCCCATGCCGGTGCTCATGGTCTCCACGCTCACGGAAAAAGGCGCCGAGACCACCATGCGTGCGCTGGAAATGGGCGCGGTGGACTTCGTGGCCAAACCACGCATCGGAGTCTCGTCGGGGCTGCGCGAGCTGGGCGCCGAGATCGTCGAGAAAATCCGCATTGCCAGCAAGGCCGTGGTGCACCGCCGCACCGCCCCACCGCCACCGCCTTTTGGCCATTCCGACTTTGCGCCCACCGAAACCGGCACTGGCATGAGCCCGGCCTCGGTGGCGCGGAGGGAAGCGGCCAGCGGCAGCAGCTACAAGTTCACCGGCCGCATTTCCACCGAGAAAGTCATCGTGATCGGTGCCTCCACCGGTGGTACGGAAGCCATCCGCGAGGTACTCACCCGCCTGCCCGCCGACTCGCCCGCCATTGTCATTACCCAGCACATGCCGCCGGGCTTCACCACCAGTTTTGCGGCGCGCCTGAACAGCCTGTGCAAGATCACCGTGAGCGAGGCCCGGGATGGCGAGCGCATTCTGCCCGGCCACGCCTACATTGCCCCGGGTGGCCTGCAGTTCCGGGTGGACCGCAGCGGCGCCAACTATGTGGCCGTGGTGGAAGACACGCCGCCCGTGAACCGGCACAAGCCCTCGGTGGAGGTGCTGTTCAAGTCCGCTGCGCGGGTGATTGGCCCCAACGCCTACGGCGTCATGCTGACCGGCATGGGGGCCGATGGCGCCACCGCCATGAAGGAAATGCGCGATGCGGGGAGTTACAACATCGTGCAGGACGAGGCCACCTGCGTGGTGTTCGGTATGCCGAAAATGGCCATACAGGCTGGTGCTGCCAACGAGGTGTTGCCCCTGCAGCAGATTGCCGGAGCCCTGGTGGAGCGCATCAACAGTTCAGGTGGCGTGCGCCACCGTATCTGAACCTCGACCGCCAGGCATCAGGCCGAGGTGTCCACCACCGAACCTGGCCCGGTTCGACCTGCCGCGCCGCTCTGGGCCGCGTAGTTCTGTGCGGGACCAGCAGTTTCCGCGCGGCGTGGCGACGCACTGGCCGCCTGCGCTGCTGGCAGGTTGATGGGGGCCAGCGCCAGGGCGGCGGCATCGGCCGCACGGGCCGCGGAAGCCCGCGCTTCATCCCCAATCAGCACATCCACCGCCGCACGGCTGGCCTCCCACAGGCTGGGCAGGAGGTTGTTGATGCGCTGCTCCAGCGCCACATCGGCCGGGTTGGGCGGAGGCTCGGGCGGGTTGTCGGGTGCAGCGGCTGGTGCAGGCTGCGCAGTCCCCAGGTTCACCGTGGGCAAAACCACCTGGCCACCACCAGCCCCCGGATTCACAGGAGCGCCGGCAGCATCCGCTTCCCCGGCACGAACGGGCGCTCCGCCAGCACCGACCGACGCGTTGCCGGCCAGGTTACCCACACCCGCGCCCCCTTCAGGCCCTGGCTCCGTACGGTCGGCCCGCGCACCTTCAGCCACAGGTGCAGGGTTTGCACGGGACGACCGGACTGAAGCGGCGGCTGCGGCCAGCTCTGTGGCTGCAGGCTGCGCCGATGCGGCCCGCGCTGCGGCCAGCGCCGTGGGTGTGGCCGCTACCGGTATCTCAGGCCGGACGGCGTTGGTCGGCAGGTCGGCCGCCGCAGTGGGCCGGGTGGCTTCCACCGGGGGCAAGCTGGTAGGCACGAACGCCCGCTGCACCGCCACACCCTCCCCGGCTGGCGCCACGGGCACTGCCACCCCTGCGTTGGGACGCGCCGAGGCGCCGCCGCCTGCCCGGGAAGCAGGGGCCGAGGAAATCGGCTGTGCCGTGACACTCGCAGGCTGCTGCGGCAGGGGCGACACAGATATGGATGAAATAGTCAACATGGAACACACCTCCAAAGAGGGGTTTACTGGGCGGATTGCCGGCGTTCATCTGTGTTATCGGACCCTTTAAAGGCAACTTTAGGGAGTCGGGGAAAAATTTTCAAGCGCTGCCAACTTAAAATGATGGCCTGAGACTGGGCGCCCCGCCGACCTGCAGCGCCCACCCACCCGCACAACTCCCCGAGGCAAAGAAATGACCGTGATCCCCACCAAGTCCGACCGCGACGGCAAAATCTGGATGGATGGCCAGATGGTGGACTGGCGTGAGGCCAAAATCCACGTGCTCAGCCACACCCTGCACTACGGCTGCGGCGCTTTTGAAGGCGTGCGCGCCTACAACACGGTCAACGGCCCGGCCATTTTCCGGCTGCAGGAACATACCCAGCGCCTGTTCAACAGCGCAAAAATCCTGCGCATGACCATTCCCTTCACGCAAGAACAGGTCTGTGACGCCCAGCGTGCCGTCATTCGCGAAAACAAGCTCGAGAGCGGCTACATCCGCCCCCTCACGTGGATTGGCGACAAGAAGCTCGGCGTCTCCCCCAAGGGCAACACCATCCACCTCATGGTGGCGGCCTGGGCCTGGGGCGCTTACCTGGGCGAAGATGGCCTCAAGCGCGGCATCCGCGTGAAGACGAGCAGCTACACCCGCCACCACGTCAACATCACCATGACGCAGGCCAAGGCGGTGAGCAACTACACCAACAGCATCCTGGCCAACATGGAAGCCACCGACGA
>JALOSG010000107.1 GCA_025458665.1 Serpentinimonas sp.
CTGCGGCGTGAGGTTGATTTCCGGCACCATGATGAGCGCCTGCGCTGCCGGGTCCTGGGCCAGCAGGTCTTCTACGGCGCGCAGGTACACCTCGGTTTTGCCACTGCCGGTGGCGCCGAACAGCAGTACCGGCGGGCGCGGTGTGCCTGGGGGGGCGTTGGCCGCATTCGTGGCTATGGCGGCGAGTGCGGCAGCCTGCTCTTCGGTCAGTTCCGGCGTGGGTGCTGCCGGTTCTGCGCGGGCCTTGGCTTCCTCCGACTGCAATTGGGCGAGCTTCTTCAGCTTGCGCTGCAACTGCACGGGCTGCAAGTCGCGCAGCGGCGGCGGCAGGGCAGCCAAAGCCACCTCGCCGGCCGAGCGCTGGTAGTACCGCCCGGCGAAAGCCAGCAGGCGGCGCCAGCGCTCGTTCAGGGGCGGCAAGCCTTCCAGCACGGCGGCTATGGGTTTCAGGGCGGCACTGGAGACGTCTGTACCGCTGGGTTGGCTGCCTGAATGCAGCGCAGCACCCCACACCATGCCCAGCACTTCCCGGTTTCCCAGCGGTACGCGCACCAGGGTGCCTTCCGGCAGGGCGGTGGTGTGGCTGTAAGTCAGGGCGGGCGTCAGGCCGCGGTGCGCCGGCGTGGCCACCAGCACCGGCAGCAGAACACCCCCATCTGGCGCGTTTTCTTCACTCACTTTGGTGGAAAACCCAATAAGTCATTGATTTGAAAACACATTGGGGAGTTGCCCAGAATTTCTGTGGATAACTTTGTTGATAGATGCAGAACTCCGGCCGCAAGGCCTTGAAAATCAAGGCCTTGCTTAGCCTGCCCAGAAAACAAGCAGGGAATATTAACCAATGGAATCAAAGGCTTAGGCTGGCCGTGTCAGATTGGTGCGCCGTTGCGCTTCCGTGCTTTTCCTGTTGCAGCGCAACCAAAAAAATGTGTATAAGACGCACCGCCATGCACCATATTCGCTCTGAACTGTGCTAGCGGCGTGCCCCAAACGGTGCACGCCACCCACCCATGAACCGCAGCGGGCGGTGCTGCCCCGCAGGCCCGCTCAGCCAGCCCGCCGCATCTTGCGCGAATGGCTGTGCACCGCTTCCACCAGCGCCGACACGTTTTCGGGCGGGGTGAACTGGCTGATGCCGTGGCCCAGGTTGAAGATGTGCGTGGGGCCGGTGGTGGAGGCATCGGTGTGGGGCTTGCCAAAGCTTTCCAGCACCCGAATGGCCTCGGCGGCCACCTGTTCGGGCTGGGCGAACAGGGCGTTGGGGTCCAGGTTGCCCTGCAGCGCTTTGCCAGGCCCGCCCACAGCGCCGCCCAGCAGCGCACGCGCCTTGCCCAGGTTCACGGTCCAGTCCATGCCCAGCACGTCGCAGTCCAGGGTGCCCATGTCTTCCAGCCACATGCCGCCGCCCTTGGTGAAGACGATGTGCGGAATGCGCTGGCCGTTGTGCTCTTTGGGCAGTTGCGCCAGCACCCGGCGCGTGTAGGCCAGGCTGAAGTCCTGGAAGTTGCCGTCGGCCAGCACGCCGCCCCAGCTGTCGAACACCATGACGGCCTGGGCGCCGGCTTCAATCTGCGTGCGCAGGTACAGGGCCACGGCATCGGCGTTGATGGCCAGCAGGCGGTGCATGAGGTCCGGGCGCTGGTACATGAGCGTTTTCACCAGCCGGTAGTCGTCGGAGCCGCCGCCCTCCACCATGTAGCAGGCCAGCGTCCAGGGGCTGCCGGAAAAACCAATCAGCGGCACTCGGCCATTCAGCGCGCGGCGGATGCTGGTGACGGCATCGAACACATAGCGCAGCTTGTCCATGTCGGGCACGGCCAGGGTGGCCAGGTCGGCTTCGGTGCGGATGGTGCGCTCGAACTTGGGGCCCTCGCCCATGGCAAAGCTCAGGCCCAGACCCATGGCGTCGGGGATGGTGAGGATGTCGCTGAACAGAATGGCCGCATCCAGCGGGTAGCGGTCCAGCGGCTGCAGCGTGACTTCGGTGGCGTAGTCCACGTTGGTGGCCAGCCCCATGAAACTGCCCGCCTTGGCCCGGGTGTCGCGGTACTCGGGCAGGTAGCGGCCGGCCTGGCGCATGAGCCACAGGGGGGTGTGCGGGGTGGCTTGGCGCAGGCAGGCGCGCAGGAAGGTGTCGTTCTGCAGGGGGGCGAAAGTAGTCATGCGTGGATTGTGGCAGGTGGGAACGGGGCGCGAAACGAAGGCGGTGCGGCAGTGAGAGTTGGCGTAGTGCTGGGGTAGTGCTGGAGTGATGCGGAGGGGTGGATGCGCAGAGGGTTCAGGCCTGGTTGAGCGCCTGGTCCAGGTCCCAGATGATGTCTTCCACGTCTTCTATGCCCACGCTCAGGCGCACCATGTCGGCGCTCACGCCGGCGCGCTGCAGCTCCTCTTCGTTCAGCTGGCGGTGGGTGGTGGAGGCGGGGTGGATGACCAGGGTCTTGGCGTCGCCAATATTGGCCAGGTGGCTCAGGAACTGGCAGGCATCGATGAAGCGTTCGCCTGCGGCCTGGGCGGCGCCGGGCGTGGCCTCCTCGCCCGCACGCGGCCGTATGCCAAAGGTGAGGATGCCCGAGCCGCCGGGCAACTTGCCTTCGGGCGTGTCGATGTGGCGGAATTGCTGCTGCGCCAGCCCAAAGTAGGGCGATGCGGGCAGGCCGGGGTAGTTCACCCATGCCACTTTGGGGTGCTGCTGCAGAAAGCGCGCCACCTGCAGGGTGTTGCGGCAGTGGGCCTGCATGCGCAGGTGCAGCGTTTCTATGCCCTGCAGAATGAGCCACGCGTTCAGCGGCGAAAGCACCGCGCCGAAGGTGCGGTTCACCTCCATGCGGGCTTTCATGGTGTAGCCGAAGTCGCCAAAGGTTTCGTAGAACTTCACGCCGTGGTAGGCGCGGCTGGGTTCCACCATGTCGGGGAAATTGCCGTTGGCCCAGTTGAATTTGCCCGATTCCACCACCATGCCGGCCATGGTGGTGCCGTGCCCGCCCAGGTACTTGGTGGCGCTGTGCACCACGATGTCGGCGCCATGGTCGAAGGGGCGGCACAGGTAGGGCGAAGCCACGGTGTTGTCGATCACCAGCGGCACGCCGTGGTCGTGGGCCACCTGCGCCACTGCCGCAATGTCCAGCACGTTCACCAGCGGGTTGCCTATGGTTTCGCCGTACACCGCGCGGGTGTTGGGCTGCATGGCACGCCGGAAATTCTCGGGGTCGGCCGGGTCCACGAAGGTGGTGTGTATGCCCAGCCGCTCGAAGCCCACGCCCAGCTGCCCCACCGTACCGCCGTACAGGGTGGAGGCCGCCACAATGTGGTCGCCCGCTTTCAGGATAGCCAGCAGCGCCGTCATCTGTGCGGCCATGCCACTGGCGCAGGCCAGTGCGGCACGGCCCCCTTCCAGGGCGGCCACGCGTTCTTCCAGCACCGACACCGTGGGGTTGCCTATGCGGCTGTACACGTTGCCAAAGGTCTGCAGGTTGAACAGGCTGGCCGCGTGGTCGGCGCTGTCGAACACAAAGCTGGTGGTCTGGTGGATGGGCGTGGCGCGCGCGCCCGTGACCGGGTCGGGAGTGGCGCCGGCGTGGATGGCCAGCGTGCCGAAACCGTAGTCGCGGTCTTTGGAGGGGAGCTTGTTCATGCGTTGGGTGCGGGTTCGGGCCTCGGTGCGGGGTCAGTAAGGCAGCTGGCGGGGCCGCTTGGCCGACACCACCCGGGTGTTCACGCCGGCCCAGTTCAGGCCGCCAAACAGGCGCGCGTGCTCTATCTTCACGCAGCGGTCCTGCACCACTTCCAGCCCGGCAGCGCGGGCGTGCGCCTCCGCTTCTGGGCTCCATACACCCAGCTGCATCCAGAGGCAGCGCGCGCCTATCTGCACGGCGGCTTCGGCCAGCGGGGGGATGTCGGCACTCTTGCGGAAGCAGTCCACCATGTCGATGCGCTGGCCCTGTGCAGCCACCGCAGCGGCGGCTTCCTGCAGCGTGGCGTAGCAGGGCTCACCCAGAATCTGCCCGCCTTCCTGCGCCACCAGCGGGTTCACCGGCACGATGCGGTAGCCATGTTCCTGCAGGTACTTGCCCACAAAAAAACTGGGCCTGTGCCACTGCGGCGACAGGCCCACGATAGCCACCACCCGGCAGGTGCGCAGCACCTCGCGCAGGGTATGGATGGAGGTAGGGTCGGAGAAAGATGGCGTTGGTGCAGCGGATGCTGGCGGGGGCGGGCTACTCATGCCACCGGAGTGTACCCAGAGCCGCCCGGGCAAACCAGCCCCGCTGTGGGGTGGTCAGCGCCAGCAGCCTTGGACAGCTTCGGCGGCGTTGGCAAAACTGGCGGTACTGAAGGACGCCACGCTGCGCACGCCTACCTGGTTCACCGTGAAGTTGCCGCAGCGGTCGTTGGCCTGGGCACCCGCACGGGTCATGGTGAGGGTGTAGCCAGTGGCCGTGGCATTGATACCCAGCGTGTAACGCACGCCACCACCCGCAGACGCGCTCTGCAGGTTGGCCGGCATGAGCGTGGCCACCGCGGTACCTGCGCGGTTCTGGTCGTAGCGGTAGTTCTCGGAGTAATGCCGCTCCATCCAGGCGGCGGCCTGCAACAGGGTGGTCTGGGCATCGGCGCGGGCGCCGCGCGCAATGTACTCGCGGTATGACGGCAGGGCCACCGCCGCCAGAATACCGACCACGGCCACCGTGATCATCAGTTCCAGCAGGGTGAATCCGCGTTGTTTGAGGTAGTTCGTATGCATATCCTTCGGGCTCATTCAGGACTTAACGGGTGCGGAAGTTGAAGATCTCCCGCCACTGGATGCGCCGGTCGAGCGCGGCCGAGCAGGCCTTGAGGTCGGTACTGGCGCCCACCACACGGAAGCAGGTATTGCCTGCGCCGCCTGCTGCGCCACCCGAACCGCCGCTGCCTGCCACCGGCTCTTTCTGGGTCCGGTCAATCGCCAGAGTCACCAACTGGTCGCCGTCCACCAGTTTGGTGGAAGAGAGCAGGAAGCGGTTGCTGGACGAGTCGATGTAGGTGCCTAGCACGTTGAAGTTCAACAGTCCGGTGAGCGGGCTCAGGAACGTGATGTACGCGTCGGGTGCGCTGCTGCATTCGCCCAGATTGTTCTTCGGGGCCAGAGAAACCACGCTGAGCAAGCGCAGCGAGTTCACCACGATGTTGCTCACCACCATCTCGGAACTGCTGGGGAAGTTCATGTACCAGCCGTCCTTGGTGCTCCAGTCGATGAGCTCTGCACCTGTCACGTAACCCGCGCCACTGCCGTCGGCAAGGCGGTTGAACGTGCGCGGCAACAGCTTGCTCAGGCCCCGGGGCAGCGCCGCGGCCAGGTCGGTGCCTGTCTGGGTGCTGAGGCTGGGCTTGTCCCAGACACCGTACAGCGTGTGCGGCCGGGTGAAGGGGTCGGGGAAGTCCACACTGGACACTGCCTTGCCCGTGGCAAAGGTGATCAGGTAGCCGCCCTGCGGGTGCAGGGTGAACTGCGGCGCCGTGGTGATGGGTTGGGGCCGGCTGATGCCGCCAGTGTCTACCAGCGCGGCTTTGTACAGCGGCTTGGTGTCACCCACTGCGACCGAGTAGGCCACCTTCCAGTTGGCGATGTTGTTGCTGCTGACATCGAACTTCCACAGGTTGCCGCGCAGGTCGCCGGCATAGATAGCGTCCGCTATGCCGTCGCCGGTCTTGTCCACCCAGGTGGGCTGCGACAGGCCGTTGGGCAGCGAGGTGTTGTCGGCGCTGTCCACTGCAGTGAGCTTCACATAGCTCGCGCCTGCGCCTGCGGTCGACCAGCCGGTGCTGCTGGGGCCATCCACAAAAAGAATGTACAGGGCCGAGGAGTTGTTGGGGCTGTTCACGCCGTTGCCAAACATCACCGCGAACTTGCCGTTGTTCATCTTGGCTACCGATGCGGCCTGCCCTGTGAAGCGGCTGGCGGTGTTGGCCTGTTCGATGTTGTAGCCCAGGTCGCCCGAGGTGTCGTCGGCGGCGGTGAACTGCCAGCGGAAGATGGTGCTGGCGTTGGACTCGCTCATGTCTCCGCTGTCGATGAGAGCGCCGGTGGCGGGGTTGATCTTGCCGGTGTCGGTCACATCCAGGGCGAAGAAGCCGGGGGCGCCACGGCCCAGCGATGAGAACAGGTAGGTGCGCCACGGGTTGGTGGCGTCGTTGACCATCACATCCGCCGTGAAGGGGCTGCCGTCGGCCAGCGCCACCACCGGCGTGTCAGACGGGTTGATCCACGCCTGCAGGTTGCTGTGCAAGGGCTGGGGCAGGTAGGACAGCACCGGCGTACCGCCCAGCGTGGCGTTGTCGGAGGCGTTGAAGCCGTGCAGCATGCCGTCGTTGGAGCTCAGCCAGATGATGGGTGGGCGGTCCTTCTGCGCCAGCACAAAGTCTCCGTAGCCCGGGAACGCACCGCCGAAGAACGGCGCGCGGGGAGGGCGCTGTACGTGCGGGTTGGAGTTCACCACCGAGCCCATGATGGACAGGGCATTGCGGGCACGCAAACCTGCGCCAAAGGGAGCCTCATCGGCACGGGAGCCGCGCATCCAGTTCAGCCGCTTCTCGGCGTTGGCGTCGGTGCCGAAGGCAGCCGCGCGCGTCTCGGCAGTGAGAGAGGCCCAGCGCAGGGCGGTGCCTCCCAGAGAAGCACCTGTGGCATCGACCTGGTTGGTGATGATGACGCGCGAGCCGGGCGGGGTCGCTGTGAGACGCTCGTGGGCCTTCCACTTGGCGGTGGTGCTGAACAAGCCGTTGGTCTGGATGGCGAACGCGTCCAGTTCCCCGTGGCCGTCGTTGCCATCGAAGCTCACCACGTACTTCAGGCTGCCGTCGGTCAACTGCGCAGAAGCCACGGCCGGCGCGGTGTTGGACGATGCAATCACGTCCTGGAACACAGCACGCAGAGAGTTCTCCAGCTCATCCGGGCGGATGGCGAAGAAGTAGTTGTCGGGAATGCCGTCGGTGCCGGCGGTGCCGTCGAGCTTCTTGCTGTCCCAGGAGGCCTGGGTGGTGGGCGCGGTCAGCCCGCCGCTCTTGTCAAAGCCGCCCCACTTGGCCGCCAGCAGCAGCGGGTCGGGGAGCACGCCGGCAGCCGAACCGACGAAGTCGTAGACCGCATAGGTTTCAGGCTGGCCAACCTGGCAGTTCTGGCAACCTCCGCTGGCGTTGGTATTGGCCGAGGCGGTACCGTTGGTGCGGAAGACGGTGAGGTTGGTGGGGTCGTTGAAGGTGAAGCCCTCAATGCCGGTGTGGAAGTGGGCACCGTCTTTGTTGGAGCCCGAAATGGTGTAACCAAAGCCCTGCTGGGTGCTGGTGGATTCGTAGTAGTTCGACGTATAGACACGCAACTGTCCGCCCACGATCTCCCAGCGCAGAATACCTGCGTGGTCCTGGTCGTAGTCGCCGCCGCGCTGCGAGTCTTCCCAGATGACGAGGTAGCGACCGCTGGTAGCGGTTTCTTCCAGAATACGGAAGTCAATCAGCGTGCCAGACCCCGGGGCGGCCGGGTTGGCGTTGTTGATGTAGGAAGGCTGCAGCTCGATGACTTTGCCGTCGTGCACGATACGGATGCGGGGCTTGTTGGTGCTCAGCGCCACGCTGTAGGTTTTCACCTTGAAGGCTTCCGGGTTGCCACCCGTGCCAATGTCCGTGCGTATGGCGTTCATGTAGGCCCAGTGGGCCGCACCGGCAATGCCAAACGTACCGCGGAAGGCGGGCGCATCGGGGCACAGGCCCTCGACGCTGGAAAGCCCACCCACCAGCTTGCTGGTGCAGAGGCGGTTGTTGCTGGCAGCAGTAGTCCCAGCAAACCAGTCGCTGCCGTTGATGCCTTCACCAGCACCCACGATATCAACCAGAGCCGCTACAGTTTGAGAGGCCGGCAACCCGGTGAAGGCGGTCTGGATCTGGTCGTGGTCGAAGGAGACCACGCTGGAGTTGAAGTTCACCATGTTGATGGGGCGGCACTGGGCTGGCCCGAATTTGGCTTCCACAGCGGCCCGCTCGGTCGCGTTGGCGCGCAGCATGGGGTCCACCCAGGTCGGCTTGGGCATGTCCAGTGTTGCGTCCTTGGAGCCCGAGTATGTGAAGTTGGAGAAGGCAGCGGTAGGAGCCAGACCCGCCAGGTAGCGCAAGGACTCCACGAACATTTCGCCCATAGGGTTTCCCCAGTCGGTGCAGTTGTCGTCTCTCACGTCGTCGGATTGCTGGAAGCTGCAGCTCGTTCCGGCTCCGGTACCGCTGCCCCCGTCGCCGATGTAGGTGCCGTCGGAGTACCGATAGCCCCGAATGCGCATGTTGTTCAGGGTTCTGACAATGTTGGCATCCGAGGTGAAAGTACCGTCGGTGGCCAGATTCACCTCGCTGGTGAAGCTGCGCATGTTGCTGCGCAACACACCGCCCGAGACGTTCCGGCTCCAGGAACCGGTAAGCAGGCCGAACTCGGCCTGATCGTTCTCGCCGTACTCGTGCAGCAGGCCAATGGGCTTGTAGTTGCCGTTGGGGTATTGGCGGCAGCGTTCCTTGCCCAGCAGCGAGGCCACGCAGGCTTGTACCCGGACCACAAAGTCCGGGCCTGCGCCGCCCACGGTCACACCTTGCGTATCCCGGTTGGGGTTGCCAGTGGATGCGCCCAGGCCGGTAATACCCACCACGTTGCCGTTGGAAGCGCCTTTCTCCTGGCTCCAGTAACACTGCCACCGTTCGTTGGCTGCCCACAGCTGGTGGTTACCCCGGGCCACGCGCATGCGCGGTGTTTCGTTGGTGGCATTGGGAGTGGTGTTGCAGATGGTGACCGAAGTCTGGGTCAGGTTCTCGAAACGCCAGTTCTGCGAGTT
>JALOSG010000108.1 GCA_025458665.1 Serpentinimonas sp.
AGCATCTGGCGGCAGGTGTCTGCACGGCATATGGCGCCCATCGACTACCACGTCCGCCCACGCCTGCCGCTGCCGGTGGAGCGGCTGGACAGCAGCCTCGCGGTGGAGCCACCGGCGCTCATCCGCGGTTACCTGCGCCTGGGCGCCAAGGTGCTGGGCCCGCCCGCCTGGGACCCCGACTTCAATGCCGCCGATCTGCCCATGATGATGCGCATGGCGGACATGCCGGCCCGCTACCTGCGTCTGGGCGTCGTATGAAAATCCTGCTGGTCTCCGACCTGTGGCTGCCCCATGCGTCGGGGCTCGTGACGGCGCTGCAGGAACTGGTGGCCGAACTGCAGGCTGCCGGGCATGCGGTGGAGGTCATACACCCGGGTCGATTCCCGGCGTGGGCGGTGCGCCGGCTGGGGTGGGCCGGTGGCGCACCCGTGGTGTGGTGCCCTGGCGCCCGGCTGGACAGTCTCATGCGCCGGGCCAGGGCCGACGCGATCCACCTTGCCACGGAGGGGCCACTTGGCTGGTCGGCGCGGCGCTATTGCCTGCGCCACCGGCTCAACTTCACCACATCGGTACACACCCGCTACCCCGAGATTCTGCAGGCCCGCTGGGGTTTGCCACCCCGCTGGACCCTGGCTGTACTGCGTCGCTTCCACGCTCCCTCGTCGGGGGTCATGGTGCCCGGACGCAGCGTGGCCGATCTGTTGTCCGCCCGAGGCTTCGGTGCCGTGCGCGAATGGACGCAGGGGATCGATTTGCGGCTGTTCCGCTTCAGCCCCGAACCGGTGCCGTTCGAGGGGTTGGGGCCGCTCGCGCACCCCGTCAGTCTGTACGTAGGCCGGCTCACGGCAGAGAAGTCCGTCACCGACTTTCTCGAGCTCGATGTGCCAGGCAGCAAGGTGGTGTGTGGCGATGGCCCACTGGCGGCCGAGTGGCGGGAGCGCTACCCCGGTGCGCACTGGCTGGGACCGCTGCCGCGCCACCAGCTGGCCGCCCTGTACGCCGCCGCCGATGTGCTGGTGTTTCCCAGCCGCAGCGAAACCTTTGGTCATGTGATGCTGGAAGCGCTGGCCTGCGGCACGCCGGTGGCGGCCTACCCGGTGGCTGGTCCGCTGGAGGTGCTGGGCGCCAGCGGTGCCGGCGCTCTGGCCGAAGACCTGGGCGATGCCTGGCACGAGGCGCTCCGGGTACCCCGCGCGGTGGCGCGAGAGCGGGCACGCCAGTTCGGCTGGCGCCAGGCCGCCGAGCTGTTCGTGCAGCACCTCGCTGTGCCCGCGCAGGCTCCATTCACAAGACTGTCACAAAAGTACAGCTACTCTGCTGAATAATGAATTCTCTGCTTGCCGACACCGCGCTCCATGACAGTTCCCAAAAAAACCGCCTCAGCCCCCAGAAAATCTGCAACCACCCAGCGGGCGCGCCGTGCTGCGCCCAAGCGCCCTGCGGCGGTGCCCGTGGTGGCCCCTGCGGCAGATAGCGTCACGCTTGTGGCGCTCCCGGCGTCGGAGACCGTCGCCCCCGCCGCCGATCCGTCGCTCCCCGGCGTGTCCTCTTCTGCCTCTGGCGCGAACAAGCTGGTTTTCCTCGATCGCGACCTCAGCATTCTGGCCTTCAACGCCCGCGTACTCGACTGGGCGCGCCGCCCCGAAGTGCCCCTGCTGGAGCGCCTGCGTTATCTGTGCATCGTGTCCTCCAACCTCGACGAGTTTTTCGAGGTTCGCTTCGAGCCACAACTCACCGCGCACCTCACCAACGAGCAGCGTGGGCCCGTCACGGCGCAAACGTTCGAGCAGGTGGCCACCCGCGTGCACGAACTGGTGGCCCAGCAGTACGCCATCTACAACGACGAGTTGCTGCCCGCGCTGGAAAAGCGGGGTATCCGCGTCATTCCGCATGGCGAGCGCAGCCCACGCCAGCGCCGGTGGGTGAAAGAGTTTTTCCAGCAGGAAGTGCAGCCGCTGCTGCTGCCGGTGGGGCTGGACCCGTCGCACCCCTTCCCGCAGGTGGCCAACAAGTCGCTCAATTTCATCGTCCGGCTCACCGGGCGCGATGCTTTTGGCCGTGAGAACGAAGTGGCCATTGTGAAGGTGCCGCGCGCGCTGCCGCGCTTCATCCGCATGCCCAGCGTGAAGGGCTCCAAGCAGCTGCACTTCGTGTCCATCTCCAGTGTCATCCGTGCGCACCTGAACGATCTGTTTCCCGGCCGCACAGTCACCGAGTTCTCGCAGTTCCGCGTGACCCGCCATTCCGACCTGGCGGTGGACGAGGAAGAGGTGAAGAACCTGCGCACCGCGCTGAGGCTGGGGCTGCAGCAGCGGCACTACGGGCAGGCGCTGCGGCTGGAAGTGTCGGCGGGCTGTTCCGAATTTCTGTCCGATTTTCTTCAGCAGCAGTTTGGCCTGCCGGCAGCCTGTCTGTACCGTGTGCCCGGTCCGGTGAACCTGGTGCGCCTGAACCAGCTGGTGGATCTGATCGATGCGCCCAACCTGCGCTTCGAGCGTTACCAGCCGGGCTGGCCGGTGCAGTTGCAGCCTGGCCAGTCCTTCTTTGAACGCCTGAAACAGGGCGATGTGCTCATCCACCAGCCCTACGAGAGCTTCGATGCGGTGCTGGGCTTCCTGCGCGAGGCGGTGGAAGACCCCGATGTGCTGGCCATCAAGCAGACCATCTACCGCACGGGCTCCAAAGGAGAAATGGCCGACCTGCTGCGCGAGGCGGTGCGGCGCGGCAAGGAAGTCACGGCGGTGGTGGAACTGAAGGCGCGCTTCGATGAAGAGGCCAACATCAACCATGCGGAGAGGCTGGAATCTGTCGGGGCGCAGGTGGTTTATGGCGTGGTGGGCCTGAAAACGCACGCCAAGATGCTGCTCATCACCCGGCGCGAGAACGGCCGCCTGCAGCGCTACGCCCACATTTCCACCGGGAACTACAACCCGGGCACTGCTCGGCTGTACACCGACCTGAGCTACCTCACCGCCGACGAGGCGCTCACCACCGACCTGGACCACATCTTCACCCACCTGGCCGGGCAGAACCGCCTGCCCAGGCTGAACAAGGCGCTCATGGCGCCGTTCCACCTGCACAAAGGCATGCTGGAGCGCATAGACCAGGCGGTCGCGGCTGCGCGCAAGGGGCAGGACGCGCGCATCATGCTGAAAATGAATGCGCTGACCGACGAACCTCTGGCCCGTGCGCTGGCGCATGCCTCCCAGCAGGGCGTGAAGGTGGATGTGATTGTGCGTGGCGCCTGTGTGCTGCCGGCTGGCGTGCCCGGCGTGACCGACCACATCACCATCCGCTCGGTCATCGGGCGGCTGCTGGAGCACTCGCGGGTGTTCTATTTCCGCTTTGGCGCCAAGCAGGAAGAACTCTGGCTATCCAGCGCCGACTGGATGAACCGCAACATGCTGCGCCGCATAGAGCTGGCCTGGCCCGTGACCGACCCGGTACTTCGCCAGCGCGTCATGGACGAGTGTCTGAATCTGTACCTGCACGACAACCGCGATGCGTGGCTGCTACAGCCCGATGGATCCTACGTGCGGGCCGACCAGCATGGAGACCCGCGCCAGCACGCCAAGGCCCCGCCCGGCAAGGGCCGCGCCGCAGCCGCCCGGGGAGCGCCGGCCATCCATGCGGCACAGGCGCAGTTGATGGCGCGCTACGGCAGCAAAGGCTGAACCTATGGACCTGATTCTCTGGCGCCACGCCGAGGCAGAGGACCTGGACCTCACCCAGACCCGCGACGAACAGGACGAGGGCGACACCACCGACCGGGACCGCGATCTGTCCCGCCGGCTTACCGCCCGTGGGGAGAAACAGGCGGCCCGCATGGCCGCCTGGCTGGACCGCCAACTCCCCGAAGGTGTGCGCGTGTGGTCCAGCCCGGCGGTGCGTTGCGAGCAAACCGTATTGGCCCTAGGCCGAAAGTACCGGATACGGGAAGAATTGGCGCCCGACCGCACAGAGGATGATCTCCTGCAATTGGCCCAGTGGCCCGAAAGCCGGCAGGTGGCGCTGGTGGTGGGTCACCAGCCCACGCTGGGGCGTGTCATCGCCCGCCTCTTGAAGCTCAGCGAGGCAGACTGTTCGGTCAAGAAAGGGGCGGTCTGGTGGTTGCGGCAACGGGAACGGGCCGGCCAGCTTCAAACCGTGCTCGTTACGGTGCAGACGCCCGAGTTGCTTTGAGCGCAGGCCCGGCCTTTTTGGCTGTGGCTTTTCGGGCGGGGGTCTTTTTGGCGGGGGTCTTTTTGGCCGGGGCCGGCGTGGTTGCTGGCTTGGCCACAGGCTTGGCCTCTGCCACCGGGCGGCCGGTTTTCAGGGTCGGAACTGCTGCCAGCGCCTTGCGCAAAGCCGCATCGTTCATGCCGCTCAGCGCCATCAGGCCAGCGCGGATCAGTTCGCTTTTCTTTACAGACACCCCTGCCGACAGGGCCCGGGCTTTCAAGGTGTCAATGGCAGCGAACTCCTGCTTCGGGATGGTGAAGCTGTCACGTACCAGTTTGGGTTTCTTGGCCGAGGCTTTGGGCTGGGTCGGGGCGGCGGCGGTAGGGGTGGAGGAGGGCATATGAGTTCTCTGTGCAGGTGGAGTGACTGAAACCGTATAAACAGTATAAACCGTATATCCGGTTTCCAGGGGGCGGCTGGTCAGCGCAAGTCCACGCTCAGTCGCCAGTCGCTTTTCTGCCACTGCGCCACTTCCTCTTCCAGCAGCCACGCCGACTGCGGGTACTGCCTTGCCCAGCCGGGAGCAGCGGTCAGCTTGAAGTGCATGTTGCGGTACCCCAGGCGCAAGGCCGCCACATCGGGGTCCTTGCGGGCATGGCACAGCAGCACGGCCAGGCGCAGGCAAATCAGCTGCTTGGCAAACAGCTCATCCTGCAGGTCAGGCTCCAGTTTCCTGAGCTTGCCACGCTGGCCCAGCACCAACTGGCTCATACGGTGCAACTCGGGCAGGGAAAAGCCGGGTGCATCCACGTGGTCCAGAATGTAGGCGCCGTGGCGGTGAGCCGCCTCGTGGGAAATGTGGGTGCCAATCTCGTGCAGGCGGGCAGCCCAGTCCAGTTTCTGGGAATAGCGCCCGTTGTTGGGGTCGGGTTTGGCCACCTGGGCAAACAGCGTGGTGGCCACCTTGCTCACCCGTTGGGCTTGCGCCTTGTCGGTCAGAAAGCGCTCGCCGAGCCAGCGCACCGTGCGTTCTCGCACGTCGGTGCTGTCCGTTTCCCGGTCCATCAGGTCGTACAGCGCACCCTGGCGCAACGCACCCACCGCACGCACCATCTCATGCAGGTCGAACAGCTCGAAAATGGCCCGCAACACCGCAACGCCACCGCCCAGCACGGGCTTGCGGTCTTCCTTGAGCCCCTCAAGCTTCAGCACTTCCAGGGCACCGGCCCGCACCATGCGCTCGGTCAGCCAGTTCAGCCCTTCCCGGGTGATCACACCCGCCGGCCAGCCGTTGGCAGCCAGAATTTCGGCCACCGCGCCCGCTGTGCCAGAGGATCCATAGGCCAGGCTCCACTGGCTGGGGGCAAAAGTGTCCAGTGCCTCATCAATCACGGCCTTGGCCGCCACCACCGCCGTCTGCATGGACGCTGCGCTCACTTGGCCCCGGGGGAAGTAGCGCATGGACCAGGCCACGCTGCCCAGCCGGTAGGACTCCATCTTGATGGGCGTGTAGCCCTGGCCCAGGATCATCTCCGTCGAGCGTCCGCCTATGTCCACCACCAACCGGTGTTCGTCGGTCTGGGGCAGCAGGTGGGAGACACCCTGATAAATCAGCCGGGCCTCTTCGTGCCCGGAGATCACTTCGATGGGAAAGCCCAGCACCATCTGGGCGCGGCGCACAAAGTCGCTCTGGTTGCGGGCTTCACGCAGCGTCTGGGTGGCTACCGCGCGCACCTGCTGCTTCCTGAAGCCCTGCAACCTTTCGGCAAAGCGGGCCAGACATTCCCAGCCGCGCTCCATGGCCGCCAGGCTCAGGGTTTTGTCGTCATCCAGGCCGTTGCCCAGCCGCACCGTTTCCTTCAGGTACTCCACCCGGGTGATGTGGCCCGAATCGTAGCGGCCAATTTCTAGGCGGAAGCTGTTGGAGCCCATGTCCACAGCCGCCAGCAAGGTTCCGTTTTGCATGCAGGGGGGTATTGCTTTGTCCAGCGGGAGCATACCACCGGGCGTTTCTGCGCAGGGCAGGGCTGGCGTCATGCAGGATTCCCGTAAGCGTCACATTTCTGTCACACAAGCTTCCTACAGTTCACCTGTCGCTGCAAGAAAACCCGTCCGGGGTGAGTGGCTGACACCAGATTCCAACCCCTTCATCACGAGGAACCTCATGAAGCGCACTTTCCTGAAAACCGTTGCCGCCGCCGCTCTGGCCACCGCCACGCTGGGCTTCAGCGGTCTCGCTGCCGCCGCCGACATTACCGGCGCCGGCGCCACCTTCCCGTTCCCCATCTACGCCAAGTGGGCCGAGGCCTACAAAGCCCAGACCGGCATTGGCCTGAACTACCAGTCCATCGGTTCTTCCGGTGGCATCCGCCAGATCCGCGCCAAGACCGTGGCTTTCGGTGCCACCGACGCGCCCGTGAGCGGTGCCGACCTCGAGAAGGATGGCATGGTGCAGTTCCCCGCCATCATCGGCGGCACGGTGCCGGTGTTCAACCTGGAAGGTTTTGGTCAGGGCGAAGTCCGCATCACCGGCCCGGTGCTGGCTGAAATGTTCATGGGCAAGATCACCAACTGGAACGACCCCAAGATTGCCGCCCTGAACCCCGGCAAGACCTTCCCGAACCAGGCTATCACCGTGGTGCACCGTGCCGACGGCTCCGGCACCACCTTCAACTGGACCGATTACCTGTCCGTGGTCAGCAAGGAGTGGGCCGACACCGTGGGCAAGGGTGCCGCCGTGAAGTGGCCGGCTCCTTCCTCGGTCGGTGGCCGTGGCAACGAAGGCGTGGCCGCCAACGTGAGCCGCACCCGCGGCGCCATTGGCTATGTGGAGTACGCCTACGCCAAGCGCACCAACATGCCTTACATGGCCCTGCAGAACGCCGATGGCAACTTTGTGCGCCCTGACGACTCCTCCTTCGCCGCTGCTGCTGCCAACGTGGACTGGTTCAGCGTGCCCGGCATGGGCGTTTCCATGGTGAATGCCAAGGGCGCCAACGCCTGGCCCATCAGCACCGCATCGTTTATCCTGATGTACAAGGAGCCCACGGACAAGGCGCAATCTGCCGAAGTCCTGAAGTTCTTCGACTGGGCATTCAAGAACGGCAAGCAGATGGCGCTGGAACTGGACTACGTGCCCCTGCCTGACACCCTGACCGCCCAGATCGCTTCCCGCGTCTGGTCGCAGATCCAGAAGTAAGCGGACAGGTTGGCAGGCCGCCAGCGCCCTTTCCGGGGTGCTGGCGGCTGTTTGTCAACCTGCGCGCGTCTGCCACCCGGCGCATCAGGGAGCTGTCCATGTCAGTAGTCGCGACCATGAAAAAAGAACAAACGCATGCCGAACTGCCCAACACCAGCATGGTGTCCGTGGCGCGGCGCCAACGCCTGCAGGACGCCCTGTTTCACCGCGTCACACAGTCGTTCTCCCTGCTGGTGCTCATTGCGCTGGTAGGCATCATCGTTTCCCTGTTCATCAACGCCTGGCCCACGTTTGCCAAGTTCGGCGCCCACTTCCTCTGGTATGTGGAATGGGACATCGTGAACGAGGAGTTTGGTGCTGCAATCGCCATCGTCGGCACTTTGCTCAGCGCAGGTCTGGCTCTCATCATCGCGGTACCCCTGGCTTTCGGTATTGCCGTGTTTCTCACGGAAACCTGCCCCGTCTGGCTGCGCCGCCCGCTGGGTACCGCCATCGAATTGCTGGCGGCTGTGCCGTCCATCATCTACGGGATGTTCGGCCTGTTTGTGTTTGCGCCCATATTTGCCGACTACTTCCAGATGCCCCTGCAGCAACTGATGATGGGCATGCCCATTGTGGGCACCCTGTTTGGCGGTGCCACCAACGGCCTGGGTATCATGGCGGCAGGCGTCATTCTGGCTTTCATGGTGCTGCCTTTCGTGGCTGCGGTCATGCGCGATGTGTTCGAGATTACGCCGCCCATCCTGCGCGAGTCGGCCTACGGGCTGGGCTGCACCACCTGGGAAGTGGTGGGCAAAGTGGTGCTGCCCTACACGCAGAAAGGTGTCATTGGGGGCATCATGCTGGGCCTGGGCCGTGCGCTGGGTGAGACCATGGCGGTCACGTTCGTGATTGGTAACGCCAACCGCATGCCCAGTACGGTGTTTTCGCCGGGTACCTCCATCGCTTCGGTGCTGGCCAACGAGTTTGGCGAGGCTGAAGGCCTGCACTTCTCCACGCTGTTCGCGCTCGGTTTCCTCCTGTTCTGCATCACGTTCGTGGTGCTGGCCCTGGCCAAGCTCATGATCATCCGCGCCGAGCGCGCCAAGGGCGTCTGAGCCCACGGAGTCACACATGCAAAACAACAACAACGCCCTGTACGGCCGGCGCCGCCGCACCAACCTCATTGGTCTTTCGCTGTCCATGGTGGCCATGGCCATGGGCCTGACCGTCCTGCTGTGGATTTTGTTCGTCCTGTTCAGCAAAGGTATTGCGGCCTGGGACTGGAACATGTTCACTGCAGACACCCCGGCACCCGGCAGCGAGGGCGGCGGCCTGCGCAATGCCATCATTGGCAGTTTCATGATCGTAGGGCTGGCGGTGGTGGTGTCTACCCCGGTGGGCATTCTGGCTGGCATCTTGCCCCTGGGCCCCCTTCA
>JALOSG010000109.1 GCA_025458665.1 Serpentinimonas sp.
GCAGAAAGCCTCGCGCTCCAGCTTCATGAGGTATTCCTCATTCACCAGCGTGCCGGCTTCCACGTCACCACCGGTGAGCACGCGGGCAATCAGGCCGGCAATATGGAAGTCGTGCTGGCTGATGAAGCCGCCATCGCGCATGTTCACCAGCTGGCCCAGCACCGTGGCCTGGCCCGAACGGCCCGCCACCGGGAACAGGCGCTTGAGCGGCGGGCGGTAGCCGCTGCGGAACAGGGCCTTGGCTTCGTTGATGGCCACGAACAGCAGCTCGTCTTTGTGTGGCACCACCAGGTCGCTCTCCAGCAGATAGCCCAGCTTGCGGCTCTCCAGCGCGCTGGTGCCCACGGTGGCCATGGCCGCCGCCTTGAAGCCTTCGGTCAGGAAGGGCAGCAGGTCGTTGCCGCTGGAAGCACGGGCATTCTCGGCCGCGCGGCGGGCAATGTAGGTGAGGCCGCCGGCACCCGGCACCAGCCCCACGCCCACCTCCACCAGCCCAATGTAGCTTTCCATGTGCACCACGCGGCGGGCGCAGTGCACCGCCAGTTCGCAGCCGCCACCCAACGCCATGCCGCGCACCGCGGCAATGGTGGGCACCTGGGCGTAACGCAGCTTGAGCATGACGTTCTGCAGTTCGGCCTCGGCCCCGTCGATCACGGCCACACCGCCCATCATGAAGCCGGGCAGCATGGCCTGCAGGTCGGCACCCACGCTGAAGGGCTCATCGCCCGACCACACCACCAGGCCCTGGAACTGCGCCTCGGCCAGGTCCACAGCGTGGCTCAGGCCTTCGGCCACCGCCGGGCTGATGGCATGCATCTTCGACTTGATGCTGGCAATCAGCACCTCATCGTCCAGCGTCCACAGGCGGATGGCATCGTCTTCATGGAGGGTTGTTCCGGCACTCAGGTAGCTGGCACCGCCCTCGCCCAGCAGGCGTTCCCGGAAATGCTGGCGCTGGTACACCGGCAACTCGCGGGCAGGCTCGAAGGAGCCAGTACCCGGGTTGAAGGACCCTTCGGGTTGGTGTACGCCGCCACGCTCGGCCACCGGGCCCTGGAACACCCAGGCGGGTAGCGGTGTCTTGCAGAGCGCCTTGCCAGCGTCTATGTCTTCCTGCACCATGCGGGCCACGTCCAGCCAGCCGGCTTCCTGCCACAGCTCGAACGGGCCCTGCTTCATGCCAAAGCCCCAGCGCATGGCCTGGTCCACGTCGCGTGCGGTGTGGGCAATGGTGGCCAGGTGTACGGCGGCGTAATGGAAGCTGTTGCGCAGAATGGCCCACAGGAACTGGCCTTGCGGCCCCTCGCTCTGGCGCAGCAGGCGCAGGCGCTCGGCGGCAGGCTTTTTCAGCATGCGACCGTACACCTCGTCGGCCTTCTGGCCAGCGGGTACGTAGCTCTTGCTTTCCAGTTCGAAGCGCAGAATGTCGCGGCCAGCCTTCTTGAAGAAGCCCGCCTTGGCTTTCTGGCCCAGGTGGCCCATTTCCACCAGCGTCTGCAGCACGGCAGGCGTGCCAAAGCTGCCGTAGAACGGGTCGGTGTCGGCGCTCAGCGTGGTCTGCAGGGTACGGATGACGTGCGACAGCGTGTCCAGACCCACCACATCCGCAGTGCGGAAAGTACCGCTGCTGGCGCGACCCAGGCGCTTGCCGGTCAGATCGTCCACCACATCAAAGCTCAGGCCAAAACGCTCGGCTTCCAGCATGGTGCTGAGCATGCCCGCCGTGCCAATGCGGTTGGCAATGAAGTTGGGCGTGTCTTTGGCACGCACCACGCTCTTGCCCAGGCCGCTGGTCACAAAGGCTTCCAGCTGGTCGAGCACGCCGGCTTCGGTGGCGGGGGTGGCAATCAGCTCCACCAGCGGCATGTAGCGCGGCGGGTTGAAGAAGTGGATGCCGCAGAAACGCGGGCGCAGCGCTTCGGGCAGCGCTTCCGACAGCGCCCCGATGGACAGGCCGGAGGTGTTGGAGGCCAGCAGCGCGTGGCTGGCCACAAAGGGCGCGATCTTGGCGTACAGGTCGCGCTTCCAGTCCATGCGTTCGGCAATGGCCTCGATGATGAGATCGCAGTCCTTGAGCAGGTCCAGGTGCTCTTCGTAATTGGCCGGCTGGATCAGGTCGGCGTCTTCGGCCACGCCCAGCGGCGAGGGCTTGAGCTTCTTCAGGTTGGCGATGGCTTGCACCGCGATGGCGCTTTGATGGGTACTGTTGGGGCCATCGGCCTTGGGCAGGTCGAACAGCACCACAGGCACCCGCACGTTGACCAGGTGCGCGGCAATTTGCGCACCCATCACGCCGGCGCCCAGCACAGCCACTTTTTTCACGAGGGTTCGTTTCACGTCTTGTCCTTCCGGGGCGCCGCCACTGGCGGGCCCTGTTTGCATGGGGGTGTGGAGTTGGTGCGGGGTCTCAGCGCACACGCACCCAGGTCTGGGTACGGCCAAACGGGCCTATGGAGCCACGCACTTCCAGCTTGGCGCCGTTCTCTACCGGTGTCAGGCGCAGGGCGTAGGTCTTGCCACTTTCGGGGTCCAGAATGCGGCCGCCCTCCCACACGTTCTTGCCCTCGGCCTGCTTGGCGCCACGGATGATTTCCATGCCCACGATCGGCTGGTTCTTGCGGTCGTCGGTGCACAGATCGCACACGCGGTCGGGCTTGGCATCGGGGGCCAGCGAACGCACGATGCGTCCGCTGAGTTGCCCCTCACGCTCATCGATCACCACCTCCGAGCGTGGCTGCCCGGTCTTGTCGTCGATGCTGTGCCACACGCCCAGCGGTGTGTTCTGCGAAGCGTGGGCGGCGCCCGCCAGGGCAACGCCCCAGAGTGCCAGCGATGCCAGGGTGGTCCGGACGGCTCGGTGTGCCGTAGTGCGTGCGGTGGTGTGTGACATGGTGCGTGCTCCGGAAAGTTCAGGCCAGGGCCAGTTCGGTGTCCATGAGGGCAGCGCTGCCGGTGCGCGCGGTGCGCATCAGCATGGCCGTCTCGGGGTAGAGCTTGGCAAAGTAGAAGCGCGCCGTCTGCAGCTTGGCGGGGTAGAACGGGTCGGTGTTGCCGGCGGCCATGGCTTTGAGCGCCACCGAAGCCATGCGCGCGAAGAAGTAGCCGTACACCAGGTGGCCCACCACGCGCAGGTAATCCACTGCGGCGGCGCCCACTTCGTCGGGGTTCTGCAGGCCTTTGAAGCCGATCTCGGTGGTGAACTTGGTGATCTGCTCGCCCAGGTAAGCCAGCGGGTTGATGAACTCGGCCATCTTCTCGTTCACACCTTCCTCTTCCACCAGCGCTGCCACCAGCTTGCCGAACTTTTTCATGGTGGCGCCGTTGTTGCCCAGCACCTTGCGGGCCAGCAAATCGAGGCTCTGCACGGTGTTGGTGCCTTCGTAGATCATGTTGATGCGGGCATCGCGCACGAACTGCTCCATGCCCCATTCCTTGATGTAGCCGTGGCCGCCGAACACCTGCAGGCAGTGGTTGGTGGCCAGGTGGGCGTTGTCGGACACAAAGGCCTTGGCAATGGGCGTGAGCAGGGCCAGCAGGTCGGCGCTGTCCTTGCGCACTTTCTCTTCGGGGTGGTTCAGTTCCTTGTCCAGCAGCAGGGCGCAGAAGGTCAGCAGCGCGCGGCCACCCTCGGCATAGGCCTTGGAGGTGAGCAGCATCTTGCGCACATCGGGGTGGTGGATGATGGGGTCGGCCGGCTTGTCCTTGGCCTTGGTGCCGCTCAGGGAGCGCATCTGTATGCGGTCTTTGGCGTAGCTCAGCGCGTTCTGGAAAGCCACTTCGGTCAGGCCCAGGGACTGGGTGCCCACGCCCAGGCGGGCGGCGTTCATCATGACGAACATGGCGGGCAAGCCCTTGTGCGGCTGGCCCACCAGCGTGCCCACGGCGCCGTCCAGCACCATTTGCGCGGTGGCGTTGCCGTGGATGCCCATCTTGTGCTCCAGGCCGCCGCAGTAAATGCCGTTGCGCTCGCCCAGCGAACCGTCGGCATTCACGTGGTACTTGGGCACCAGAAACAGGCTGATGCCTTTGCTGCCCATGGGTGCATCGGGCAGGCGGGCCAGCACCAGGTGCACGATGTTCTCGGCCAGGTCGTGCTCACCGGCACTGATGAAGATTTTCTGGCCGGTGAGGCGGTAGGTGCCATCGGGCTGCGGCTCGGCCTTGGTGCGCAGCATGCCCAGGTCGGTGCCGCAGTGCGGCTCGGTCAGGCACATGGTGCCGGTCCATTCGCCGGTGGTGAGCTTGGGCAGGAACACGGCCTTCTGCTCGGGCGTGCCGTGTGCGTGCAGGCACTCGTAGGCGCCGTGGCTCAGGCCCGGGTACATGGTCCAGGCCTGGTTGGCGCTGTTGAGCATTTCGTAGAAACACTGGTTGACCACGAAGGGCAGGCCCTGGCCGCCAAATTCGGGGTCGCAGCTGAGTGCAGGCCAGCCGCCTTCCACATACTGCGCGTAGGCTTCCTTGAAGCCGCTGGGCGCTTTCACCTCGTGGGTGGTCTTGTCCAGCACGCAGCCTTCTTCGTCGCCAGAAATGTTCAGCGGGAAGACCACCTCGGAGGCGAACTTGCCGCCCTCTTCCAGCACCGCGTTGATGGTGTCCGCATCCACCTCGGCGTGGTTGGGGCAGGCCTTGAGTTCTTCCACGACGTTGAAGACTTCGTGCATGACGAACTGCATGTCGCGAACGGGCGGGGTGTAGGTGGGCATGGAGGTCTCCGGGAAAAAGAAAGAGGAAAGTGGTGGGGTGGATTCAGAAAGGGGACCGGGCGTTCACAAGGTTCACGCGTTGGCCGGCTCCGGCAGATGCAAGGAAAGAATGTGGTCAAAGGCGCGGCGGGCGCGGTCTACGGCACCGGGCGTCTTGAGGAAGCGGGCTTCGTAGTGCACCACCAGGATGAGGCCGTGGATCTCGAAGGCCAGTTGCGCCGGGTCGGTGTCGGGCAACAGGTGCCCTTCGTCTATGGCCAGCTGCACGGCGCGCTTCACTGCGGCCTGCCAGGTGTTCACCGTGGCCACCAGCGCGTCCCGCACCGGGCCTGGGCGGTCGTCGAACTCCACCGCGCCGCTGATGTACACGCAGCCGGAATCGATCTCCATGGAGGTGCGGCGCATCCAGTTGTCGAACAGGGCGCGCAGCCGGGGCAGGCCGCGCGGCTGCTTCAGGGCGGTGTAGAACACCTCTTGCTCGAAGCGGTGGTGGTATTCGTTCACCACCGAAATCTGCAGTTCCTCGCGCGAACCGAAGTGGGCAAACACGCCCGATTTGCTCATCTGCATGACTTCGGCGATGGCGCCTATGCTCAAGCCCTCCAGGCCCACCTGGGCGGCCAAGCCCAGAGCCGCATCCACGATGGCGGCTTTGGTGAGCTGGCCCTTGTGCAACGCTTTCGAGGCGGGCTTGGACGCAGGCAGTGAAGCAGGAGAAGGCGGACGGGACACAGCGGCAGGGCTCACAAAATAAAACGAACGGTCGTGCTATTTTATGGACAAGCTGCTCCCCGTCAAGTACCGAGATGAAAAATTTTTCGAGCCTGGGGCGGCCCTGGAGTACCAGCAGCCGGCTGCCGCGTCAGCCCAGCATCAAGGCCAGGCAATCGTCCAGCTGTTCGGTAGGTACGCGGCGGAAACCCGAGCGCACGTAGCGCTGTACCCGTCCCAGCACAAACGCCGACAGCACCGCCGACAGAACGGCCGCCTGCGGGTGTTCCGCCTCGCGCAGCCGCTGCTTCATGGCCGATTCCACCTTGTCGAACAGCAGGTTCATGCGCGTTTGCAAGCGCTCGTGTTCGTGCACCAGCGCATCCCCGGCCATGACGCGCGCCATACCCGGGTTGGCCTGCGTGAACTGCAGCACCAGTTGCACCAGGTGGCGCACCTGCAAATGCGGCGCGGGCTCGCGGTCGGTGACCTGCTGGATGAGGCCCAGCACGCTCTGCTCGATGAACTCGATGAGGTCCTCGAACATCTGCGCCTTGCTGGCAAAGTGCCGGTACAGCGCCGCCTCGCTCACCTGCAGCTTCTGCGCCAGAGCAGCGGTGGTGACACGCTCTCCGCCCGGGCTCTGCAGCATTTCGGCCAGTGCCTGCAGGATTTGCAGGCGCCGTTCGCCCGGCTTGGGGCGGCTGCGTTTGACCTGCTCTGGCTCCAGCGTGTCTTCGGTCATGGTGGCGTGCCCCGTGGTAGAAAAATCAGTGCGAACGGATCATGGTGCCAAAAGCCTGATCGCTCAGGATTTCCAGCAGCATGGCGTGCGGCACCCGCCCGTCGATGATGTGCACCGCATTCACGCCGCTGCGCGCGGCATCGAGCGCGCCGGCCAGCTTGGGGATCATGCCGCCGCTGATGGTGCCGTCGGCCATGAGCTCGTCGATCTGGCGCATGGTGAGTTCGGTGAGCAGTGCGCCGGCTTTGTTCAGCACACCCGGAATGTTGGTGAGCATGAGCAGCTTTTCGGCCTGCAGCACCGTGGCCAGCTTGGCGGCCACCACATCGGCGTTGATGTTGTAGCTCTCGTTCTGCTCACCAAAACCAATAGGACTGACCACCGGGATGAACTGGTCGTCCTGCAAAGCTTTGACCACGCTGGGATCTATGCCCACGATGTCGCCCACCAGGCCCACGTCGTGCTCCACGTTCGGGTCCTGCTGGTCCACCATGCGCAGCTTGCGTGCGCGGATCAGCCCGCCGTCGCGCCCGGTCAGGCCCACCGCCTTGCCGCCGGCCTGGTTGATGAGGCCCACAATGTCCTGCTGCACCTCGCCGGCCAGCACCCATTCCACGGCTTCCATGGTTTCGGCATCCGTCACGCGCATGCCCTGGATGAACTTACCCTCCTTGCCCAGCCGCTGCAGCAGGCGCTCGATTTGCGGGCCGCCACCGTGCACCACCACCGGGTTGATACCCACCAGCTTCAGCAACACCACATCCTCGGCAAAAGCGGCCTGCAGCAGCGGGTCGGTCATGGCATTGCCGCCGTACTTGATGACCATGGTCTTGCCGTGGTACTTGCGTATGTAAGGCAGGGCCTGCGCCAGGATGCGGGCCTTGTCGGCCGGGGGGAGCTGGGAGGTGGTGTCCGGGGAGGATGGCGTGGAAGGGGTAGTCATGGCGTTGCAGTCTGTTACACGGCAAATTGTGCCGGAAATAGTCGCGCGCGCACGGTTCAGAACGGACAGGGGGCGTCGGCGGCCACGAACTGCAAATCAGCGAAGGCGGAGCGGGCGCGCTCGCCGGTGTTGTCGGTGTCGGCGGCCACGGCCAGCAGCGTGGGCCGGGCGCGGTCGGTGCCAAAGGCGCGGACCACATCGGCACGCACATCGCGGCGCTCCGTCACCCATTGGCCCACACGCTCCGGGCCGGTCTGCAGCACCACCATGCGGGTGCGGTCGGTGTAGGCATTGGACTTCTCGGTGCCCACGGGGTAGCGGTTGTCCCACACGTAGTTCAGCGCGGCATCGGGCAGCAAATCGCCAAAAATGGTGCGCCCCAGGCGCAGCTGTGCCCGCACGCCAAAGCTCATGGCTTCTGGGGGCAAAGAGAAGGCCACATACACCCGGGCCGCGTAATCGTCACCGGCCTTGGTGGCCATGTCGGCCTTTTCCAGCACACGCTCCACGCGCCAACGCCAGCACAGCACGGGAGTGGCGTTCAGGTCCACCTCCAGCGGGCGGGCGAGCAGGGCCATGCTGCCATCGGCCTGGGCTTCAAAGGCGGCCACACCATCTACCTGGGCGGTTTGGTATTGGGTGGGCTTGATGCGGTCGTTGATGGTGACCACACGCCAGGGTTCGGGCAGGGTGGCGCCAGCATTCTGCGCTGCAGCCAGGACGAGCATGGAGCCAACGACCACAGCACAGACGTACCGCAGGGAGCCCCCATGGCGCTGGCGCGAAGATGGGCAAGGTAGATGAGATTGGACGGGCATGGTAATTTTGTCTCCTGGGGGGCACCTGGGTTCCCTGCTCTTGGATTTTCATCGCGGAGTCTTCCGCAGCTTTGAACTGTCATGTCGTCTTCCACCAGCGCCGAAATCGAACTCAAGCTGCTCATTCCCGGGCTGACAGCCGCACAGGCGCGCCAGGCCCTGCAGCGCTCGCCGGCGCTGCGACGCCGGCAACCTCAGGTGACCCAGCTGTGGAACATCTACTTCGACACGCCCGAGCAGTATCTGCGCAGCCAGCGCAGCGCCCTGCGCTTGCGCCGAACCACCCGCAAGGACCCGGCAAGCAGGCCCGATGCCAGCGGGGCAACGCCACGGACACCGTGGTTGCAGACCTTCAAGACTGCGGGCCATTCGCAGGGAGGACTGAGCCAGCGCGGAGAGTGGGAGCGTGCGGTGCGCGGCAAACAACTGAGCCTGGCGGCTTTGGCCGGTTCGCCGTGGGCCGAACTGGACCCCGACGGAACCCGGTTTGCTGCGCTGCAACCCCGCTTTCAGACCCGTTGCGAGCGCACGCTGTGGCTGGTGCGCAGGCGCAGCGGCGCAGTCATGGAGGTGGCGCTGGATGCGGGCTCCGTACAGGCAGGCGCGCTGGTCCAGCCCATGCTGGAACTGGAACTGGAGCTGGTGCAGGGCAGCCCCGAGGACCTGTTCGAACTGGCCAGCGAACTGGCTGAAACCCTGCCTTTGCTGCCGTTCGACACCAGCAAGGCGCAGCGCGGCTATGCCTTGTCCGATGCAGCCACCGCCGGGACTCCCTGGCCTGGGTCTGGGTCC
>JALOSG010000110.1 GCA_025458665.1 Serpentinimonas sp.
GATGTCGAGCAGGGCATAGCTGTCCTTGCCGCCCGACAGGCAGACCATGACCTTGTCGCCCTCCTCGATCATGCGGTAGTCGCCAATGGCCTGGCCCATGAGCCGGCACAGGCGCTTTTCCAGCTTGTGGTCTTCGCGCTGCTGGCGTTCGGCCGCAGTGATGGTGCTGGCTGTGTTCACCATTGGCCACTCTCCATGCGTATGGCGACTTCGCAGTCGTCGAATATTTCCAGCTTGGCAATGCGCACCCGCACGCCAATCACGCCGGGAAGTTGCGACAGCCGGTGCGTGAGTTTGCCGATCAGGCTCTCCAGCAGGTTCACGTGCTCGGCGGTGCACTCGGCAATGATGATCTCGCGCACCTTGCGGTAATCGAGCACATGGTGGATGTGGTCGTCCACCGGCGCCAGCGGTTGTGTGCCCTGGTTCAGTTCAGCGTCCACCTGGATGGGCTGGGGCGCGGTTTTTTCGTGGTCCAGGATGCCGAGGTTGGCGTTGAAGCGCAGGCCGGTCAGGGTCAGGGTCTGGTTGCCTTTGGAGGTGCTCATGGGCGTGATTCCGGGCCGGGTTACATGAGGGAGAAATCGCGCTCGAAACGCAGGAGGTGCTGGCCACCGTCCACCAGCAGCGTGGTGCCCGTGATGGAGCTGTTCTCCAGCGCAAAGCGCACGGTGGCGGCCACGTCTTCGGGTGCCGATGAACGCCCCAGCGGCGACTGGCGGTGCAGTTCGGCAAACTTGTCGTCGGTCAGCATGTGGCTGGTGAGCGTGAGGCCAGGCGCCACACCCACCACCCGCACCAGCGGTGCCAGGGCCAGCGCCAGCATGGTGTTGGCGGCTTCCAGCGCGGCCTTGGAAAGGGTGTAGCTGAAGAAGTCCGGGTTCATGTTCCAGAGCTTCTGGTCCAGCAGGTTCACCACGGCGCCGCGCGGGCGCCCGGCTTCCTCGGGCTTGCCCGGCGTGTCCTTCAGGTGCTGGTGCAGCGCCTGCGCCAGCAGCACGGGTGCTGCGGTGTTGGTGCGCCAGTGCTGCTCCATGCGGGCGTGGGAAAAGCTGTCGGCGCTGTCGTGCTCGAACAGCGAGGCGTTGTTCACCACGGCGTTCAGGCCACCCAGTGCCTCGGCCGCGGCGGGCACCAGTTGGCGCACGGCGGCTTCATCGGCCAGATCGGCTTTCAGCACGGCGCTGCGCACGCCCAGGGCCTGGCAGTCGGCGGCGGTTTGCTGGGCATCGGCTTCCGAGCGGTGGCAATGCACCGCCACGTTCCAGCCGCCCTGGGCCAGTGCCAGCGCGATGTAGCGGCCCATGCGCTTGCCCGCCCCCGTGACCAGCACATGGCGGGAGGCACTGTGGGCGGTGGCTTCGGAGGATGAAGAGGGCATGGGGTACGGAGTGAGGTGGTGGGAGATGGCGCCGAAACAGGGCTGCGCAAAGCGGGGCAGGTCTATCCGTAGGAGACGCACGCACCCACCTTCGTGGACAATGCCAGCCTCATGAGCGCCCAAGCCCCGATTTTATCCAGCCCCCTGCTGCAGCGCGTGCAATCCACCCTGGAAGCCGCTGGAGGCTGGCTTCCCTTCGATGCCTTCATGCAGATGGCGTTGTACGAGCCCGGGCTGGGCTATTACGCCCGCGACACCGTGAAGCTGGGTGCCATGCCGCGGGACGGGAGCGACTTTGTCACCGCCCCTGAAATGTCGCCGTGGTTTGGCCGCACGCTGGCGCGCCAGGTGGCGCAGGCGCTGCAGGCCACTGGCACCACCGAGGTGTGGGAATTTGGTGCCGGCACGGGTGCACTGGCGCAGCAGGTGCTGGGGGCCCTGGCCTTGCCAGACGGCGCAGCGTCGGCGGGTGGTCCGCTTCTGCAGAAGTACCACATCGTGGAGCTGTCGGCCGATTTGCGCCAGCGCCAGCAGCAACGCTTGCAGGCGATGGCCCCCGCGCTGGCGGAGCGTGTGGTGTGGGAAGACCGCCTGCCCGAGCGCATGGCAGGTGTTTTGCTGGCCAACGAAGTGCTGGACGCCATGCCAGTGAAACTGCTGGTGCGCAAGGCCGGCGTGTGGCACGAGCGCGGCGTGGGTTGGGTAGGCTCCAGTGCCGAGGCCGCCGGCCAGCATGTTCCCGCAGGCCTGGTCTGGCAGGACCGCCCCACGGCCCTGCGCCCGCCGGTGGATATTCCTGGCAACCACGACTACCTCACCGAAATCCACCCGCACGCCGAAGCCTTCATGCGCACCCTGGGCGACTGCTGGGTGCAGGGCGCGGGTTTCTTCATCGACTACGGCTTCCCCGAGTCCGAGTACTACCACCCGCAACGCTCCGCCGGTACGCTGATGTGCCACCGCGCCCACCGTGCCGACGACCAGCCGCTGGCCGATGTGGGCCACAAGGACATCACGGCGCATGTGAATTTCACGGGGGTGGCGCTGGCGGCGCAGGAGGCGGGGCTGGACGTGCTGGGCTACTGCAGCCAGGGGCGCTTCCTCATCAATTGCGGGTTGCTGGACCACACCGAGCCCCTGTCGCTGGCCGAACGTGCGCAACTGGCGCGGCTGGTGAACGAGCACGAAATGGGCGAACTGTTCAAGGTGCTCACCGTGGCCCCGCGCACCGCAGGGCAGGCAGACTGGGTGCCCCTGGGCCACGCGGTGGGGGACCGCACGCACACGCTGTAAGGTTGGTGCGGTTTGCTCAGCCCAGCGATGAGTTTTGGAGCGCTGCTTCCACCGCCTGCAGCCGCGCCGCGTGTATGACCCGGCCCACCGCCTCACCCTGTAGCCCGCGCGCCATGGCCTCTTGCGCCAGCGGCTGCGTGGCCACACCCAGCGCCCCATCGAGCAGGCGTTCCAGCAGGACTCGCTGGGGGTAGGGATCGTTCTCGCGGCCAGTACGCCCGCGCGCATCGGCTTCGCAGGCCAGCAGTGCATCGCGGAAGCGCGCGGGTTTGCGCAGCGCGTCGCAGCGCTCCAGCAGGCGCAGCAGCGCTTCGGCGCCAAACCCCAGGCAGCGGTGGATGTTGCCGTGCTCGCGCGCCACCACCTCGGCCAGTTCGCGGCACGGGTTGGGCACGCGCCAGCGGTCGCACAGGGGGTGCAGCAGGTGCACGCTGCGGGCCTCGTGGCCGATGTGGCGGGGCAGCACATCGGCCGGAGTGGTGCCTTTGCCGAGGTCGTGGCACAGGCAGGCAAAGCGGGTGGGCAGGTTGGCGCCCAGCCGTGCGCTCTGGTCCAGCACCAGCATGAGGTGCAGGCCGGTATCCACCTCCGGGTGGTGTTCGGGCGGTTGCGGTACGCCCCACAGGCGGTCTACTTCGGGCAGCAGCACGGCCAGCGCGCCACACTCGCGCAGCAAGGCCAGCATGCGCGAGGGCTGGCGTTCCATGAGCCCGCGCGAGAGCTCCTGCCACACCCGTTCGGGCACCAGATGGTCGATCTCTCCGTGTTCCACCATGTGGCGCAACAGGGCCAGGGTGTCCGGGGCCACCCTGAAGGCAGGCCAGCGAGCGGCAAAGCGCGCCATGCGCAACAGGCGCACCGGGTCTTCGTGGAAGGCATCTGTCACATGGCGCAATTGGCCTGCCTGCAGGTCTTTCGCGCCGCCGTAGGGGTCTACCAGGCCTTTCAGGCCGCCGGTGTGCTGGTCGGTATGTGAGGCGGGTTGTGGGCTGCCATCGGGCGCCAGGTCTTCCAGTGCAATGGCCATGGCGTTGATGGTGAGATCCCGGCGGGCCAGGTCTTCCTCCAGCGTCACGCCAGGATCGGTGAGGAATTCGAAGCCGTGGTAGCCGCGTGCGGTTTTGCGTTCGGTGCGGGCCAGCGCGTATTCCTCCCGGGTGGTGGGGTGCAGGAACACTGGGAAGTCGCGCCCCACGGGGATGTAGCCTTGCGCCACCATAGCCTCGGGGGTGGCACCGACCACGACCCAGTCGCGGTCGGTGTGGGCGGAGGGTACGGCATGAGCACCGTGCGCCTGGCCCAGCAGGGCATCCCGCACCGCACCGCCCACCAGGTAAATCTGCATGTTCAGCGGCCCAGCCGGTACGGTTCCTCGAAATCGAGAAAGTCCTGTTCTGCCAGGGCCTCCTGTATCCAGGCCTGCACGCCCGGCAGCGCGGTGACGCGGTCCACGTAGGCCTGTACCGTGGCAGACACAGGCAGCGCGTAGGTGTTCAGGCGCATGCATACCGGCGCGAAGTAGGCATCGGCCACAGAAAACGCGCCGAACAGCAGCGGCCCACCCGAGCGCGCCAGCAGCCCCTCCCACAGCGTGTGCAGTCGGGCCACATCGGCGCGCACGGCGGCGTTGTCGCGCCAGATGAGGGCTCCCACCTGCGGCAGTTGCGCCTCGATGTTCATGGGGCAGGCGCTGCGCAGGGCGCCAAAGCCCGAATGCATTTCCGCACAGGCGCTGCGGGCCAGTGCGCGGGCTGCCGGGTCCTGTGGCCATAGCTGGTGTGCGGGAAACTGCTCGGCCACGAATTCGGCAATGGCCAGCGTGTCCCACACGGCCACGTCTTCGGCGCCCACACGGGCCTGCAGCACGGGCACTTTGCCGGTCGGGCTCACGCCCTGCAGTTGTTGCTTGAACTGGGAGCCCGCCGCGAACGAATCGAAGCGGACCATGACTTCCTGGAACCCAATGCCCGCCTGGCGCAGCAGCACCCAGGGCCGCATGGACCACGAGGAATAGTTCTTGTTGCCTATGTAGAGGCGCAGGTCGGTGGGAGCGGGCATGGCGGGGAAGTCAGAAAAACGGCGTTCAGGCGTACTTCTGCAGGATCTGTGTGGAGCGTTCCACCTCGCGCAGGGTGTGCTCGTCGGCCACCTGCACGGCCTCCATCACCGAGCAGGCCATCATGCGGTAGAAGGCCTTGTCCATGGCCTTGCGCGCAGCCGACATCTGCTGGGCCACGTCCTCGCAGGAGCGCCCGCCCTCCACCATGTCCACCAGCGCGCGCACCTGTCCCTCAATGCGCCTGAGACGATTCACCACTTCGCGCTGGTGTTCCAGGCGGTACGCCGAGGAGGTGATGGCCGGCATCGAGTCCGCTGGGGACGTACCGGGCACGCTCGTGGCTTTGCCTGCGGCCTGGCTGCGCCGGGCGGTCTTGCGGGGTAGGGGACTCGCGGAAGGAACGGTCGACATGGCAGGCCTTTGCTGGGGATGTGAAGCTGGGGAATGTCAACGCCGGGCGTGGCGGCGCACATTGATCAGGGGGTCGGCACGGCCCAACCGGTCGAGGTAGGCGGCCGCCGCAGGTCCGATGGCAGCGGGTGTGATCCCCAGCGCTTCCAGGCCTGGCCATTGGCCACTGGCAACGTTGTCCACTTCCATGGACTTGAGGTTGTCGCGGCTCATCAGTGGCTGGCCCGGCATCAGTTCCATGAGTCTGGCTTGCAACAGTGCCAGCCCCTTGGGGATGCCGAATACCGGGCGCGGATGACCGGACAGGCGGCCAGCCAGTTGTACCAGTTGGGCCAGGGTGAGCACCTCCGGGCCGGTGCATTCGATGATCTGGCCAGCGGTTTCGGGGCGTTGCAGGCTGCGTACCACCGCTTCGGCCACGTCCACCACCCAGACCGGCTGGAAGCGCGTCCCGGCGCCAGCCAGTGGCACGAAAGGCGCCACAGTCTGCAAGCGTGCAAAGAGGTTCAGGAACTGGTCTTCAGCGCCAAAAATCACGCTGGGGCGCAGCACCGTGACGTCCAGGCCGCTGCTCTTCAGCACGGCTTCGCCGCCGGCCTTGCTCTTCTGGTACAGCGATGGGCCTTCAGTGCTGGCACCCAGCGCACTGACATGCACCAGGCGCTTGACGCCGGCTTGCCGCATGGCAGCAGCGACCCGGCGCGGTAGCTCGACGTGGGTGCGCTCGAATTCGGCCGCGCTGCCATGCAGGATGGCCACCAGCAGCACCACCGCATCATGGCCCGGGATGAGGCGCGCCAGGTCGGCTTCGCTGTGCACGTTGGCTTCCAGCACATCGACCATGGGCAGCGTCTGCACGTCGCGCGCGTTGATCGCGCGGCGTGTGGGGACTGTGGCGCGGATGCCCAGCCGATTGAGTTTTTCGCACACGTGGCGGCCCACAAAACCGCTGCCGCCCAGAACCAGTACTTTTTTCATAGAGGACAAAGAGACAAACAGAGAACCAGTGCCTGCCGCGCGTTGGGGGTCTGCGCCGCGCTCAGGGCAGGTCGGTATTGGGCGCCCGCGCGGTGGCCGGTCGCGGTCCCACCTCTCCCAGGCGGCTGCTCAGGCGCTGCGGCTGCCCGGTCAGAATGGCCGCATAGTTGGTGGTGTTGGCCAGCACCTTCTTCACATAGTCGCGGGTTTCCTGGAAGGGGATGTTCTCGATCCAGATGGCCGCTTCCAGCACCGGGCCGTTGCGCCAGTTGCGCGGGCGCCCCGGGCCGGCATTGTAGGCCGCTGCAGCCATGGGCAGCGAGCCCTCGAAGTCATCCAGCGCCAGCTTCAGATAGGCCGTGCCGATGGCGATGTTGGTGTCTCGCTCGTTGATCTGGTGCGGCTGGAAATTGGTCAAGCCTATGCGCCGCGCCGTCCACTGTGCCGTGGCTGGCATGACCTGCATGAGCCCCGAAGCGCCCACGTGAGAACGGGCGTTGATAAGAAAGCGGCTCTCCTGGCGGATGAGTCCGTAGACATAGGCCGGATCCAGCCCGATCTCGCGGGAGCGCTGCACCACGGCGTCTTTGAAGGGCATGGGGAAGCGCTGTGCCATATCGACCACATCGCGAGTGCGCTTGCTGGTGTTGATACACAGGATCCAGGCCTCGCGGGCGCAGGCCAGTTCGGCTGCCGCCAACAGTTCCCGGTCTGGCAGGCCGCCCGGTGTGTGCAGGGCGACTTCGTAGGTCCATTCGCGGATGGCAGGTGTGGTCAGCCCGATCTCGAAAGCCGTCAAAGCGCGCTGCAGGCCGGCATTCTGTAAAACCAACTGGCGCTCGGCTTCGGTGGGGGCAGGAGGAGCCGCGGGCGGCTTCACTGGCAGGCCCAGGGCCTCCAGTGCCAGTTGTTCGTAGAAGCCGCGGGTGTCGGCAATCTGCTCGAAGAGGGCCGTGGCAGGCTGGTTGCGCGCCTGCAGCGCCCGAGCGCGCCAGTACACCCACGTGGGGTCGTTCTGCTGCGCAGCAGGCATGGCGGCTACCGCCCTTTCCAACGCCGCCCACTGGCCCGCACGCAGCGCGGCACGGGCCTTCCACACCAGGTGGTCGGACTCCAGATGGCGGGTGTCGGTCCGCTCAAACGCCTCCATGGCAGTGTCGTTGAGGCGTTGCGCGCGGCGCTTGCCAATCACGCCCCACACGTAGCCCAGTTCCTCTTCCGTCAACTGGGCCTGCCAGCGTGTTTTGCTCACATGGGGAACCGCGGCCTCGGGGTCGGCGGTGGCCAGGCGCACCAGCGCCAGCGTCACGAACTCTTTGGTGCGTGGGCGAATGGCGGTGATCTTCTCGTCCAGGTACTGCGCAGGGGAACCATGGAGCCGCGACACGACGGCTTCCCATTCGGGGTTCAGCAGCCCCACCGCCTGCGCGGCGGCCCGTGGCCGGTTGTTCTCCATACCCAGCCGCGCCTTCACCCAGGCCACGTGCTCGGGCATGAGCCCGGCATCGATCATGGCTTTGGCGGCGGCGGTGCACCCGTCGTCGGCATCGCGCTGGGCCAGCCAGCGTTCGGCCACTTCGGCGGCCACATTGCGGCCGGTGCGGCGGTACTCCACCAGCAGCGCGTGGCACTGCACCTGCCGGTCGTCGTTCATGCGGAACAGCGGCAGCTCGGCACTGAAGGTGTCGTAATCACCGTTCTTGCCCAGCAGCAACAGCCAGTCGTTGCGCAGACGGTCCTCGTAGTAGTTGCCTGCGTTGCGCTGAAGGAAGCTGCGTATCTCCTGGTGGCTGGCCGTATCCAGGCGGGTGGCCAGCTCCCAATATGCCGCCAGAGGCTCCAGCGGATGTCCTGCCACCCGGGGCAGCAGGCTGGTCAGTGTGCGGCTGTCCTTTTTGGCAAAGGCATCGCGCATCTCCAACAGAATGCGGTCTTGCGAGGAGGGCGCAGCGCTCAGCGTTGGCGTCGGCGCCGATTTGGCAGGGCTGCTTTGCGCCCACGCAACACCGGCCGCGCCCGGCAGGGACAAAGCCAAAACACCGTGCGCCAAAATAGTCAACAATCGACCAAACATAGCCATTCCCCTGTCAGGCTTCCATTATGGACAACAAAAACGCCGATGCCCGCCCGCCACAGCCACCGTTACACAGCGCGCAGAAGGCGCAGTGGCGCAGGGAACTGGTGGCCCAGCGCGAGTCTCTGCAGGACCGGCAAGAACGCAATGAGGCGCTGCAGCGCGTCATGCGCGTGTGGCTGGTGGGCCGCCCCGACGTGGTGATTGGCGCGTACTGGCCCATCAAGGGGGAATTCGATCCGCTCCCGGCCTTGTTCCGCTGGCAGGAAGCGGGTATGGAGGCGGATGCCGCAGGCGCCCGGCAGCGCCGTCGCATCGGCTTGCCGGTAGTGAACAAGGTAGACAAAACATTGACCTTTCACACGTGGTACCCGGGTTGCCCCATGGAAGAAGACGCCTACGGCATTCCCAAGCCCAAGGACACGGAAAGCCCTACACCGTGGGTTTGGGCTACACCACTGGTTTCCTTCCCGATTTGCTTCCAGAGACCCACGATGTGCCCCTGGACGCCATCCTGAACGACAACGGGGTGGTCTGGCCCATGGGCATGGACTGAAAGCAGCCCTGGGGTAGAGTGCATCCATGCCCCACCGCACTGCCACCCCAGCACTGGCCTGGTCTGAAGGCACCAGCCCGCTGGTGTTCGACTCGCCCCACAGCGGCACCAGCTACCCGCCCGGCTTTGCCTATGCTTGTCCGCTGGCTGCGCTGCGGCGCGTGGAAGACACCCACGTGGAGCGTCTGTACCGCTTCGTGCCCGAACTGGGTGCCAGCTGGCTGGAGGCACTGTTCCCGCGCAGCTATATCGATGTGAACCGCGCGCTCACCGACATGGACCCCACGCTGCTGGCCGAACCCTGGCCCGACCCGGTCGAGGAAAGTGGCAAAGTGCGCCTGGGCAAGGGCCTTATCTGGCGCACGCTGGACGACGGCACGCCCATTTACAGCAGGCCGATGACCGCAGAGGAGGCCCGCCAGCGCATAGACCAGTGCTGGCGCCCATACCACGAGCGGCTGGAGCACCTGCTCAACGCCGCGTACCGGCGCCACGGCTGGGTGCTGCACATCAACTGCCATTCCATGCCGGCGGTGGCGGGGCCTTTCTCCACCGAATTTCCCGGGGAAACCCATGCAGATTTTGTGCTGGGCGACCGGGACCACAGCACGGCAGCGGCAGACATCACCGAGCGCATGGCCACCTGGTTGCGCCAGCAGGGCTACAGCGTCATGGTCAACCACCCCTACAAGGGCGTGGAACTGGTGCGCCGCTACAGCAATCCCGCGCAGGGCCGGCATTCCATACAGCTGGAAATCAACAAGCGGCTTTACATGGACGAAGACACGCTGGCCCTGAACGATGGATTCGCTCGCACGCAGGCCACGTTGCGGCAGTTGTTCGAAGCGCTGACTGCCGAAGGCGCGCCGGGTCAGTTGGCCTGAGCTTTCTCTCGCCGCAGCAGAAACAGCCCGCTGGCCACAATCACCGCGGCGCCAGCCAGGGTGTAGCCGTCGGGCAGCACCGTCCAGATGAGCCAGTCCAGCGCAATGGCCCAGGCCAGCGCCGAGTACTCGAACGGCGCCACCGCAGAGGCCTGCCCGTGCCGGAACGCCTCGGTGATGGCCACCTGCCCGGCAAAGCCGGTGAGGGCCAGGCCCATCAGCCACCAGCCGTGTGCCGGGTCTATGGCCACCCACTG
>JALOSG010000290.1 GCA_025458665.1 Serpentinimonas sp.
GGACTCGGTGGCTGGAGCGCAGGCGCTGCAGACCCTGGAGGATGGGCCGTTTTACAGCCGCACCGTCTTGAGAACGCGGTTGCTGGGCGAGGACGCCACAGCGGTGCACGAGAGCCTGGACATGCGCCGATGGGTTCGGCCGGTGGTGCAGGCCATGCTGCCGTTCCGCATGCCGCGCTGGGCAGGCCAGGTGGGCCAGGCAGCGCGCTGAGCGAATACCTTGAATCAGGAACCCGAATGGGGTGGTGCTTCGGTGGCCGCGGGATCGGCCTGTTTTTTGGCTGCCTCGGCCTCGGCCGCACGGCGATTGTCCCGGCGCAGCGTATAGAGCTCCCAGAAGCCCCACAGCAGGACCGCGCCCAGCACCCCGGCCATTTCCAGGCCAATCAACAAAGACGAACTCATGGCTTGCTGCCTCGCTACTTTCTGCCAGCCTGCATGAGCGGGGAGGCTCCCAGCAAACGCTCGCGCCGTTCCAGCCGCTCGAACAGATCGATGACCCAGGTGGCGCGCTGCTCAGCCCGTTTGCCCAGGTGCCACCATTCTGCCACCTGCGCCAATTCACCGGCGTGCGGGCCGGGGCTTGTCCCGGTGCGCGGCTGGGCCGATGCCGATGCGGTGTCTTGCGCCGCTGCCTCCACCAGATAGCGGGTGGCGTTCAGGCAAGCGAGCGGGGTTGCGCCGCTGCGCGGAGCCAGCCGCACAAAGGCTTGCGCGAGCAGCCAGGCCTTGCGTGAGCGGGGCACCACGGCGCGCTGCGACACCGAATCGCCCCCGCGCCGTGCCACTTCGCGGCCAATTTCCGCGTAAGGCGCTGCACCACAATGGCAATGGCGGGCGTGAATTCGGGCTGTGCCAACCACAGGTCGGGGTCCACACCGGCTTCGCGCAGCCACTGGCGCGGCAGGTACAGGCGGCCCATGCGGGCGTCTTCGCCCACGTCGCGCGCAATGTTGGAGAGCTGCATGGCCACGCCCAGGTCGCAGGCGCGCGCCAGGCCCTGCGGGCTGCGCACACCCATGAGGAGGGCCATCATGGCGCCCACGCTACCGGCCACGCGGGCGGCGTAATCCTGCACATCTTCCAGCGTTTCGTAGCGCCGGCCGTTGGCGTCCCACTCGAAGCCGTCCAGCAGCGCTTCGGGCAGGGTGCGCGGTATGTCGAACTCCTGCACCAGGGCGGCCATGGCGCGGTCCACCGGCTCGGAGAACTCGTGCAGCGCCCCGGTCCCCGTGGGTGCCGGGCGGTAGGCCAGATCGAGGCGGCGGCGCAGCAGCGCCACTGCAGCATGCGGGTTGTGGCCGTTGTCCACCACGTCATCGGCCAGGCGGCAGAAGGCGTACAGGGCCGATGCCGGTTCGCGTATCGAGGGCGGCAGAATGAGCGAGGCGGCGTAGAAGGTGTAGGAGCCCTCGCGCAGCGCGGCGCGGCAGGCAGCCATGTCGGCACGGGCCTGGGCGGTCCGGTCGGGGGCATTGGTCATGCGCGGGCCTGGGTTCATGCCACCAGCGGCTTGCCGTGGGCATCCGCCAGGGGTGGTGACCCCGATGTGAGGGCGGCCACACCCGATGGCTGATCAGTTCGCAGGCTGTCGCCGTGCGGCACCACCGTATCGAGGATGCGGGCCGAAGACAGCACCCCCGGCAGACCAGCCCCCGGGTGCGTACCGGCACCCACCAGGTAAAGACCCGCCACGTCCTCGCTGCGGTTGTGGGGGCGGAACCATGCGCTTTGCCACAGCACAGGCTCCAGCCCGAAAGCGGCACCCTTGTAGGAGGAAAGCCGGTCCTGGAAGTCGCGCGGGGTGAGCAGCCGGGACGTCACCAGCGCATCACCCAGGCCGGGCAGCAGGGTTTCTTCCAGCCGCTGCTGTATCTTCTGGCGGTAGGGTTCGGCGGCAGCCTCCCAGTCCACGCCGCTGTCCATGTGCGGCACGGGCGAGAGTACGTAAAACGCGTCGCAACCCGGGGGCGCCAGAGAGGTGTCGGTGGCCGTGGGGCGGTGCAGATACAGGCTGAAATCGTCGGCCAGTTTCTTGCGGTCGAAAATGTCGCCCAGCAGTTCGCGGTAGCGCGGCCCCAGCGCAATGGTGTGGTGCGCCACGCCGGGGTACTGGCGTTTCGTGCCGAAGTACCAGACGAACAGGCTCATGGAATAGCGCGACTTTTCTATCTTCTTGTTGGTCCAGCGCTTGCGGTGCTGCGGCGCAATGAGGCGGCGGTAGGTGGTGGCCGAGTCGGCGTTGGACACCACCACATCGGCCAGCAGGGTTTGGCCGTTTTCCAGCCGCACACCACGGGCGGTGCCCTCGCTCACCAGAATTTCGGCCACGCCCTGGTTGCAGCGCACGCTGCCGCCCTGGCCCTGTACCAGGTCCACCAGCCCGGTGATGAGTGCGCCGGTACCGCCCATGGCAAAGTGCACGCCCCAGCGCCGCTCCAGGAACGCAATCAGGCAGTAGACGGACGTGGTGGCAAACGGGTTGCCGCCCACCAGCAGCGACTGGAAGGTGAGCACCATGCGCAGGCGCTCGTCCTTCACGTGCTTGCAGGCCAGCTGGTAGACGGTCAGGTAGCCCTCCAGCTTCAACAGCGCGGGCAGTACCTTGAGCATGTCGGTGAAACGGTCGAAGGGCACATGGCCCAGTTCCTCGAAACCCACCTTGTAGATGGCTTCGCTGGCCTTGAGGAAATCCCGGTAGCCCTGCACGTCGCCGGGGGCCAGTTGCGCCACCTCGCGCTTCATGCCCTCGGCGTCGCCGGTGTAGTCGAACTCGGTGCCATCGTCAAAGCGCACGCGGTAGAAGGGCGAGACCGGGCGCAGGTC
>JALOSG010000111.1 GCA_025458665.1 Serpentinimonas sp.
CCGCGATTTCGCCATCGAATTCACGGCCGCGGCCAGCCTGTGCATGGTGCATGTGAGCCGGCTGAGCGAGGAACTGATCATCTGGATGAGCCAGAACTTTGGCTTCATCCGCATTGCCGACCGCTTCACCACGGGCAGTTCCATCATGCCGCAGAAGAAGAACCCCGATGTGCCGGAACTGGCACGCGGCAAGACTGGGCGGGTGGTGGGCCACCTGATGGGGCTGATCACGCTGATGAAGGGGCAGCCGCTGGCCTACAACAAGGACAACCAGGAAGACAAGGAGCCGCTGTTCGACACGGTGGACACCCTGAAGGACACCCTGCGCATCTTCTCGGAAATGATAGGTGGACAAACCAACGCGCAAACCGGACAGAAGGAAGGTGGCCTGGGTGTGAACCGCGAGGCCATGGAACAGGCGGCGTTGCGCGGTTACGCCACCGCCACCGACCTGGCCGACTACCTGGTGAAGAAAGGCGTGCCCTTCCGCGACGCCCACGAAACCGTGGCCCACGCGGTGAAAGCGGCCACTTCCCACCAAGTGGATCTGTCGGAATTGCCGCTGGCTGTGCTGCAGGGTTTTCACCCGCTCATAGACAAAGACGTGTTCGATGCGCTCAGCCTGCGCGGCTCGTTGAACGCGCGCAGTACCGTGGGCGGTACCGCCCCGACGCAGGTGCTGCACCAGATTGCACGGCACCGGTCGCGCCTGGGCTGAACGGGGCTGAACTCGGCTGTAGATGGCCTGAGGTTCAGACCGCCAGCTCCACCCGGTTGCGGCCCCGCCGTTTGGCATCGTAAAGCGCCGAGTCGGCGCGAGAGAGCAGGCTCGAGAGACTCAATTCGCGAGGATCGAACTCGGCCACACCGAAGCTGGCGGTGTAATGCAGCGGCTGGCCGTTGACCCGCAACTCGCTTTTCTCCACCGCATAACGCATGCGTTCGGCCACTTGTACCGCCTCGCCCGCGCTGATGTTGGGCAGCAACACGGCAAACTCCTCGCCGCCCAGGCGCCCAATCACATCCACCTCACGCACCTCGCGGAAGATGGTGCGCGCAAAGCTGGCCAGCACGGCGTCGCCAGAGGCATGGCCATGGGTGTCGTTCACCGTCTTGAAGTGGTCCAGGTCGATCAGGACCATGCACAGGGGCTGGCGGTAGCGCAGGGCGCGCTGTATCTCGGCTTCGGCCGTTTCGGTGAAGGCGCCACGGCTGGCCACGCCGGTGAGACTGTCGGTGCGGGCAGCGCGCTCGGCGGCATCGCGCTGGCGGCGCAGTTCCTCGGTGGCCGCCTCCACCTGCAGGCGCAGGTTCTCCTGGGTCACACCCACCTGCTCGGCCATGCGGTTGATGTTGCTGCCCAGCGCCGCCAGCACACCCGCGCGCTCGGTATCGACCCGGGTGGTGTACTGCCCCTGGGCAATCCCCGTCACGACCGAGCTGATGTGTTCGATCGGGCGGGTGACGCTGGCCGCAATCACCACCGAGACCAGACCGGCCGACAGCAGGCCCAGCGCGGTGATGGCCAGTGTCCAGACCAACAGGTCGAACTGTTGCGCCTTCAAGGTAGCCAGGCTGAGTTCGACGATGGCGAACCCGATCACCTGGGGCAGCGTGGCCTGGCTGGCGCCGCTGGGAGGCTCGTTCAACAGATCGTTCAGGGGGAGGGGCTGAAGGCGCACTGGCACCACCACCAGCAGGCTGTCGTCGGTGGCGCGGGTAGCGCCCTGGGGCGGCAAGCTGGGCGGCAACGACGGAGGTCCGGAGAGCACGCCGGCCTGGGCGCGCAGAGTGCCGTCGCCGTCTATGAGCACGGCTCCCTTCATCTGGGCGTCCCCTGCCAGCGCCGCCTCTACCAGGCGCTGGAGTGATTCGTCGTTGCCAGCGAAGAGGGGGAACTCGGCCGCACCTGCAAGCTGCTGGGTTGATGCCCGGGCACGGTCGGTCAGTGCTTCGGTGAGTTCCCGGCTGTGGCGGTCCAGAAATCCGGCGAGCAGCAGCACGACCACCAGCAAGGCCGGTAACGCCGCAGCAGCCCACAGGCGCAGGCGTATGCCCCAATGGGTGCGCGAACCGATCATCGCTCGGGCTCCCGCTGGCGCAGACTGCGCGTGAGGGTCTCTGCATCGGAAGCGGGCAAACCGAGCGAGCGGAGCACGCGTTCGTTCGTGCTCACCTCGAACGCGGTGGCAAACTGCGGCGCAGGCAAGGTGCCGGTGGCCAGCCACGTAGCGGCCATGGCTGCGGCCTGCACGGCAGACTGGCGGGGCGTGGTGTAGAGCGCCAGGCCAGCGCCAGCCCGGACGTGAGAGGCCGCGAAAGAGACCACGGGCTTGCGTTGCCGGTAGGCAGCAATCAACAGGTTTTGCAAGGAAGCGGCGCTGACCACCAGCGGGTCCGGCAGGGCCAGCAGCACGTCAGATCGCTCCAGTACATCGCTCAGGGCGGGGAACAGCGCCTCGGGGCCAGCTCCCGGCCCGAGTGTGCTGTCTGCCAGACTGAGCCTGCGCTGGGCCAGCGCACTGGCCAATGCCTCACGCAAACCCACGGAGGTGGGCCCGAGCACCACCCCCACCCGGGGTCGGTCGGGCAAAGCGAGCTCGATCAGGGCCGCATAGCGGGCCAGAGGCTGGTCGAGGAACGCAGCGCTGACCCGCATACCTGACGGTGGCGGGCTGGCATCGAAGCTGCTCTTGGGTACCAGCGCAGCCACCACCGGCCATGCACGTCGGGCAGGTTCACTGACAGCCAGCGCCAGCAAGCCACGCAGAGCGGGCGTACCCATGGCCACGATCAGCGCGGGCACTCCGTTGCGCTCCGGGCGGAATTCGTCCCACAGAGCGACCTCCACGCCGGGAGCGGGGTTCAGTTGGGCGAGGGCAGCGCGCAGTGCCAGCGCTGCCTCCTCGAAGATACCCCCCCGCTCGGGGAGAGCCAGCCATACAGTGGGCCCGCGCGCGGCGGCAGGCGCAGGCGAGCCCAGCATCGCCACGGCTCCAAGGCAACCGAGCGCGGCACTGGTGGTCAGGTGTCGGCGCAGGCGGTCCAGATCAGAACTCCAGGCGCAGGGTGGCAAACACCCGGCTCTTGAACAGGCGCTCGGTCCGGGAGTCGAGCTCGGCCTGATCGCCATTGAGGGCCTGCCACACCAGCGCCGCCTCGGCCCGCGAAGGACCCAGGCGAAACTGGTGGGCCAGCCGGAGGTCCAGCCGCGTGGTGGAACCCAGAGAGAAAGTCTCACGGCGCCAGGACATGCCATCCCGGGCCGTGAGCAACAGAGTCAGATCCCACTGGTGAGGCAATTTCTGGAACAGGCCCAGGGTGGTACTCTTGCCAGGCGGGACGGAATCGATGTCGCGGTCATAGAGCCAGTCCAGTTCGGTAAAGCTCTGGTTCCACCACAACTGGGTATTGGCGCCGGGCGACCATTTCATCTGGAACTCGACCCCGGAAGTCTTGAGCCCGGGCTGGTTCACAAACACACGCTGCAGATTGAATGGCGAGCCGGGTACGGCCTGCAGGTCAATGATGTCCTCAAGGCGCTCCCGGTAAGCACGCACGTCCACAGTGAGGCGGGCTTCGCGGAAATGGCCAAAGTAGCTCACCTCCTGGGCGGTGACCTGTTCCTGCGACAACAGCAAGTTGCCCGTGAACGTGGGCACCAGGGTGCCGGCGGGCAAGGCAGTGAGCGGCGGCTGGCGCCCCGGCCCCAGCGTGTAGACGACACGCGCATCCAGGTCGAACAGTGTGGGCGCACGTTGTCCCCGAGATACACCAGCCCGCAGCGTATGGTCTGGCGCCAGTTGCCGGTTGAGCATCAGGCGGGGAGCTAGGTAACTTCCTGTACGGTTGTTGTCCCCGAAGAACAAACCCGCATTGAGCAGCCAGTCTGGCGCAAAGGCCCACTCGGCATTCCCGAACAGGCGCCATTCGCGGGCTTTCACAGCCTCTGTCGTTCCAAACATGGAAGGTGCTCGGGCGCTGTCCTGCTTGGCGCCCACGCCCCACACCACGCGCATGTCGTCCAGGGGAGAGAACTGGTGCTGGAACTCGGTATCCAGGCGCCGCTCCACATTGCCAAAGTCGATGGTGATCCCCGGATCGAGCGGGTATGCGAAACGGTCGACCAGCCGGTCCTCATCGAGCGACACCGACCACTTGATGGATTCGGTGGGGGAAAGCTGCCGGGACCATGCTGCATGGGCAAACACATTGCGCCATGTGTTGTCGCGTGGCACGTTGTCGGGATTGGCCGCAAACCCCTCGCCCGACACCTGGTCGGAGAGGCCCGCCTCCAGCAGGAGATCGGTGCTGGCATCGAGCCGGATGTCGCCGCGCCAGTTGAGATTTATCAGCCGCCGGCTGTCATTGATCCCGAAGTAGCCGTCGTCCGAACGCTCGCCACCGGAAATGCGGTAGCTGGCACCGGGCTGGCCCCAGCCGTAGCGGAACTGAAAATCCTGCAGGCCGTTGCCACCCAGGGCTGTAGCCACAGAACTGCCCAGCGAGTCGCTGGTATGGCGGGTGACAATGTTGATGACACCGAACACCGCGTTGGCGCCATAGGCTGCTGAGTTGGTGCCGCGCAACACCTCCAGCCGCTCCACGTCATCGAGCAACACGGTCTGCATACCACGGTTGGTGCCGCCCTGGTACGCGGTGGAATACACCGAGCGTCCATTGATGAGCACCAGGTTGCGGGTTCCGTACTCGTCGATAGGGGCGTGATAGGCAGCGGTCGGGTTGGCGCCGTTGAAGCCCGAGACCAGGTAGCCAGGTACCAGACGGAGCAACTCGGCCAGGTCGCGAGCCCCTGTCCGCCGGATGGTGTCGCGGTCGATCACGGTGACCGCGCCGGGTGTGTCCCCGATCGACTGCGCGAGGCGACTGACCGTGAGGACCACAGGAAGGTCCTCAAAGTAATCCGCCTCGGTCAGCGCGGGGACTTCAAAAGTCTGGGCCCGCAGCGCGCCAGACAGACTCAGCCCCAGCCCCAGCCACAACGCCAGCGCCAGTGGTCTGACAGGCCTCCCACGCCATGGCACACCGGTCCGCTGGACGGTGCGTGCAAACAGGCGAGGCGCTGGGGCGGGCATGGCGACAGCAGGAATACTTCTTGGGTTGAGAACGAAAACGGGCCGCTCAGTGCCCCTGACAGGGAAAGGGATTATGGCCCGAAATGATACCTCTGTAACGAAAAAGCGCCCTCCGAGGAGGGCGCTTTTCAGGGGAAAAAATGTGTACCGGCCTTACTGCATGTACCGGGTGTACCGGTTGACCTCGCGGTAAGTTGGCTCCTGGGAGCCTTACTTGCGGAAACGCGGCTGTGGCACCACGCGGAGTTCACCCTCGATGGAGCCCAGGTAGTTGGCCATGGCGCGCAGTTCGGCCGGAGTGTACTGCGCAGCAATGCCTGCCATGATGCCGTTGTTGCGACCAATCACGTTGTTGCCCTGCACGGTGTAGGAGCGCAGTGCCACGAACAGGTAGTCGGCGTGCTGTCCGCCGATCTTGGGGTAGCTGGGGTCCAGCGGCTTGCTGAAGTTGGCGCCATGGCAGGAGGCACAGGCACCGCGGTCCAGCAGCGCAGCCACGGCCGGCGGGGCCGGCCGGGACGGGGTCTCGGCCACCGAAATGTTGCCCGCCTGCTGGGCATAAAAAGCAGCGAGGTCGGCCATATCCTGCTCGGTGAGGGACCCAGCGATACCGCGCATGGACGGATGGCGGCGGTCCCCTTTCTGGTAGGCCACGAGCGCATTGACCAGGTATTGCTGGCTCTGGCCAGAAATCATGGGCACCCGGTGAATTTCCGGGAAGCTGTTCTGGTAGCCCGGAATGCCGTGGCACCCGATACACATGGCCGCCTTGCCTTCACCGGCCTGCACGTTGCCCGTGACCTGTGCCTGGGCTGTGGTGGACAGCGAAACACCAGCCACCCACAGCGCGGCCGAGACGGCGGAAACAGCAGACACACGGACTGCGGCGCGAGCGGCACGGGCGCTGGCGGACTTGAACAGGCGGGACAACATTGGATTCATTTTGCAAGCACAATGGAAAAGTCGACCAAAAAATCAACGGTTGATTATATAGAGGCACCTCGAAGCCCCTGCAGAGAAAGTTCCCCCTGCATACCCACCCGTATTTACCCTGACCCAACCGCACCACACCATGAAGTTTCAAGGCTCGAAGAATTACGTCGCGACCCAGGATCTGATGCTGGCGGTGAACGCCGCCCTGCAATTGAAGCGCCCCCTGCTGGTCAAGGGCGAGCCCGGCACCGGCAAAACCATGCTGGCCGAGGAGGTGGCGCAGGCGCTGAACATGCCGCTGTTGCAATGGCACATCAAAAGCACCACCAAAGCCCAGCAGGGCCTGTACGAGTACGACGCAGTGAGCCGCCTGCGCGACTCGCAGCTGGCCGACATCGAGGGGCAGGACCGGGTGCGCAACATCCACAACTACATCGTCAAGGGGGTGCTGTGGCAGGCCTTCACGTCCGAGGAGCCGGTGGCGCTCCTCATCGACGAAATCGACAAGGCCGACATCGAATTCCCCAACGACCTGCTGCGCGAACTCGACCGCATGGAGTTCTATTGCTACGAGACGCGCGAATGGATACGCGCCAAGCACCGGCCGCTGGTGTTCATTACGAGCAACAACGAGAAAGAACTGCCCGACGCCTTCCTGCGCCGCTGCTTCTTCCACTACATCAAGTTCCCTGATGCCACCACCATGAAGCAGATTGTGGATGTGCACTTTCCGGGGCTGAAGGACGAGTTGCTGACGGCGGCCATGAAGACTTTCTTCGACATCCGCGGACTGCCCGGGCTGAAGAAGAAGCCCAGCACCAGCGAACTGCTGGACTGGCTCAAGCTGCTCATGGCCGAGGACATTCCGCTGGAAGCGCTGCAAAGCAAGGACGACAAGGTGGCGGTGCCGCCGCTGGTGGGCGCCTTGCTGAAGAACGAGCAGGACACCACGCTGTTCGAGAAGCTGGTGTTCATGAACCAGCGCAACCGCTGAGGCAGCCCTGCGATGGCTTTTGTGGAGCCGGTCACCTTGCAGGACGCTGGCGTGGCGCTGGTGCCGCTGGGCCTGGAGCACGAGGACGGCCTGCGCGCCGCCGCGGCCGATGGCGAGTTGTGGCGGCTGCGTGTGACCTCGGTGCCCGCGCCGCATGAAACCTGCAGCTACATAGAACAGGCTTTGCAGATGCGCGCCGAAGGGCACCGTTTTGCCTTTGCCGTGACCGATGCGGATACGGGCCGGGTACTGGGCAGCACCAGCTTCCACGACATCATCCCGGCGGTGAAGCGCGTGGAAATTGGCTACACCTGGTACGCCCGCAGCATGCAACGCACGCACGTGAACACCACCTGCAAGCTGCTCATGATGGGCCACGCCTTCGAGACTCTGGGCTGCCGCGTGGTGGGCTGGCGCACGGACAACTTCAACTTCGCCTCGCAGAAAGCCATAGAGCAGTTGGGTGCGAAGAAGGACGGTGTCATCCGGGGCCATGCGCTGCGCCGCGACGGCACCATCCGCGATACCGTGATGTACAGCCTGCTGGTCGGCGAATGGCCCGAAGTGAAAGCCCAGTTGCACTACCGGCGTGCCTTGCACGCCTCCGGGGGAACGCCATGCTGATTGACTTTTTCTACACGCTGCGCGCGGCCAAGCTGCCGGTATCGGTGAAGGAATACCTGATGCTGCTGGAGGCGCTGCAGGCCAACGTGATCGGGCCCACCAACCCCGACGCCTGCAGCATGGACGACTTCTATTTCCTCAGCCGCACCGCGCTGGTGAAGGACGAGAAGCACTTCGACAAGTTCGACCGTGCCTTTGCCGCCTACTTCAAGGGCGTGGAAATTCTGACCGACTTCAGCAAGGAAATTCCCGCCAGCTGGTTGAAGAAGGAGATGGAGCGGCTGCTGACGGACGAGCAGAAAGCCAACGCGCCCAAGATGGATTGGGACGAGCTGATGGAGACGCTGAAGAAGCGGCTGGAAGAGCAACAAGGCCGCCACGAAGGCGGCAGCAAGTGGATAGGCACCGGCGGCACCAGCCCCTTTGGGCACGGCGGCCACAACCCGCAGGGCATACGCATAGGCGGCAAGGGCGGCAAGGGCGGCAACAAGAGCGCGGTGAAGGTGTGGGACCAGCGCGCCTACCGCGACTACGACGACACCCAGGAGCTGGGCACCCGCAACATCAAAATGGCGCTGCGCCGCCTGCGCAAGTTTGCGCGCGAGGGCCACGATCTGGAGCTGGACCTGCCCGACACCATACGCGCCACCGCAGCCAATGCGGGCTACCTGGACATCAAGATGATTCCGGAGCGGCACAACAATGTGAAGGTGCTGCTGCTCATGGATGTGGGCGGCACGATGGACGAACACATTGCCCGCGTGGAAGAACTTTTCAGCGCCACGAAGAACGAATTCAAACACCTGGAGTTCTACTACTTCCACAACTGCGTGTACGACTTCATGTGGAAGAACAACCGCCGCCGCTACGCCGAGAAGTTCGAAACCTGGGACATCATCCGG
>JALOSG010000112.1 GCA_025458665.1 Serpentinimonas sp.
CCTATTTGCAAGCGGCCGGCTTGCGGCTGGTGGCACGCAACTTCCGCACGCCGGGGCGCGGTGGCGGCGAGATTGACCTGATTATGCGGGAGCCCGCACCGCTGCAGGCGCTCCCGGCGGGCCAACCCGCCACCCTGGTGTTTGTAGAGGTACGCCGCCGGCGCCACACACGCTTTGGCGGCGCGGCAGCCAGCGTGAGCGCCACCAAGCAGCGCCGCATTGTGTTCGCGGCCCAGCACTTCCTGAGCCGCCTGGCCCGCGCCAACCCGCAGTGGCCAACACCCCCTTGCCGCTTCGATGTGGTCACCGTGGAGCCCGGCGCGCCCGAGCCTGTGCAGTGGCTGCGCGGGGCTTTCGATGCGTCGGGCAGTGGTTGGTATTGAGCTGCACCGCATCTCACCAACACTTACCTCTGGCAACCTCCCCGCCGCCGTTTCCCTGCAAGGCCGCAGGTATCATTACCCACCATGCTTTTGCAACGTATCCAGCAGCACTTCATCGACAGCGCCGACCTGAAATACCAGTGCGCGCAAACCGTGGCGCCCTCGGTGGAAGCCGCGGTAGCGGCGGTGCTGGCCTCGCTCACCAGTGGCGGGCGCATTCTGGCTTGCGGCAACGGGGCATCGGCCGGGCTGGTGCAGTCTTTCGCGGCCTCTTTCGTGGGCCGTTTCGAGCGCGACCGCCCCGAACTGGCCGCCTTTGCGCTGGGCACCAACGCCGCGGTGCTCACTGGCCTGTACAACCATTTCGAGGCGCGCGCCGTGTTCGCCCGCCAGGTGCGTGCGCTGGGCTTGCCCGGCGATGTGTTGCTGGTGGTCACCACGCAGGCCCAGTCGCCCGAGATTCTGGGCGCCGTGGAAGCCGCCCACGAGCGCGAGATGACGGTCATCGCCCTCACGGGAACTCGCCCCGGCGAACTGGGACAGATGCTCAAGGACACCGACGTGCTGGTCAGCGTGGCCAGCGAACGTCAACCCCGCGTCCAGGAAATCCATCAGATGGTGCTGCATTGCATCTGCGATGGCGTGGACGCGCAACTGCTGGGGGACCCCCCGGAACCGGAGAAAGAACCATGACGACAAGCGCACGAACCCTTCCCGCCCGCCCGCTGCGGCTGGCCGCCGTGGTGCTGGGCGCCACCCTGCTGGGCGGCGTGCTCACCGCCTGTGCACCGCTGGTGGTGGGCGGCGCTGCCGCCACGGGTGTGCTGGTGGCCACCGACCGCCGCACCTCGGCCACGCAGCTGGAGGACCAGACCATCGAGCTGCGCGCAGCCAGCCGCATTCGCGATGAGTTCGGTGACCGCACCCGCGTGCTGGTACACAGCTACAACCGCCGCGTGCTGCTGGTGGGCCAGATTCCGCGCGAGTCCGACCGCGCACGGGTGCTGCAGGTGATTTCCACCGTGGACAACGTGCAGCACATTGTGGATGAGCTGACCGTGGAGAACTCGCCGAACCTGCGCGAACGCTCCAGCGACACGCTGGTCACCACCCGGGTGCGGGCCGCACTGGTGGATGCCAAGGACCTGTTCGCCAACTCGTTCAAGGTGACCACCGAACAGGGCACCACCTACCTCATGGGCCGGGTGACCCAGCGCGAAGCCGACCGCGCTACCGAGGTGGTGCGCGGCGTTCCCGGCGTTCTCCGCGTGGTGCGGGTGTTCGAGATCATCACCGAAGAGGAGCTGGCCCGCTCCGTACCGCAGCAACCGCCGCCCGTTACCAGCGGCGGCAACACCAGCCGCTGAAACCAGGGGCCGGCTTCAGCGCAGGCGGCGGATCAGGCTGGAGGTGTCCCAGCGGCCGCCGTCCATGCTCTGCACGTCGGCGTAGAACTGGTCCACCAGGGCCGTGACCGGCAGGCGGGCGCCGTTGCGTTTGGCTTCGTCCAGCACCAGCCCCAGGTCCTTGCGCATCCAGTCCACGGCAAAACCGAAGTTGAACTGGTCGGCCACCATGGTCTTGCCGCGGTTGTCCAGCTGCCAGCTCTGGGCGGCGCCCTTGCCTATCACGTCCAGCACCTGGTTCATGTCCAGGCCGGCCTTCTGGCCAAACGCCACGGCCTCCGACAGGCCCTGCACCAGCCCCGCAATACAGATCTGGTTGACCATTTTGGTGAGCTGGCCCGCGCCACTCTCGCCCATGCGGGTGAAGGCCCGCGAAAAGGCCATGGCAATGGGCTTCACACAATCGAACTGGCTTTCGTCGCCGCCGCACATGACGGTGAGCATGCCGTTCTGCGCACCGGCCTGCCCGCCAGACACCGGCGCATCGATGAAGCCGATGCCCAGCGTTTTGGCGGCGCCGTAAAGCTCGCGGGCCACGTCGGCCGAAGCGGTGGTGTGGTCCACCAGAATGGCGCCGGGCTTCATGCCAGCCAGCGCGCCGTTGGCGCCCAGCACCACGGAACGCAGGTCGGCGTCGTTGCCCACGCAGCTGAACACCACATCGGCGCCGCTGGCGGCTTCGCGCGGGGTGGGCGCGGAGCACACCTTCTGCGCTGCAAATTCCTCCACAAACGCAGCCGCCTTGGCGGGCGAACGGTTGTACACCGTGACGCGGTGGCCCGCCAGGGCCAGGTGGCCGGCCATGGGGTAGCCCATGACGCCCAGGCCAATGAAGGCCACTGAAACAGGAGGAACGGCTTCGTAGGTGCGGGTGTTGACGCTAGCGGGCATGGGCTTTACATGATGGTCAGGTGTTCGGTACCGGCAGACAGATCGGACGAACGCGCCCGCTGGCTGTTGAGCTTGATGTGCAGCTTCAGGTCGTTCTGCGAATCGGCATTGCGGATGGCGTCTTCGTAGGAAATGAGGTGGGCCTCGAACGCGTTGTAGAGCGCCTGGTCGAACGTCTGCATGCCCACTTCGGTGCTGCGCTTCATGACCTCTTTGAGCTCGTAAATCTCACCCTTCTGGATGAGATCGGCCACCAGCCCGCTGTTGAGCAGCACCTCCACCACGGCGTAGCGTCCCTTGCCGTCCTCGCGCGGAATGAGTCGCTGCGCAATCATGCCGCGCAGGTTCAGGGACACGTCCTTCAGCATCTGCGCGTGGCGCGCCTCGGGGAAGAAGTTGATGATGCGTTCCATGGCCTGGTTGGCGCTGTTGGCGTGCAGCGTGGCCAGGCACAGGTGGCCCGTTTCGGCGAACGCAATGGCGTGCTCCATGGTCTCCTGGTCGCGGATTTCACCCATGAGCACCACGTTGGGCGCCTGCCGCAGGGAGTTCTTCAGCGCCGCTTCCCAGCTGTCGGTGTCCAGGCCAATTTCGCGCTGCGTGATGATGCAGTTCTTGTGGTGGTGCACAAATTCCACCGGGTCTTCCACCGTGACAATGTGGTCGTGCGCGTTTTCATTGCGCCAGTCCACCATGGCCGCCAGCGTGGTGGACTTGCCCGAACCCGTGCCGCCCACCAGCAGGCAGATGCCGCGCTTGGCCATGGCCACGTTCTTCAGGACCTGGGGCAGGTCGAGCTCGTCGATGGAGGGAATGCGGTCCGGAATGGTCCGCATGACCAGCCCGATCTTGCCCATCTGCACAAAGGCGTTCACACGGAAGCGCCCAATGCCAGCCGGCGCAATGGCGAAGTTGCATTCCTTGCTGCGCTCGAACTCGGCCGACTGCTTGTCGTTCATGATGGAGCGCGCCAGCGCCTGGGTCTGCTGCCCATTGAGCGGCTGCGGCGAGACCTTGGTGACCTTGCCGTCCACCTTGATGGCGGGAGGAAAGTCGGCGGTGAGGAACAGGTCGCTGCCCTTTCGGCTGACCAGCAGCTTGAGCAGATCGTTGACGAATTTACTGGCTTGATCGCGGTCCATCGTGCGTCCTTGTCTGGGCTGTGCGCCCCATCAGCCGGGGAAGTTCTCGGGGATCTTGGCCTTGCTGCGCGCCTCGCCCGGAGAAATGACGTTGCGGCGCACCAGGTCGGTCAGGCACTGGTCGAGGGTCTGCATGCCAAAGCCGCTGCCGGTCTGGATGGCCGAATACATTTGCGCCACCTTGGCCTCGCGGATCAGGTTCCTGATGGCAGGGGTGCCCAGCATGATTTCATGGGCAGCCACGCGGCCATTGCCGTCGCGCGTCTTGCACAGGGTCTGGGAGATCACCGCCACCAGCGACTCCGAGAGCATGGCGCGCACCATTTCTTTTTCCTCGGCGGGGAACACATCGATCACCCGGTCGATGGTCTTGGCGGCACTCGACGTGTGCAGCGTGCCAAACACCAGGTGGCCGGTTTCCGCAGCGGTCATGGCCAGCCGTATGGTTTCCAGGTCGCGCATCTCGCCCACCAGAATCGCGTCCGGGTCTTCGCGCAGGGCCGAACGCAGCGCGTTGGCGAAGCTCAGCGTCATGGGGCCCACTTCGCGCTGGTTCACCAGGCACTTCTTGGACTCGTGCACGAACTCGATCGGGTCTTCCACCGTGAGGATGTGCCCGTACTCGGTTTCGTTCAGGTAGTTCACCATGGCCGCCAGCGTGGTGGATTTGCCCGAGCCGGTAGGCCCGGTCACCAGCACCAGGCCGCGCGGCTTGAGCGCCAGGTCCCCGAAGATCTTCGGGGCGTTCAGGTCTTCCAGCGTCAGTATCTTGGAGGGAATGGTCCGGAACACGGCGGCCGCGCCGCGGTTCTGGTTGAAGGCGTTGACGCGGAACCGCGCCAGCCCCTCGATCTCGAACGAGAAATCCACCTCGAGGAATTCCTCGTAGTGCTTGCGCTGGGCGTCGTTCATGATGTCGTAGATCATGGCGTGCACCTGCTTGTGGTCCAGCGGCTCCACGTTGATCCGCCTCACATCACCATGGACCCGTATCATGGGCGGCAAGCCAGCCGAGAGGTGCAGGTCCGAAGCCTTGTTTTTGGTGCTGAAGGCCAACAGCTGTGTGATGTCCATCCCGTGTCCCGTGGTTTCGTGGTTGAGTTCTTTTACCATTATGTCAACGATTGGAAGCAATCTCCAAGGGGTTCGTGATCGTTTGGAGCAGGCCTGTGCGGCCTGCCAACGCTTACCCGGCTCGGTATCGCTGCTGGCGGTATCCAAAACCTTTGGCCCCGAGGCGGTGCGCGCTGCCTACGCGGCAGGGCAGCGCGCTTTCGGCGAAAACTATGTGCAGGAAGGTGTGGACAAGATCAACCTGCTGCGCGCCGAGGGGCTGGACGGCCTGGAATGGCACTGCATAGGGCCTTTGCAGAGCAACAAGACCCGGCTGGTGGCGGAACACTTCGACTGGGTGCACACCATAGACCGGCTCAAGGTGGCCCAGCGCCTGAGCGAACAGCGCCCAGCGGGCATGGCGCCGCTGCAGGTGTGCGTGCAGGTGAACCTGGACGGCGGCGCCAACAAGTCGGGCGTGGCGCCGCAAGAGGCGCTGGAGCTGGCGCGGGCTGTGGCGGCTTTGCCACGCTTGCGGCTGCGCGGGCTCATGGCTATCCCGGAACCCCACGCAGACGCCGCAGAGTTGCTGGCGGTGATGCAGGGTTTGCCTGCGCTGCTGGAGAACATCAATGCCGAGTTGCTGCAGGGCGGGGAACTGGCGCAGGCCATGGACACCGTGTCCATGGGCATGAGCAACGACATGGACACCGCCGTGGCCGCCGGCAGCACCATGGTGCGGGTGGGCAGTGCCATTTTTGGCCACCGCCCCGCCAAACCTACGCCGGCAGGCTGAAGTAGAAGGTGGTGTGAACGCCGGGTTCGCTCTCGGCCCAGATGCGCCCACCGTGCCGCTCGATGATGCGGCGGCACAACGCCAGCCCTATGCCGGTGCCCTCGAACTCGCTGGTGCGGTGCAGGCGCTGGAACACGCCAAACAGGCGGTCGGCGCGGCGCGGGTCGAAGCCCACCCCGTTGTCGCGCACCCAGAACACACGCTCGCCAGCGGCGGTCTGGCCGGTCCAGGCGCCCACTTCCACCCGGGCAGGCTGCACCGGGCGGCTGTACTTCAGGGCGTTGGAGAGCAGGTTGTCCCAGACCTGACTGAGCAGCATCGGGTCACCGGGGACGGCGGGCAACTGCGCGGGCAGGTGCCACTGCAGTTCGGGCGCAGGGCGCTGCAGGGCGGGATCGTGCAGCACCCGGTTCACGCTCGACTGGAGCAGCGCCGCCATGGCCACTTCGCGGCGGGCCAGCGGGGCCCGGCCCAGGCGGGAAAACGCCAGCAATCCTTCAATCAGCTGCCCCATGTGCTGGGCCGATGCGGCAATGGTCCCCAGGTGGCGCAGCGCCTCCGGGGGTGCCTCGGGGCCCAGCGTCTCGCGCAGCAGCTCGGCAAAGCTGGCCATGTGGCGCAAGGGAGCCCGCAGGTCGTGCGAGACGGAGTAGGTGAAGGCTTCCAGGTCCTGGTTGATGGCCTGCAGCTGCTGGGTGCGCTCGGCCACGCGGGCCTCCAGCTCCTGGTTGAGCTGGCGCAGCAAGTCCTCCAGGCGCTTGACCTCGGTCATGTCGCGCAACAGACAGGAAAAGCCGCGCGACTCGCCGGACTCCGGATCGAACAGTGCCGTGAGCACGGTCTGGGCCCAGAAGCGCCGCCCGTCTCGGTGCAGGCGCCAACCCACGGATTCGCTCTGCCCCAGCAGGGCGGCACGCTCCAGGGCGGTGGCAGCGTCGGTGGCGTCCAGCACGGCATCGGCGGGGTACAGCACCTGCAAATGCTGGCCCAGCAGTTCGTGACCCTCGTGGCCCAGCAGTGTCTGGGCGCTGGGTGTCCACTGCGCCACGTGGCCATGCGGGTCGAGGAAAAAAATGGCGGTGTCGCGCAGGCTTTCTGTCATCAGCCTGAAGCGCAGTTCGCTCTCCGACAGTTCTGCGGCACGCTGCGCCACTTCGTCCTGCAGGGCACGGTTGCGGGCCTGGGCAGCCTCGGCTGCCAGCCGGGTCTGTCGCTGCTCGGTGATGTCGTGCAGGTGCAGGAAGACCCCGCGAACCGGCAACGCGCCCGGCCGGGCCGGGTCGTGGTCGGCCTCGGCGCGCACTTCGAACCAGCGCGGCCCCTGCGCCGGGTGCTGGAGTTGCGCCTCGGTCCGGTAGCGCCCGCCCTGCAGGGCCGACGCCAGGAAGGGCAGCAACGCTGTCCAGACGGACTCGTCGAACCACTCGTGCAAACCCATGGAGCGGACCGCCTGGGCCGGGCCAGCAGACGCGAGCCACTGGCGCGCCTCGGCATTGGTGGCGCGGCATTGAAGGCGGGTATCGAACACCCACACCGCACCCGGGAAGTGTTCCACCAGCCGGGCCAGTTCCGAGGAAGAGTCCTCGGTGCCCGCTGCCCATGACGGATACAGCGCCGTGAAGAACGACTCGGGCAGATGGTCGTCGTGCAGCGTCGGGCTCATGAGCCGACTTTACTGCATGGCCGCTGGAAATGGCAGGGGGGAGCCTTAGCCCGAAAGAGCAACCCGGCAAGCCACCGGCAAGGGCCCAACAGCTACCAAGCGCCTCAGGGATTCACCTCGCTGTCGTGCCAACCGGCCAGCGCCCAGCGGTTCAAGGCGGCCAGCAGCAGGAACAGGGCTACGCCGGTCACGGAAATCAGCACCAGCGCCGCGAACATGCGCGGGATGTTGAGCTGGTAGCCCGACTGCAGGATCTGGTAGGCCAGCCCGGTGCCGGTGCCGCCAGTGCCTGCCACGAATTCCGCCACCACCGCACCAATGAGTGCCAGGCCAGCGGAAATGCGCAGCCCGGCAAAGAAGTAAGGCAGGGCGCTGGGAATGCGCAGGCGCCAGAGGGTCTGCCAGCGGCTGGCCCGGTGCAGCTTGAAGAATGCAGCCAGCCCCGGGTTGACGCTGCGCAGGCCCAGAGTGGTGTTGGCAATGACCGGGAACAGGGCCACGATGGTGGCGCAAATGACCAGCGAAGTGGTGGTATCGCGCACCCAGATGATGATGAGCGGGGCAATGGCCACGATGGGGGTGACCTGCAGCAGCACCGCGTAGGGGAAGAAGGCGGTCTCTATCCAGCGGCTCTGCACGAACAGGAAGGCAATGAGCGTGCCGAGCACCGCAGACACCACAAAAGCCAGGAGGGTGATTTTCAGCGTCACGGCCAGAGCGCCCACCAGCAGGCTCCAGTCCTGCACCAGCGTGGTGGCAATGAGCCAGGGCGTGGGCACCAGATACGACGGGATTTCCGCCGCCGTGACCCAGACCTGCCAGACCGTGAGCAACACCGCGGCCACCACCAGCGGCATGAGGTACTGCATGACAGCGGGGCGCTGCATGAGGGGTTTGCTCATACGGTCTCTCCGCTGGCGCGCAGCAGAGCGTCCTGCAACTGGCTGGCCCACTGGGCAAAGCGCTGGCTCACGCGGAACTCGGGCGTGCGCGGGTAAGGCTCGTCAATCACCACCTCCTCCACCATGCGGCCCGGGCGCGCGGCCATGACCACCACCCGCTGCGACAGGAACACCGCCTCGGCGATGGAGTGGGTCACAAACACCACGGTGAGCTGTTGCTGCTGCCACAGCTGCAGCAGGTCGGCATCGAGCCGG
>JALOSG010000113.1 GCA_025458665.1 Serpentinimonas sp.
GAAGGGTGTTCTCCATGGAATCAAGGATTTGCGGGGGGAACCTCGAAATTTACTCCAACAACCCACCGGTGACAAAAGATTTCTACACCCGGAAACGCCGGGGTAAAGCCGGTTTGTTCGGGGTTTAGGCCCAGCGCCAGAGCGTATAGGACGCATCTTACTGGCCGCCTACGGATAGGGGCAGTGGCCCATACGGGCCCCAAGCTGCCACAAGGGGCTACAGGGGGCTACACGTGCTCGGAACTGAAGCCAGCCTCTGCCACGGCGGCCTGCAGCTCCTCCACCGAGATCATGGGGGTATGGTCTATCCAGACGGTCTGTTGCGCCAAGTCCACATCCCCACATCCACCACGCCGATGCACGGCAGGTCCTGTAGTTCAAACACCACACGGTCGGCATCTTCCTGGCTGTTCATGGCGGGTACGCGCAAGGTGGTTTCCATGGGTGTCTCTCTTAGCCGGTGTTGCGCAGGCCAGCCGCAATGCCGTTGATGGAAATGTGTATGCCCCGCTTCACTTTTTCGTCCTGGATGCCAGCGCGGTAGCGACCGATGAGTTCCACCTGCAGGTGGTGCAGCGGGTCTATGTAGGGGAAGCGGTGTTCTATGGAGCGGGCCAGCGCGCGGTTGCCTGCCAGCCGTTCGGCCGCGCCGGTAATGAGGGTGAGGGCCTCCTGTGTGCGCTGCCATTCGGCCTCTATGCGGCCAAACACCTGGCGGCGCAGGCGCTGGTCGGGCACCAGGCTGGCGTAGCGGGAGGCCAGAGACAGATCGCTCTTGGCCAGCACCATGTCCATGTTCGATAGCAGCGCGCTGAAAAAGGGCCACTGCCGGTGCATTTGCCGCAGCAGGGCGGCGCCTTCTTCGGCCGTGCCCTGGCGTTCGTGTTCGGCCAGCCACTGCGCCACCGCGCTGCCAAAGCCGTACCAGCCGGGCAAGGTCAGGCGGCACTGGCCCCAGCTGAAGCCCCAGGGTATGGCGCGCAGGTCTTCAATGCGCTGGCTGGGCTTGCGCGAGGCAGGGCGCGAACCAATGTTCAGTTCGGCAATTTCCCGTATGGGCGTGGCGTTGAAGAAGTAGTCCCGGAAGCCCGGCGTTTCGTACACCAGCGCGCGGTAGGCGGCCATGCTGGCCTGGGACAGGGCTTCGGCGGCTTGCAGAAACTTCTTGGGCACCGGCTTGGTGGGCGGCAGCAGGGTGGCCTCCAGCGTGGCGGCCACCAGGGTTTCCAGGTTGCGCCGGCCGATGTCGGGGTTGGCGTACTTGGAACCAATCACCTCGCCCTGTTCGGTCAGGCGTATTTGGCCGCGCACGGTGCCCGCCGGCTGCGCCAAGATGGCCTGGTAGCTGGGGCCGCCGCCGCGCCCCACGGTGCCACCCCGGCCGTGGAACATGCGCAGGCGCAGCGGGTGGCCCAGTTCCTGTCCCAGCTCATCGAACAGGCGCACCAGCGCGGTTTCGGCGCGGTACAGCTCCCAATTGCTGGTGAAAATGCCACCGTCCTTGTTGCTGTCGGAATAGCCCAGCATGATGTCCTGCTCGGCGTGCCGTGAATGTTCTGGCTGTTCCGCCTGTTCCGCTTGTTCCGTCTGTTCCGCATTCGCCGATGTGCTGGTAAGCCCCGCCGCCGCGCTGCGCTGCACCAGCGCGGCCACACCGGGCAGGCGGTAGAAGTCGCCCATGATGCGGGCGGCGTTGCGCAGGTCTTCGATGGTCTCGAACAGCGGCACCACAATCAGTTCGGCCACCGCGTCGTGGCCCAGCGTGCCGCGCAGCAGGCCCACCTCTTTTTGCAGCAGCAGCACTTCCAGCAAATCGCTCACGGTTTCCGTGTGGCTGATGATGGCGTGCCGTATGGCCGCCTTGCCGTAGCGCTGGCGCGCGTCGCGGGCGGCCTGGAAGATGGCCAGTTCGCTCTGGGTGTGGGCGCTGTACTGGGCGCCGTGCACGCGCAGGCTGCGCGCATCGTTCAGCAGGCGCAGCAGCAGGGTCTGCTTCTCGGTCTCGTTCAGCGCGCTGTAGCCGGGCTCCACGCGGGCCTGGGCCAGCAAGTCGGCCACGGCGGCTTCGTGCATGTCGGAGCTTTGCCGCAAATCGATGGTGGCCAGGTGAAAGCCGAACACCTGTACGGCGCGCATGAGCGGCTGCAGGCGGGCCACGGCCAGAGCCTCGCAGCGCTGGGCCTGCAGGGAAGTGGCTATGGTTTGCAGGTCGGCCAGCAGTTCTTCGGCGCTGGTGTAGGGGTCTTGCGGGGCCACGGCGTGGCGCGCCGCTTCGCCTCCAGCCAAGTCCTTCAGCGTGGCGGCCAGGCGCGCGTACATGCCGGTCAGCGCGCGGCGGTAGGGCTCGTCCTGGCGGTGTTCGTTGGTGTCGGGCGAACGGTTGGCCAGGGCCTGCATGGCCGGCGTTACCGGCAACAGCATGGCCGACAGCGACAGTTCCGCCCCCAGCAAGTGCATTTCGGTCAGGTAGTGGCGCAGCGCCATGTCGGCCTGGCGGCTCAGGGCCAGTTGCAGGGTGGGCGCGGTCACGTTGGGGTTGCCGTCGCGGTCGCCACCTATCCACTGGCCCATGCGCAGGAACGGTGGCACTGGCGTGCCCACGCCGCCCAGCGCCCGCTCCACATCGGCATACAGGCGGGGAATTTCGGGCAGGAAGGTGCTGCGGTAGTGGGCCAGCGCGTTCTCTATCTCGTCGGCCACGGTGAGCTTGGTGAAGCGCAGCAGGCGGGTGTGCCACAGCTGGGTGATGCGGGCGCGCAGCTGCGCATCGATGTGTTCCAGCGTGCGGGGCAGGGCGTCGGGGGCGTCGCGCTCGGCCAGCAGGCGGGCAATGTCGCGCTCGGCATCGAGGATGCTTTTGCGCTGCACCTCGGTGGGGTGGGCGGTGAGCACGGGGGAGACGTGGCAGCTCTCCAGCGTGCGGGCCAGCACTTCGGTGCCCACGCCGGCCTTTTTCATGCGCTGCCAGGTGTGCGCCAGGCTGCCTTCCTGCACATGGCCAGCGCGTTCGTGCAGCGCACGGCGGCGTATGTGGTGCCGGTCCTCGGCCAGGTTGGCCAGGTGGCTGAAGTAGGTGAAGGCGCGGATCACGCTCACGGCCTGGTCGTTGCTCAGGCCTTTCAGGAGCTTTTTCAGCGCGCGGTCGGCGGCGTGGTCGGCGTCGCGGCGGAAGGCCACCGAGAGCTGCCGTATCTGCTCCACCAGGTTGAACGTGGCGCCGCCCTCGTGCTCGCGGATCACATCGCCCAGCAGACGGCCCAGCAGGCGGATGTCTTCAATGAGCGGCTGGTCTTTGTGGGCCGCAGCGACAGGAGCGGCGGGGGCTTTGGCAGTGGGAGTGGCAGTGGGAGTGGGGCGGCGTGCAGGCATGGCCGCTTATTGTGCAAGATGCGCGCCAGCGCGTGCCTTACTCACCGCCTGCCCACCAACCGCCTGCTTCCTGAGCCGCGTCAGCTCTGGCCCAGCGTGGCCGCAAACGCTTCAATGGCGGAATGCGAGGGCGGCAGTTCCGTGAACCTGATGCCTTCGCGCACCAGCAGGCCGCGCATGTCGGCGTCCATGGCGCGGGCCTGTTCCTCGTCCTGGAAGCGGCCGGAGCGCACGTACTTCTTCTCCGGGTCGCGCTTCACCAGCACGTTCACGTTGTTGCACTGGTGGTACCACTCCAGGATCTGCTTGCGCGTCTTGGCCACATCGCAAATGTTGTCGGGGTAGGTCTCGTTGTAGTACAGCAGTTGCGGCAGGGAGCATTCCGTCACCAGGAACTGCACCTGCCCATCGAGCACTTCAATCATCCGGTACTGCTGCTGCGCGATGAAGTACTGGTTGCGCAGGGGTTCGAAGTCCTTTTGCCACACCAGCGTCTTGGCAAAGTCGGGAATGGTTTCCACCGTTTTGTGGCGCAGGTGCAGGTTGAGCACGATGGCCGCCGAGTAGAGGGATTTGTCGCTGCCGGGCCCGCCAATGATGTTGATGATCTTGGTGGGGTAGATGCGCAGCTTGTTCTCGGGCAAGTGGTTGCTCACATAGGCGTAGCGCAGGGTCATGGTGGTCTCCGGTGGCGGCGACTCCAGCATAGCGCCGGGTGTCAGGCTTGGGCAAGCAGAAATGCGTCGATTCTTGCGTAAATGATACAAAAATGGCGGGCGGTCTGTGCCCACCAGGGGGACCCTTGGGTCCTTCAATGCCTTTCATTGGCAAAATCTAACAGCTTTAATTGCATAAATGAAACTAAAAATGTATAATTCGCCACATCGGTAAAATTGATATTATCAAAGGAGCGATGTCATCATGATCAGCTTGCGCAAAGCGCCGATACGGCGACAGATATTCACCTTCATGCTGGCGGCCTTGCTGCTCATGGGGCTGTTGGCCGGTGCGGCCATGTGGGCACTCACGCAGGTGGGTGAGATTGCCGAACAGACCCAGAAAGTGACGGCGGCGCGGCTGAAGACCTCCAACGACCTGGTGGACTACATCAACATGCGCGGCGTGGCCACGCTGAACATGGCCCTGGCGACCACCGACACCAGCCGTCAGCAGCAGCGTGTGGCGTACGACAGCGCCCAGGCTGACATAGAAAAAACGCTGCAGCAGTTGCGCGAGATGCCGGTGGGAGGCAACAGCGAGGCCACCGCCCTGCTGGCCCGTGTGCAGGCCACCGAAAACGAACTCAGCCCGGTGGTGCAGCGCGTGGTGCAGTTGCTGGAGCGTGGGGATGCCGAGGCCGCGGTGCAGCAGATCAACGCCGAGGGCCAGCCGCTGCTGGATCGGTTGGTCAAGGACATCTTGGCTTTGATTGCCTCCGAAGAGCGCGCTTCCCAGGCCGATCTGGCCCGTATTCTCCTGGTGGACCGCAATGCCAAGGTCACTGTGACCGTGCTGGGGGTGGGCGCCATTGCGCTGCTGTTGGTGCTGGGCCTGTTCATTACCAACGGGCTGGTGCGCAGTGCCGGCCGGGCAGTGGAGGCCGTGGAGAAGATGGCCGCCGGCGACCTGACCATTGAACTCGCCGTGGACGGCAACAGCGAGCCCGACCGCGTGCTCAAGGCACTCAACACCATGGCCGCAGGCCTGCGCAACACCCTCATCACCGTGCGCAACGCGTCCGACGAGATCGGCAGCTCCAGCAGCGAAGTGGCCCTGGGCTCCACCGACCTGTCCCAGCGCACCGAACAGGCCGCTGCCAGTCTGGAGGAGACCGCCAGCAGCATGGAGGAACTGACCGCTACCGTGCGCCAGACCAGCGAGTCCGCCCGCCAGGCCAACCAACTGGCGTCCAACGCCGCTCAGGTGGCCCAGCACGGCGGTGAGGTGGTGGGCCAGGTGGTGGCCACCATGAGCGAGATCAACCAGTCCAGCGCGAAGATCAGCGACATCATTGGCGTGATCGACGGGATTGCCTTCCAGACCAACATCCTCGCGCTCAATGCGGCCGTGGAAGCCGCCCGTGCAGGCGACCAGGGCCGTGGCTTTGCCGTGGTGGCGGGCGAGGTACGCAACCTGGCGCAGCGCAGTGCGCAGGCAGCCAAGGAAATCAAGCAGCTCATTGGCGACTCGGTGACCAAGGTGGAAGCTGGCACACAGCTGGTGGGCGAAGCCGGCAAGACCATTGCCGAAGTGGTGGGCAGCGCCCGCCGGGTGAGCGACATCGTGGCCGAGATCATGGCCGCCTCCAATGAACAGGCCGACGGCATTGCCCAGGTGAACGTGGCCGTGAGCCAGATGGACCAGGTGACACAGCAGAACGCCGCGCTGGTGGAAGAGTCTTCTGCCGCCGCAGAAAGCCTCCAGGGCCAGGCCCAGCGGCTGCGCGAAGCGGTGGCGGTATTCCGCCTGGATGCCAGCGGGCACGCACTGGCCCGAAGCGCGCCGTCGGCGGCCGCGCCGAGCAGCCGCCCGGCGCAGGCAGCCCCGGTGTTCCGTGGCACGCCGCGCGTGGAAGCCCCGACTGAAAGTGGCGTGAAGCTTCTGGGGGGCAGCCCGCTGGCTCCGTCTGGCATGCAGATCAAGGTGCCGCTGCGAGTGCCCTCCAAGTCCACCCCTGCCCAGCCCACCCCTGCCCAGCGTACCCGCGCATTGCGCCCCAACGCCAACGCCACCGCCACCGCCACCGCCGAGGCGGAGGGCGAATGGGCCAACTTCTAACCCCGGGAGACCCTGAACCATGAACACCCGCAACCCCCTGGCCGCCCAGGAACTCCTCACTTTCCGCCTGGGCGAGGAGGAGTTCGGCATCGACATCCTGCAAGTGCAGGAAATACGCTCCTACGAGCCTCCCACCCGCATTGCCAACGCACCGCCCTACCTCAAGGGCGTGGTGAACCTGCGCGGCGTCATCGTGCCGGTGCTGGACCTGCGCCTGCGCCTGGGCTACAGCGAAACCTGTATTGGGCCCCTCACTGCGGTGGTGGTGCTCCATGTGGGCGGCAAGGTGTCCGGGGTGATGGTGGATGCGGTGTCCGACGTGGTGAACCTGCCTGCCGACACCGTGAAGCCGGTGCCTGCGGTGGGCCAGCCGGACGCGGCCCACGCCCACCACATCCGGGGCATTGCCACGCTGGGGGAGCGCCTGCTCCTGTTGCTGGATATGGACCCTCTCATGAACGAGGCGGCGCCCGAGGCCTCGGCGGGTGCATGGCCAGACGACTTGCAAGATTCCCGCTTGCTGGCAGCTGCCGCTTGACGTATCGTTCCCCAAGGCAGATTGCACCGATCAGATTTTCCCTAGCCCTCAGAACTCCTTTTTCCACGGGTAGCCACCATGACTTTGACGCTTGCCGCCGCCTTTCTGCCTGCACGAACCCTGCGCGCAGCCGCTTTTCTGGCTGCGTATCTGGCCCTCGCCTCGGCGGCCCTGATGGGGCTGGCGCGCCCCGCCTGGGCACTGGAGCAACCCAAGCAGCGCCCGGTGTTGTCCATCAGCGGCAACATCCAGCAGACCAACCGCGACGGCCGTGCCCTGTTTGACATGGCCATGCTGGAGCGCTTGCCCCAGACCACCTTCACCACCATGACGCCCTGGGAGAAAGAACCCATCACCTTCAGCGGCCCGCTGCTGCGCGACGTGCTGGCCGCCGTGGGTGCCCAGGGCAAGGAACTGCGCGCGGTGGCGCTGAACGACTACCGGGTGGCCATTCCGGCCGAAGACGCCACCACCTACCGCGTGATCGTGGCCACCCGCATTGGGGGCCAGCCGATTTCCGTTCGTGCCAAGGGCCCGCTGTTCATCGTCTACCCCTTCGACTCGGACCGCAAGCTGCAAAGCAGCGCGTACTACGAGCGTTCCATCTGGCAGCTGGTGGCCCTGGAAGTCCAGTAGCCCCATGTTCGACCAGGCGAGTTTTCGCCGTTTCCTGCTGGCGCTGGCAGTCACCGTAGGCCTCATGTTCGTGGGGCTGGCGGTACTGCTGGGGGTGCTGCTGGGCCAGGCCAGGGAAGCCGAAACCACCGCCCGCCTGCAGGCCGACTCGGTCACGGCCATCACGTTCCAGCTGGAGCGCGAGTACCTGCGGTTCCGCGAGTCGCTGGCGCTGGCCCTGGGCGAAACGGGCCTGGCCGACTGGGATACGGTAGGCCTGAGGCTGGATATTCTCTACAGCCGCATTGACCTGCTGGCCGACAACGAAAGCGTGGCCATCTTGCGCGGCATGACGGAGTACAGCAAGGTGTTTCCGGCACTGCAGACTTTGCTGGACCGCTACGAGACCGCCCTGCAAGCCCCCGAGGAGCACCGGGCTGAACTGGGCATGCTGTTGCAACAGTTGGGCGAGCTGGGCCCCGATGTGCAGGCGCTCTCCTTCATCTCCAACTCGCTGATGTCCCAGAAGCTGCAAACGCAGTTCGAGACGCTGGACCAGCAGTTCAACTACATTGCCGTGCTCATTGGCCTGCAGGCCTTTCTGTTGCTGTCGGGGGGGGCCCTGGTGGTGCTGCGCCAGATGCAGCAGATGAGTACCCAGGCGGAGTTGCAGCGCCTGAACCAGCAACTGGAGCAGGCCCGCCAGGACGCCGAGCTGGCCAACCAGGGCAAGTCGCGTTTTCTGGCCAACATGAGCCACGAACTGCGCACCCCGTTCAATGGCCTCATGGGCATGCTCGATCTGCTGAAGGAAACCACCCTCGATGCGCGGCAACGCGATTTCGTGGGCACTGCGTCCAGCTCGGCCGCGCACCTGCTGGTGCTGCTCAATGACATTCTGGACATGTCTGCCATCGAGGCGGGCAAGCTCAAGATCAAGCCCGAGCCGGTGGACTTGCTGGAATTGGTGGAGGACGTGAGCGCCCCCATGCGCGAGCAGGCAAGTGCCAAAGGGCTGGCGTTCCAACTGGAGTTGTCGGAAGGGCTACCCAGCCACGTCTGGATGGACCCCACCCGGTTGCGGCAGATCCTCTACAACCTCCTGAGTAACGCGGTGAAGTTCACCGAGGTGGGCAGTGTGCGGCTGTGCATGCATGCCGAGCCCGACCGCGGGCGCCTGCATCTGGAGGTGAGTGACAGCGGGATCGGCATGAGCCGCGAGGCGCAAACTCAGCTGTTCCAGCGCTTCTATCAGGTGGACAGCTCGGCCAGCCGGCGCTTTGGCGGTACCGGGCTGGGCCTGCATATTTCCCACACGCTGGCGCA
>JALOSG010000114.1 GCA_025458665.1 Serpentinimonas sp.
GGCCAGCGCCCTGGCCGGCGGCTGCACCGGCCGGCCCTGGCGGTCGGTCCAGAACACACGGGGCGGCGCGGCCAGGCCAGCGGCGCTCAGCACCGAGCCTGGCTGCGGCCTGATGCGGCCTATGCGCGTCACGGGGGTGTGGGCGGCCGCAGCCGCGGCCGCTACTGCGCCGCGGGCGCTGGCCGGTGCCGTGAACAGCAATTCGTAGTCATCGCCGCCGGCCAGTGCGCAGGTCAGAGCCTGCTCGCGCGGCAGAGCCCTCACATCATCGCTCAGCGCGGGGCTCTCCAGCAGGGATTCCAGGTCTATCTCGGCGTCCACAGCCGATGCACGCAGCACATGCAGCAAATCGCCGGCCATGCCGTCGCTCACGTCAATGGCGGCGTGCGCCACGCCGCGCAGCGCCAGGCCCAGCGCCAGCCGGGGGGTAGGGCGGTCCATGCGCAGGCACACACGCTGCAGCGCTTCGGGCCGCAACTGCCAGCAACCCTGGCCGTCTCGGTGGGCCTCCAGGGCCAGACGGGCATCGCCCACCGTACCGCTCACATAAACATCGTCCCCGGCCTTGGCCGCATGGCGGGCCAGGGCCGCGCCCGCAGGCACGCGCCCCATGACGGTGATGCACAGCGTGAGCGGGCCGGCGGTGGTGTCGCCCCCCACCAGCGCACACTGGTGTGCATCGGCCAGGGCCAGCAAACCGCTGGAGAAACGGTCCAGCCACTGCTCGTCCACCCTGGGCAGCGCCAGCGCCAGCGTGAAGGCCAGCGGCTCGGCGCCCATGGCGGCCAGGTCGCTCAGGTTCACCGCCAGCGCCTTGTGCCCCAGGGCTTCGGGGTCGGTACCCGGCAGGAAGTGGCGGCCCTCCACCAGCATGTCGGTGGACACGGCCAACTGCTGGCCGGGGGGCAGGGACAGCAGGGCGCAATCGTCGCCGTTGCCCAGGGCAATCTCGCGCCGCCGGCCAGGCAGCACAGGACGCCGAAAGTAGTGGTCAATCAGCTCGAATTCGTTCATGGCTCAGCGTGGCAGATCCGGCTGGGAGCCAGGGCCTGACCGCTCCACCTGCGCCAGCGGGCTGACCGGCTGGTCGGGCTGCGCGCCTGCAGGGGAAGTAGTGCCCTCGGAGTCCTCGGGCACGGGCACATCGGGCACCTCGTGCAGCGCGGCCTCGGTCTTCTCGCTCACCGGCCAGAGGAAGCTCAAGGGTGCCTTGCGCAGCCGGTGGCGTATGGCCGTCTGTATGCGCTGGCGGTTCACATCGCTCACACCTTGCGCGCGCAGCGCCAGCCGGAAGGCGAGGTAAAAACTCACCGTGAGGTTGATGGGGCCCACCAGCAGCGTAGCCAGCACGGCAGACCAGAACGCTGCTGTGCCGAACACCTCCCAGCCCAGCGCTGCCACGGACGCCGTGAGCTGGCCCATGACCAGCGTCACGTGGCGCACCTCCAGCCCCAGCCCGAAAAACAAGGCGATGGCGGGCACCAGCCCCAGCATGAAACCCAGCGATATGTTGGCTGCCAGCCCGGAGATGTTGCGCCGCATGAACTGGCTCCAGCGCCGTGCCCGCGCCACACCCAGCCTGCGGGTGATGCGGGGGTTGTGTTCCAGCGCCGAATCGAGCTTGTGGAGCACGAACCAGTTCTCCACCCAGCCCGCCACGATGGAACTGGCAAACAGCAGCAAACCCGTGAACGCCGCAAACAGCAGCGTAGGGCCCAGCACCTGGTGCGCGTGCAGCACGTGGTGGGCATAGTCTTCCGTCAGCATGGGCTGGCCGGTCGTGAACAGCAACACCATACTGATAGCCAGCACCATGGGCGCCACCAGCGCCAGGTTGCCCAGAATGGCCGCCACCTGCGAGCGGAACAGGTGGGCCACCTCGTCCACAAAGCGCAGCGCACCGCCCGGCGTCTTGATGTCCTTGAGCTTGGCCACCATGGCCGGTGCGGTGACCGCGGGCTGCTTCGTGGCTACGGTGAAGTGCAGCATCTGGATGAGCACGAACGCCACGGCGTAATTCAAGCCTGCCGCAAAGCCGCCCCAGAACGCCGAGAGCGCCAGCCCACCGATGAGGAACTTGAACCAGGTGGTGAAGCCCAGCACCAGCCCGCCACCGCCCGCGCGCAGGAACATGAGGCGGTACTCCGCCCAGTTGCGGGTGATGTAGCCTTCGCCGGTTTCCGCACTGCGTTCTGCCACTTTGGCGGCGGTGAGCTGCGTGCTGGTGGCAATCAGCGCGCGGATGCTGCGGTTGTCGCGGCCCACCTGCACCAGATCGGAGAGCAGGTGCGCCGTGGCGCGCGGGCGCTGCTCGGACTGCAGGCAGTCCACCAGCGCCTTGGCGCGCAGCACGCGCTCGCGCAACTGGCGCAGGCGGAACACAATGCCCACCGAAATACCGTGTTCTTCCAGGTGCGCGTACACGGTGTAGGCGGCGTGGCGGCAATCGTCCAGCAGTTTCCTCAGCGCTGCGGCTTGCTCCAGCGCCTCGGGGCTGCGCGGCCCGTGCGCCACCACCTGCTGGCGGAACTGCTCCAGCGCTACGGGCAGTTCGTGGAAAGTGCGCGTTTGCCGGGCCGATGCCGACATGCGCACCCGCAGCTCGGGCATGAAGCCGGCCGCACTGATCTGCCCTACGCAGAAAGTCAGCGCATCCACCAGCGTCAGTTCCCAGTCGCTCAGGTGCGCAAACACCTCGCTGCGCGCGGTCGGGGGCGCGGCGGGGGCTTCGCTGTGGCTGGTGGCGTCGTCACCCAGCAGCACCGCCAGGCGCTGCAATTGCCGCTGCGGCAAGGCGCGCAGCCAGCGGCGGTCCAGCGGGTTGGAGAACAGCAGGCCAAACAGCTCGGCCATGTCGGTGGTCACCGGCGAGGCTGGCAGCAGCTTGCCGCGCAGGCGGTGCAGCAGCTCGGTGAAGAACACCGACCTGGAAGCAAAACCGTAATCGGCCAACAGCGGCGCCATGTCCACTTCCTCGCGGAAGCGCCGCCACCACAGGCGCCACTGCGCCAGCCAGCCAGGGCGCCGCTCCACGGCATCGAGCAGGTCCTCCACGCGCCGCAGCGCGGCCGGCACATCGGCACTGGGGCCACGTACCCAGTCCACCAGGGCAATGAGCCACAAATGGCGCTGCGCCAGCGTGGCCTCGGGGTCCAGGCGACCCAGCAGGCTGTCAAGATCGTCGGTAGGGGTGACCATGCCCGCTCAATGCAGCACCGGACCGTGGCCGGTACCTGTGGTGTCGGTGCGCAGCACAAAAGGCGCCACCTGCGCCTCAAAGCGCGTGCCATCCACCGCCACGCAGAAAAAGTGCCCGCTCATGAGGCCCATGGGCGTGGCCAGCGGTGCACTGCTGGTGTAACGGAAGCTCTGGCCGGGCTGCAGCAGGGGCTGCTGGCCCACCACCCCCAGGCCGTCCACCACCTGCGTGCGGCCATGGCTGTCCTCAATCTCCCAATGGCGCGCAATCAGCTGCGCCGCCACATCTCCGGTGTTGGTGATGGTGATGGTGTAGGCGAACAGGTAGTGCCCCTGCTGCGGGGCGGACTGTTCGGCCAGGTACTCGGGCTGTGCGTCGCACTGGAACTGGTGTTTGGGCATGGCAGCGATGTTACCCAGCTTGCCAGTCCCTGGCGTGGCGCTTGCTTGGTCGACCTGTGGAATCTACCGTGTGCAGGAGTTTCTATTCCGGGCAAAATGCCGCTTTGGCAGATTTTTCAGTTTTTCGCGCCCGCCTTTCCAAGCTTCCAAGCCTTTGGCCTGTTTGATGTCTCCCGTTTCCTCCCGCCCGTACCCATGAGCACCTACCGCATTGCACCGTCTATCCTTTCGGCCGACTTCGCCCGCCTCGGCGAGGAAGTGCGCAACGTGATAGCAGCCGGTGCCGACTGGATCCACTTCGACGTGATGGACAACCACTACGTGCCCAACCTCACGTTCGGGCCCATGATCTGCCAGGCGGTCAAGCCGCACGCCAGAAAGCCCGATGGCACGCCCGTACCCATCGATGTGCACCTGATGATTTCCCCGGTGGATGCACTGGCCGGCTCCTTCATCGACGCTGGCGCCGACCTGGTGAGCTTCCACCCCGACGCCACCAGCCACGTACACCGCAGCATCCAGGCCATCAAGGCCAAGGGCTGCAAGGCTGGCCTCACCTTCAACCCCGCCGAGCCGCTTGATGTGCTGGACTGGGTCATCGAGGACATCGACCTCATCCTCATCATGAGCGTCAACCCTGGCTTTGGCGGCCAGAGCTTCATCGACTCAGCGCTGCGCAAAGTGGAGGCGGCGCGCAAGCGCATCGAAGCCAGCGGCAAGGACATACGCCTGGAAGTGGACGGCGGCATCAAGGCCGACAACATCCGCCGTGTGGCAGACGCCGGCGCCGACACCTTCGTGGCCGGTAGCGCCATTTTCGGCAAGCCCGACTACGCCGCAGTGATCACCCAGATGCGGGCCGCACTGGCCTGATTGCCCCTCAGCCACTGACCCCGCAGGCCCAGTCCGCACCCTCCCAACCAGCCGGAACGAGTCACCATGTCCACCACCCCGTCTTCCCCCGCAGGTCCCCACGGCAGCCCGGTCGCGCACGGCGTATTTGGTCCCGGCGTTGCCCTGCTGCAGAAGCTGTCCATGCGCAGCAAGCTGTGGGGCATGGTGCTGCTGGTGGTGATGCCGATGGCGGTCGCGGGCCTATTGCTGGGAATGGTCTGGGAGCAGGCGGGACCAGCCATCGGATCGAGCACGGTCGCTCAGGCGCTGGTGTTTGTTGGCCTGGTGTCCCTGCTGACACTGCTGTACGGGCTGGGCGCTTTTTTTGCCTTGCTCGTGAGTGGGCTGGACCGGCTCAGCGCGGTGGTGGGCCAGGCTGCACAAGGTGACCTGCGCTCCGACGTGGGCCTGCGCGGCAACGACGAGCTGAGCCACATTGGCCGCCAGGTGGAAGTCATGCTCACGCGCCTGTCGGAACTGGTGGCCGATGTGCGCAGCGCGTCTGCCGTGCTCGGCTACGTGGGCCAGAATCTGGTGGAGGACAGCCAGCAGCTCTCCGACCGCACCCAGTCGCAGGCGGCCAACCTGGAGCAGGCCACCGCCAACATCCGCGAAGTGGCCGACACCGTGAACCGCAATGCCGATGCCGTGCAGGAGGTGAGCCGCGTGAGCGCCAGCCTGCACGACGACACCGAACGCGCCAGCGGCCTCATGCAGCAGACCATGAGTGGCATGGGTACGCTGCAGTCCACCTCGCAGCGCATGACCGAAATCATCGGCACCATCGACAGCATCGCTTTCCAGACCAACATCCTGGCATTGAATGCGGCCGTAGAAGCCGCGCGCGCCGGCGAGCAGGGCCGCGGGTTCGCCGTGGTGGCCAGCGAAGTGCGCTCTTTGGCGCAGCGCAGCCAGGCGGCCGCCGCCGAGGTACGGGCCCTGATTGCCGAATCCACCACACGGGTGCAGTCCTCGGTGAAGGAAATTCGTTCGGTGAACGATGTCATGGAGCGCCTGGTGCAGGGCATCCGCGACATCACCGCCCGCATTGACGACATGGCATCGGCCAGCAGCCAGCAGAGCAACTCCCTGCGCGAAGTGGTGCAGGCCGTGGGCGACCTCGACACCCTGACCTACGAGAACTCCGCCATGGTGGAGCGCACCACCCAGCGCTCCACCGGCCTCATGGTACGCACCACCGAGCTGAACCAGGCCGTGAAGCATATGCTGCTGCGCCAGGGCACCGCCGACGAGGCTCTACAGTTCACCCGCGCCGCACTGGCCCACATACGCGCAGCCGGCTACGAGCGCGCCAGCGAAGACTTCTACAAGCGGCCAGGCCGCTTCATAGACCGCGACCTCTACATCTTTGTGCTGGACCGTGCTGGTACCTACCGCGTCATGGGCGCAGACCGCAACAAGACCGGTACCCGTGTGCACGACGCCGCGGGCATAGACGCCGAACGCTTCCTGCACGATGTGTGGGAGCGCGCCGAACAGGGCGGCGGCTGGGTGGAATACAACATCGTGAACCCGGTGACCAAAGACGTGCGGGGCAAGTCGTCTTTCATCCTGCCCATCAACGACGAGCTGGTGGTGGGCTGCGGCGCTTACCGCAGCGCGCTCACGGCCGGCTGACCGCCGAGTGCGGCCACCAGTTGCGCGACAATAGGGCGCTACCAAACGCCTTGCCTTGACCGCGCTGACTTCCCCCTCCCCTGAAACACCCCTGCCCAGCTCCCGCATGACCGGGCCGGAGCGGCGTGCCAGCCTGTCGCTGGCATCCATCTATGCGCTGCGCATGCTGGGGCTGTTCCTGGTGCTGCCGGTGCTGGCCATCGAGGCGGCCTCCTACCCCGGCGGCGACGACCCCTTCCTGGTGGGCCTGGCCATGGGCATCTACGGCCTTACGCAGGCCATGTTGCAGGTGCCGCTGGGTATGGCCTCCGACCGCATCGGGCGCAAGCCGGTGATTCTGGCCGGGCTGTTTCTGTTCGCCGCCGGCAGTATGCTGGCCGCCTGGGCGCCCACCATGGAGTGGCTGGTGGCGGGCCGCGCGCTGCAGGGTGCCGGCGCCATTTCCGCCGCCGTCACCGCACTGCTGGCCGACCTGACCCGCGAGGAAGTGCGCACCAAATCCATGGCACTGGTGGGCGTGAGCATTGCGCTCATGTTCGCGCTGTCCTTGCTGCTGGCACCGCTGCTGGTGGAGCACATCGGGCTGGGCGGCCTGTTCGGCCTGACCGCTGCGCTGGCCCTGACCGGCATGGCCGTGGTGGCCTGGGTGGTGCCCCCCGAGCCCACCCGGCACGCCCCGCCCGAACGCGGCGGCCTGGCGGTGGTCCTGAAAGACCTGGAGCTGCTGCGCGTGGATGTGGGCGTCTTCGTTCTGCACGCGGTGCAGATTGCCATGTGGATGTCGGTGCCGGTGCTGCTGGCCGAGGCCGGGCTGGCCAAATCGGCCCACTGGCAGGTGTATTTGCCCGCCGTGGCCGCTTCGCTGGTGGTCATTGGCGGGCTGCTGTTCCGGCTGGAACGGCAGGGCTATCTGAAACAGGTGTACCTGGGCTCCATTGCGCTCATCGTGGCCGTGCAACTGGTGTTCCTGCTCGATCTGGGCACCGACTCCCTGTGGGTGCTGGGCGTGCTGCTGGCGCTGTACTTCGTGGGCTTCAACACCCAGGAAGCCACCCAGCCCAGCCTGGTGTCGCGGCTGGCGCCGGAAGGCCACCGGGGCGCGGCCCTCGGCGTGTACAACACGCTCATGTCTCTGGGCATTTTCACCGGGGGGAGTCTGGGCGGCTGGGTGGCCAAAGCCTACGGCCCTACCGGGATCTTCATGGTGAGCGGGGGTCTGATGCTGGTGTGGCTGCTGGTGGCGGCCCCGATGCAGGTGCCTCCGGCGCGGGCCCCGGCTGGGTCTCCTGCGCAGTAGAGGGTGTAGGCGCTGGTGTAGGGCCAGGCTCTGCCGGAGTGCTGGCCGCATCGGCCTTGCCCCCAGGCCGCAGCACCCCTTCCAGCATGTATTCCGCCATGGTGCCGTACAGCGGCCGGCTGATCATGCGCGAGACCAGGCTGGCCAGCAGCGCACTCGCCATGAGGCTGAGCACCATGCCATGGCCATCGGTCATCTCCATCACGATGATCATGGCCGTGATGGGCGTCTGGATCACGGCCGCCAGAAAGCCGGCCATGCCTATGGCAATCAGCGCCTGCACCTGGGTGGAGTCGGTCAGCCAGGCCACATCGGCACCCACACCAGCACCCAGCGCCAGACTGGGGCCGAAGATACCGCCCGGCACGCCCGACCAGGCCGACCACCACGACGCAATCAGCTTCAGCCCCGTGAACAGAATGGGCGTGTGGTTTTCCAGTGAGTCTGCCTCCAGCAGTTCCCGCACATGGTGGTGGCCAGCCCCCAGCGTGGTGGCCCCGGTCACGATGCCAATGACCGCCACGCCCAGGCCGCACAGCGCGGCAAAGCGCACGGGGTGCAGCCGCCGGTAGGCGCAGAAGCGGTCGGGCAGGCCCACGAAAGACACCAGCAGCAGCCGCGCCAGCAGGCCACCCAGCAGGCCGCAAATGAGCGCAATGAGGAGGGCGGGCCAGAACAGCTGGCTCCAGGACACCACCTCGATGCTGACGCGCCCGAAGTAGCTGAGGCTGCCCGACACCGACACCGCCACCAGGCCCGACACCACAATGGCGGCCAGCATGAGGCCCGAGCTGCGCTGCTCCAGCCGGCGCGAGAGTTCCTCGATGGCAAACACAATGCCGCCCAGTGGCGTGTTGAAGGCCGCCGCAATACCAGCCGCACCGCCGGCCACCAGCAGTTCGCGTTCGGTGATGGCGGTTTTGGG
>JALOSG010000115.1 GCA_025458665.1 Serpentinimonas sp.
TTTGCGCCGCTGGAATGGAACGGCCGCATTCTGGGCGACGGTGGGCTGGTGAACAACCTGCCGGTGGATGTGGCCCGCAGCCTGGGCGTGGACGTGGTGATTGCGGTGAACATAGGCACCCCGCTGGCCGGGCGCGACACGCTGGGCAACGTGGTGGGCGTGACGCTGCAGATGATCAACATCCTGACCGAGCAAAACGTGCGCCGCAGCGTGGATTCGCTCACCCCGCGGGATTTGCTGCTCTCGCCGCCGCTGGGTACGCTCAGCTCGGCCAGCTTCGACCGCGCCGCCGAACTGGTGGCACTGGGTACCCGCTATGCCGATGGGGTGACTGCATCGCTGGAGCGTTTTGCCCTGCCGCCCACGGAGTATGCGCAGTGGCGCGCGCAGCGCGAACAGGCCACCGACACGCTGCTGGCGCGTCTGCCGCAGCCACTGGCCTTTGTGCGGGTGGAAGGCGTGCAAGGCAACCGGGCGGAGCGGCTGCAGCGCCAGCTGAAGGTGCAGCCCGGCGACACGCTGAGTGCCGAAGCCATTGAACAAGACCTGCGGCGCCTGAACGCCAGCGAGGAACTGCTGCGGCTGGACTACCGGCTGGAGCGGGTGCCCGGCACGGGCGCCGATGCGCCGGACGCCGAAGGCCTGGTGTACCTGCTGGGCGAAGACGGCCTGGAGCTGAACCAGTTCCGCCTGGGCCTGGACCTGCAGACCGACTTCCAGGGCCAGGGCGATTTCCGCCTGCGCCTGAGCCACAACCGCCGCGATTTCAACCGCAGCGGCACCCAGTGGCGCAACGAGGTGGGGCTGGGCGCCACCGTGTCCATCGGCACCGAGGTGTACCAGCCGCTGGGCGCAGACCATCGCCGCTTCCTGAGCCTGTACGCCGACCACGAGCTGCGCAAGATAGAGCTGTTCAGCCCCGAAGGCGACCCGCTGGCCCTGTTCCGCCGCCGTACCAGCCGAATAGGCATAGACCACGGCTGGAACCTGGGCGCGGCGGGCAGCCTGGGTGAGCTGCGGGTGGGCCTGCAAGCCTCGCGCCGGCAGTCCATCCCGGATTACATCAACCAGCCGGTGCGCGAGCAGTTCGGTCTGCTGGAGATTCCCCGCCAGCTCACCTGGACCGAGAGCGCGTTGCGCATGGCCCTGGTGACCGACCAGCTGGACTACGCCAACTTCCCGCAACAGGGCTACCGCTCGGTGGCAGAAATCCAGGTGGGCCAGCAGCGCAGCTTGAATGAGCGCAGCTCTTTCCAGCGCTGGGAGCTGAACCATACGCGGGCCCGCACGGCGGGCCGCCACACGCTGAACACCTACCTGCGGCTGGCAGGCTCCAACGCCATTCCGCTGGGTGCCGTGGACGAATACTCGCTGGGCGGCTTCCAGCAACTCTCGGGCTACCGCGTGGGTCAGGTGGCAGGCAACTACCTGGCGCTGGCCCGCCTTACCTATTACCGCAAGCTGGAGTTTTCTCCGGGCCTCGGGCGTGCGTGGTTTGCCGGCGCCTCGCTGGAAGCGGGCAATGCCTGGACCCGCAGCCGTGACATCCGCGTGAGCGACCTCAAGGCCGGCAGCAGCCTGTTTGTGGGCGCCGATACCGGCATAGGCCCGGTCTACATGAGCGTGGTGCACGCGCCACAGGGCTACACCGGTCTGTACTTCCTGCTAGGCCGGCCCTGAAGGCAGAATCCGGCTCACACCATGCTCTCTGAAAAAACCACCTTCTGGGCCCGCCGTGCAGGCTGGGCATTGCTGGGCCTGCTGGCGCTGTGGGCCTTGCTGTGGGCCGCCCTGCCCCCGCTCCTCAAGTGGCAGTTGCAAAAGCAGGGCAGCGCCGTGCTGGGCCGCACCGTCACGGTGGACCGCGTGGAATTCCAGCCCTGGAGCCTGAAGCTCACCGTCCACGGACTTCAGGTGGCCAGCGCCGCCGATGCTGCGGACACCTCCCCCCAGTTCAGCCTGCGCCGCCTGCACCTGGACGCCGAACTGCAATCGCTTTTCCGGCTGGCCCCGGTACTGGACGCCGTGGAGCTGGACGCGCCCGAGTTGCGCCTCACCCACCACGGAGAAGGCCGGTACGACATCGACGACATCGTCGCCACGCTGAAGGCCCGCAGCGCGGCGCAGCCGGAACCCCAGGAAGCTGAAAGCCCCACGCGCTTTGCGCTGTTCAACCTGGCACTGCGCGAAGGCTCGGTGCACTTCACCGACACCCCGCGCAATGCCGTGCACCAGCTGAAGTCGCTGGAGTTGGGCGTGCCGTTCCTGAGCAATCTCGACTCGCGGCGCGACGTACTCACCGAACCCAGGCTGGCCTTCGAGCTCAACGGCAGCCGCTTTGATTCCACCGCCGAATCGACCCCGTTTGCCCAGACCCGCGCCACCCGAGCCACGCTGGCCATCCCCGCACTGGATGTGGCCCCCTACCTGCCGTATTGGCCCGCCGCCTGGCCGGTGCGCCTGCAATCGGGCGTGCTGGGCATTGCGCTGAGCCTGGACTTCGAGCAGACCGATGCACCGCAGGTACGCCTGTCCGGGCAGTTGCAGGTGAGCCAGCTGCAGCTGGATGAACTGGTGCCAGGCCAGGCAGGAGCGGGGCCAGATGCCGCCGCCCTGCCCCTGTTCGCTTTGCAACGCCTGAACGTGGAGGTGACGAACGCGCAGCCACTGGCGCAAAGCGTGGCACTGAGCCAGGTGGAGGTGGTGGAGCCCACGCTGCATGTGCGGCGCAACGCGGCGGGAGAGCTGAATCTGGCGCGGATGGCGCAAGGCTTTGGCAACCAGGCCGCCCCGGCAGCCGAGGCGTCAACGCCGCCAGCGCCCTGGCAACTGACGCTGGAGCGGCTGGCACTCACGGGCGGGCAAGTGCTGTGGGAAGATGCCGCCGCGCTGCTGGCCACGGGTGCCCCCGCCACGCTCCCGCTGCAGAACCTGCAGCTGCAAGCCAGCAACGTGCAATGGCCACCCGAGCCGGGCTTTGACTTTATGGGCAGCGCTACCCTGGCCGATGCCGCGCTGTCGCTCGATGGCCGGCTGCAAGGCAGCGCATTGAGCCTGAAAACTGCCTTGGCGGATTTCCCGCTGGCCGTGCTCCGGCCCTACGCCGCCCTGGCTTTGCAGCCGGCGCTGGCGCAGCGCTTGCAAGGGAGCGTGTCGGCCCAGGCGCGCGTGGCGTGGAGCCTGGACAGCGCCGGACCCGGGGAAGCCGGCCAGGACGGCGCGGCAGTGGGCGGGGAGCGCCAGGTACTGCTCGACCGCTTGGACCTGCAGGACTTCGGGCTGGGCCCGGAGGCCAGCTGGCAGAGCCTTCAGGTCGCCGACACCACACTCGACCTGAACGCGGCCAGCGTGCGCGTAGGACAGATTACGCTGGAGCGCCCCAGCCTGCGTGTGACGCGCAATGCCGACGGCCGCTTCGTGTTCGAGGACTGGCTGCGGCAGGCACCCGCACCCGCCCCCCCGCCTGATACCTCCACCGGGCAGGCAGCGCCTGCCGCACCCTGGCAAGTGACCATAGCCAGCTACCTGCTCAACGCCGGCCAGTTGCGCTGGACCGACCAGATGCCCGCTGCCAACGGCACACCGGTAGACCTGCTGGTTTCCGGGCTGCGCGTGCAGGGCTCTGGCCTGCAACCGCTGGCTGCACGCCAGGACGCCATGCCCTTGCAGTTGGAAGCCCGCGTGGCCAACCTGGGGCGTGCGGGTGCGTCAGCCGGTACCCCGGGGCGGCTTTCCTACCAGGGCACACTGCGCCTGCCCACCAGCAGCGCCGGCTTGCAAACCGCTGGCGCCCTTGTGCTGGAGCGGTTGCCCCTGCATGGGCTGGAGCCCTACTTTGGTCAGCGCCTGAACCTGGAACTGCTGCGGGCCGACGCCAGCCTGCGCGGCCAACTGGAAGTGGCCCTGCCGGCCGAAGGCCTTCAAGTGGCGCTGCGGGCCGATATGGCGCTGGAGGATTTGCGCAGCACGACCCGGGCACCGGTGGAAGATTTGCTGGACTGGCAGTCCCTGAACCTGCGCGGGGTGGAGGTGGACGTCGCGCAAGGCGCACTGGTGCGCCTGAAAGTGGCCGAGACCGTGCTGAGCGACTTCTTCGCCCGCGTCATCATCGACAGCGAAGGACGCATCAACCTGCAGAACCTGGTGCGCGCGGAAGGTGGTTCGGAAGGTGGTGCGGAAGGTGGTGCGCAGCAAGCCGCCGCGAGCGTGCCGCCTGCGCCAGCACCCGCCCCCGCCCCCGCACAGATCGAATTCGGCCCGGTGGCACTGGTCAACGGCCGGGTGTTTTTCTCCGACCGCTTCATCCAGCCCAACTACTCGGCCAACATCACGGCACTCACGGGCAACCTGACCGCGTTTTCCAGCGCCTCCCTGGCGCAGGCCGCCAGCATGTCTCTCACGGGGCGCGTGGAAGGCAGCGGCACGCTGGAACTCACCGGCCAGCTCAACCCGCTCACGGTGCCACTGGCCCTGGATGTGCGGGCAGCGGTGCGGGAACTGGAACTGCCCCCGCTCACGCCTTACAGCGTGAAGTACGCCGGCTACGGCATCGAGCGGGGCAAGCTCAGCGTGAACGTGTCCTACCGCATCGATGCGCAGGGCCAGCTGCAGGCCAGCAACCAGATCATCCTGAATCAGCTGCGCTTTGGCGACCGCGTGCCCGACAGCACCGCGCCCAACCTACCCATCAAACTGGCGGTGGCGCTGCTGGCCGACCGGCAGGGCGTCATCGACATCAACCTGCCCGTGAGCGGTTCGCTCAATGACCCGGAATTCCGGCTGGGTCCCATCATTGTGCGGCTGGTGGTGAACCTGATTGGCCGCGCCATCACCGCGCCGTTCGCCCTCATTGCCAACGCGCTGGGCGGGGGCGGCAACGACCTGCAGCAGGTGGAGTTTGCCGCCGGTACCGCCAGCCTGGACGCCGCTGCCAAGGAGCGGCTGAACACCGTGGCCAAGGCCCTGCTGGACCGCCCTGCCCTGCGCCTGACCGTGCTGGGCGAAGCCAATCTGGAAGCCGAGCGCATGGCCTACCGCCGTGCCCAGCTGGACGCACAGGTGCTGGCCGAAAAGCGCCGCCAGGCTGCACGCAATGGCGCCACACCCCAAGAGGTGAACGCCATCAACGCCGTGGGCGCCGATGAATACCCGGCGCTGCTGGAAGAGGTGTACCGCCGCGCCGACATCACCAAGCCGCGCAACCTGGTGGGCCTGGCCAAAGACCTGCCCCAGGACGAGATGGAGGCCCTGCTGCTCGCTGCCATTCCCGCCACCGACGACCTCATGCGCGCCCTGGCGGTGCAGCGCGGCGTGGCCGTGAAAGACTACCTGGCCAGCCAGCAAGTCCCCGAGGCGCGCCTGTTCCTCGGAACCGCGGTACCCGTCTCGGCTGCACCCGCATCGGCTACGGCGCCCACTGCCGCCCCGGCCAGCAACGCCGCCACCTCCTGGCAACCCCGTGCAGAGCTGCGGCTGGAAGCCAACTGAAGGCCAGCATCGGCCCCGGGGTGCATTAGAATCCGCGCTGGGTCACGCGGGTGTAGTTCAATGGTAGAACGGCAGCTTCCCAAGCTTCATACGAGGGTTCGATTCCCTTCACCCGCTCCACACACCCATCCAGCCACTTCTGCCGCCGCACGCCGGGTCAAGGCATCAACCGCACCGCCGCATAGCGGCCATCGTCCAGCAGCGCACAGGCACCGCCTGGCATAGGGGCGAGTTCCTCAATGCGGCCAGGCAAGGGCTTCACATCGCTCAGTTCCACCCAGCGGCCAGAGGCATCCCAGCGCAACGCGTGCAGCGCTCGCAGCGTCATGTCGGGCACCACGATGGTGGGGCGTTGGCCGGCCAGTTGCACCACCACCGCAAGGTCCTGCTCTACCGCGCCCATGCGGTGGTTCGACACGTCGAGCACGCGGGCATAGGGCACCAGAACGGGCGGGCGGTAGTGCAGCAGTTGCAGTTCTCCGCCTATGTGGGGGGTTCGCACCATGGCCAGGTCCAGCTGGCCATCGGCGTCGAAATCGGCCACCCCTACCGGGTTGAGCCAGCGGAACGGCGTACCGGCAAAGCTGCTGCGCGCGCGCTCCACCAGGCGGGGCGTACCCGACTGGTGGTCCACGCCCAGCACCACCAAGGATGCACCGCGAATGACATCGGCCTCTATGAGCACGATTTCTTCGCTGCCGTCGCGGTCCAGGTCAATGATGCGCGGCACCAGGTCTTCGTACACCCGGTGCAGCGGCAAAGTGAGTTCCAGCGCATGCCAGCCGCCCGACGGGGTCTTGACCACCGCGTGCAAGCTGGCCGCGTGCGACGCCGAGCCCAGCGCGCGGTGCGGGTACCGCACCGTGGGGTTGCCCAGCCAGGCCCAGGCCACATCCAGCCGCCCCGCCACGGCCTGGCTGTTGGCCAGCCGCTGGTTGGCCTGCACGGGCTGTGGAATGAGCGGCGCGGGTACGCTGGCTTCTGCCACACACGCCGAGTCCTGGGGCGCGACCACCAAGCCCATGGCGTGTGCGCCGGTGGCTGGGGCCAGGGCATGCAGGAACACAGCACCCAGCCATGCCATGGCTGCAGGCCAACGGCGGCGTACGGGAGCGGAGTGGCGTGTTGGCGACATGGATATCAGTCGCCCAGGGTGGCTAAACCTTACTGCCGGGCCGGTGCAAGTGGTTCAAAGTGGTGTGAACCGGCGCACAGGGCCGCTGCTGGTTTCCACCATCTCATCGAACGCACCGGCTGGCCGCATCCACAGCACATCGGTGGCATTGCCCTGCTCCGGGCGGTACAGAATGCCGGTTTCGTGTGTAGCCTCCACCAGGCAGGCGCCCTCCACGCGGTACAAACCACCCTTGTAGTGCCGCAGCCGGGCGCCAGGCTGCAGGTGCGGCGGAACCTGGAGCGCTGGCTGGTCGGTCATGGGGGCGTCGCTCCGGGGCCCGCTTCACCCACCAGCACACCCAGAATGCTCTGGGTCAGCTGGGCGGCCCTGGCCGGGTCTTCGCGTATGTCGGCCCACACCTCGGGCAACTGCACAGAGGCCGTCAACCCTGCCCACTGGGCCACCTGCTGGGGCGTGGCGCTGACGTAGGCCATCTCCCAGGCGGCAAACGCGGGCCGAGGCACGTCACCGGCCTGCAGCACCGCAATGGTTTCGTGGCGCAGGTCTTTGGCTATCCTGTCCATCAGGTCGAGCACGGCGCCCCGCTCGCCCTCCAGAATCTGCAGGAAATGGCCATCGGCGTACACCAGTGCACCGGTAATGCCGTGTCCAGGGTTGCTGCTCTGGGCGTGCTCCAGCAGTTCCTCCAACTCGTCCATCTGCATGGGCGTGGACGAGACCGACGAGTAGATGAGCTGGAATGTCATGCAGCCGGATTATGGGTGACCGGGCGGTAGGCGCCAAGGGCATACACCTTACCGATAATGCCCATTGGAAGCGCACAGGGCGCACCACAAAAACAACGTCAGGGAGTGGCAGTCATGATTCTGAAGTCGGCAGACGATAAAAGCACACGTTTGGCCTTGTTGCAGGACCTGCAGCAGTCCACACGCCTCAATGCACAGCAAAAGAAATGGCTGCGAGAAGCCCTCATGCGTTTGCGTCGGGGCATCAAGGGGGAGCAGGAGTCGGCGTTCTACCTGAACAGCTATTTCAAGGACAGCCAGAACCACGTGCTGCTGCACGACCTGCGCTTCGAGGTGGACGGCGAAGTGGCGCAAATAGACCACCTCATCATCAACCGCGGCTTTGGCATTTACCTGATCGAGACCAAGAGCTACGCCGGAAACCTGATCATCAACGAACAGGGCGAGTTCACCGCCGAGTACGACGAGGAAAGCTTTGGCATTCCATCGCCACTGGAACAGGGTGCGCGGCACGAACGCATCGTGCGCAAACTGCTGGTGCAGTTGGGCATAGGGCCGCGCGTGGGAGAAGGACTGAACATTCACCGCGTGGTGATGCTGCACCCCAGCGCCCGCATCACCCGCCCACCTGCCAAGGCGTTTGATACCAGCATGGTGATCAAGGCCGACCAGTTCCCCAGCTGGCACAAAAACTACGTGAACAAGAACACGCTGGCGCTGGATATGATTCAGATGCTGCCCAACATACGCAGCCTGGACACCATACGCCAGTGGGGCGAAAAGCTGCTGCGCCAGCACCGCAAGGCGGACCCGCTGGCCCTGCCGGATCGCTCCTATTCCGGCCGGCAATTGCTGGATGAGGCGACAGCCCGCATGTCCTTCCGGTTCGAGCCGGCGGTGGAATCCAACTCTTTCGAGTTCCTGCGCAATTTCGTGCGCAA
>JALOSG010000116.1 GCA_025458665.1 Serpentinimonas sp.
AACGCTTCCCGCAGGTGCACTGGTGGTGCCCGCAGCTGCCGCCCTCGCCGGCGGAGGCCTGGAAACTCATTGCGGAAGGCACCGCCGCATGGCCGCGCCAGAGCATGGCGGTGGTGGGCTCTTCGCTGGGTGGGTTCTACGCCACCCGTCTGGCTGAACAAACCGGCTGCCGGGTGGTGCTGCTGAATCCCGCCGTGTACCCGGCCCGCGATCTGGCCAAGTACATCGGCGAGCAGACCAGCTGGCACGACCCCGAGGAGCGCTTTTTCTTCCGCCCCGAGTACGTGGACGAACTGCGCGTGCTGGAGGCCCTGCCCGCCACCACCGGCAACCCGGAGCAATGGCTGGCCATCGTGGCGCAGGGCGATGAGGTGCTGGACTGGCGCGAGATGACCGGGCGCACGCCCCACGCCCGCACCGTGCTGCTGCCCGGCAGCGACCACGCGCTGAGCGACTTCGACGACCACATTCCCACCATCCTGGCCCATCTGGGCCTGGGCTGAACACAGGCCCGGGCTGCTACAGTCCCGCCATGGCCAAAGACAAGACCTCCTACGCCTGCAACGAATGCGGCGGCACCAGCCCGCGCTGGCTGGGCAAATGCCCGCACTGCGGCGCCTGGAACAGCCTGGTGGAAGTGGCCGCCACTCCGGCAGCGTCGGCCAGCAAGAACCGCCTGAGTGCCGGGGTGCAGGGCCTGGCGCCCGCGTCGGAACTGGCGGTGCTGGCGAACATTGAAGCCAGCGACGTGGACCGAACCCCCACCGGCCTGAGCGAGCTGGACCGCGTGCTGGGCGGCGGCGTGGTGGAAGGCGGGGTGGTGCTCATTGGTGGCGACCCCGGCATCGGCAAATCCACCCTGCTGCTGCAGGCGCTGGATGCGCTGCAGCGCGTGGGCTTTGCCGCCCTGTACGTGACCGGCGAAGAAAGCGGCGCGCAGGTGGCGCTGCGCTCGCGCCGGCTGGGGCTGGACGACAGCCAGGTGCAGGTGCTGGCCGAAATTCAGCTGGAAAAAATCCTGGCCACCCTGGACAGCGCCCGCCCGGCCATTGCCGTCATCGATTCCATACAGACGGTGTATTCCGACCAGCTGAGTTCCGCACCGGGTTCGGTGGCCCAGGTACGCGAATGTGCCGCCCACCTGACCCGCGCGGCCAAGGCCAGCGGCACCGCCATTGTGCTGGTGGGCCACGTGACCAAGGAAGGCGCGCTGGCCGGCCCGCGGGTGCTGGAACACATGGTGGACACAGTGCTGTACTTCGAGGGCGATACCCACAGCAGCTACCGCCTCATCCGCGCCATCAAGAACCGCTTTGGGGCGGTGAACGAGATCGGCGTGTTCGCCATGACCGAGCGCGGCCTGAAAGGCGTGACCAACCCCAGCGCCATTTTCCTGAGCCAGCACAGCCAGCCCGTGCCCGGTTCGTGCGTGCTGGTGACGCTGGAAGGCACGCGCCCCATGCTGGTGGAGATCCAGGCGCTGGTGGATACCGGCGGCCCCAGCCCGCGCCGCCTGAGCGTGGGCCTGGACCGCGACCGGCTGGCCATGCTGCTGGCGGTGCTGCACCGCCATGCCGGCGTGGCCTGCATGGACCAGGACGTGTTCGTGAACGCGGTGGGGGGCGTGCGCATCAGCGAACCGGCGGCCGACTTGGCCGTCATGCTGGCCATAGCCAGCAGCCTGCGCGGCAAGGCGCTGCCCCAGGGCTTTCTGGCCTTTGGCGAGGTGGGCCTGGCCGGCGAGGTGCGCCCCGCCCCGCGCGGCCAGGAGCGCCTGAAAGAAGCCGCCAAGCTGGGTTTTGCCGTGGCCGTGGTGCCCAAGGCCAACCTGCCCAAGAAGTCCGATGCGGGGTTGGCCCGGGCGCTGGAGGGCCTGAAAATCTACCCGGTTGAACGGATAGAGGACGCGCTGGAAGTGGTGCGCAGCCTGTAGGCAGGCCGGTAAACTTGGGGCATTCACATAGAAAGCCCCATTTTGTTTGTACTGTTTGACGATGCCGGAAAGCCCCAGACGGGCCGCCTGCTCTCGGAGGCCGACGCTTCCCTGCAGGTGGAACTGGACTCTGGCAAACGCGTGAAAGTGAAGCAGGCGCTGGTCCTGCTGCGCTTCGAAAAACCCTCCCCCGACACGCTGCTGGCTGCCGCTGCGGCGCTGCAACCCGAGATCGACCTCGACCTGGCCTGGGAGTTTGCCCCCGAGGACGAATTCGGCTTTGCCGACCTGGCGGCCGTGTACTTCCAAGACCCGGCCACGCTGGAACAGCAAGTGGCCACTTACTTGCGCCTGATTGAAGCGCCGCACTACTTCCGCAAGGCGGGCAAGGGCCGCTGGAAGAAAGCACCGGCCGAGGTGCTGCAGCTGGCGCTGGCCGCCATAGAGAAGAAACGCCTGGTGCAGGAGCAGATAGACGCCTGGGCCCAGGAACTGGCCGCCGGGGTGTGCCCGGCGCCGGTGCACGAGCAGCTGTACAAGATCCTGTTCAAGCCCGACAAGAACGCGCCCGAATACAAGGCGGTGGTGCACGCCGCCCGGGAAACCCACCTGGCGCCGCTGCCCTTGCTGCAGCGGGCTGGCGCCATCAAGAACGCCTACCAGTTCCACTGGCAGCGCTTCCTGTTCGAGCATTTCCCCAAAGGCACCGGGTTTGGCGCCCTGCAGGCCCCCGCCATCACCGACGACCTGCCCGAAGCCAGCGTGCAGGCTTTCTCGGTGGACGATTCGGCCACCACGGAAATTGACGACGCCCTGTCGGTGCAAGGCCTGGGTACCGGCACCGTGACGCTGGGCATACACATTGCCGCGCCGGGCCTGGCCATATTGCCAGGCAGCCCCATCGATGAACTGGCCCGCCAGCGCCTGAGCACGGTCTACATGCCGGGCCACAAAATCACCATGCTGCCCGACAGCGTGGTGCAGGTCTATACCCTGGAGGCCGGTAGCAGCCGCCCCGCCGTGTCCCTGTACCTCACGGTGGACGAGGCCACGCTGGAGGTGCGCGCCAGCACCACGCGGCTGGAGCGCGTGCCGATTGCGCACAACCTGCGCCACGACCAGCTGGACCACGCCATAACCGCCGAATGGCTGCAGGGTGAGCCCACGCCCGAAGCGGCCACCTTGCCGCCCGACATTGCCGCCCTGCAACCCGAGCTGGGCTTTCTGTACCGCCTGGCGCTGGTGTGCAAGGCGCGCCGCGAGGTGGTGCGCGGCAAGCCCGAAACCTTCACCCGCCCCGACTACACCTTCAAGCTGCAAGGCGTGCAGGGCGATGAACCGCATGGCGATGAAACCGTGCTCATAGGCACCCGCAGCCGCGGTGCGCCGCTGGACCTCATGGTGGCCGAAGCCATGATTCTGGCCAACAGCACCTGGGGCCAGTGGCTCGCCGATTCCGGGGTGCCCGGCATCTACCGCAGCCAGGTGAGCCTGGCGCCCGGCATGAAGGTGCGCATGGGCGCGCGCGCCCTGCCCCACGCTGGTATTGGCGTGCCGTGTTACGCCTGGAGCACCTCTCCACTGCGCCGCTACACCGACCTGGTAAACCAGTGGCAGATCATTGCCTGTGCGCGCCATGGCAAAACCGCCGCGCTGGCCGCGCCCTTCAAGCCCAAGGACGCGGAGCTGTTCAGCATCATCAGCTCTTTCGATGCGGCCTACACCGCCTACAACCAGTTCCAGAACGGCATGGAGCGCTACTGGACGCTGCACTACCTGAAGCAGCACGGCATTTCCGAACTCACCGCCAGCCTGATCAAGGACAAGCTGGTGCGCGCCGATGAACTGCCGCTGGTGCTGCCGGTCATGGGCGCCGATGGCCTGCCGCGCGGCGCCCGCCTGCGTGTGAAGCTGGGCGAGATGGACGACATTTCGCTGGAAGTCTCGGGCACGGTGGTGGAGCGGCTGGACACGCCGGGGGCCGACGCGGCCAGCACGGACACCACCGCCGAGGAAGACGACGATATGCTGGAGAACGCCCTGGTACCCGTGGCGATTGCCATGGATGTGGACGCCGACACCGATGCCACCCCCGGGACGGCGGCCCAGGAACCCGGCACTGCGCCATCCCCCACATAATTCCCGACCGTGAAACTGCTCCGCTCGCTCAGCACCCTGCAAATCGCTCTGGCGGTTTCGGTGCTGGCGCACGCGGCCTTGCTGTCGGTGCGTTTTGTGGCGCCCGAGCAATTCAACCGCGTGTTCCAGGACACCCCGCTCGAGGTGATTCTGGTGAACGCCCGCAGCGACGAAAAGCCCGATGTGGCACAAGCCATTGCCCAGGCCAACCTGGCGGGTGGCGGCGAGGCGGCATCGGGCCGCGCCACCTCCCCCCTGCCGCCCTCGGCCGAGGTACGGCTGGGCGAATCGATGGAGGAAGAACAGCGCCGCATCGAGGCGTTGAAGGAACAGCAGAACCGCCTGCTGGCGCAACTGCGCGACCGCATCGCTGCCCTGCCCGCGCCACAGCCGGATGTGCAGAACCTCACGCCCGAGCAGGTGCAACGCGAAGAGCAGCGCCAGGCGCTCATCCGCACGCTGGCAGAGATCGAGCGCCGAGTGAACGAAGAGAACGCTCGCCCGCGCAAACGCTACGTGAGCCCGGCCACCCGCGAAGAGGTGTACGCCGTGTACTACGACGACCTGCGCCGCAAGATCGAGGACCGGGGCACCAGCAACTTCCCGGCCGAAGGCGGCCGCAAGCTGTATGGCGAACTCACCATGGTGATCACGGTGAATTTCGATGGTCGGGTGTTGGCCACCGAAGTGGTGCAGACGTCCGGGCAGCCGGTGCTGGACCGGCGTGCGCAGGCCATTGTGCAGAGCCTCACGTTCGCGCGCTTCAACCAGGCCATGCGCCAGCGCGCCGACCAGATAGTGGTGGTGTCGCGCTTCCGTTTCACCCGCGACGAAACCCTGCGCACCCAGATGAGCGGGAACTGAGCCGATGGCGGCGCAGCGCGGGGGCCAAGCAGGCGGCAGTCGGTCGGCAGTGCGCCGGCTGCTCGGGCTGGTGTGGCGCCCCCTGGCTTGGGCGCTGGTGGCGGGCGTGGCGCTGCAGCTTTTCTTTGTGGCACGCATCGCCCTCATGCTGGTGCTGGACCCGGCCAGCACCACCTTCCAGCGCTCGGAGGCTTACCGGCTGGCCACGCAAAGCGGCCCCATGCCCTGGAAGCAGCAATGGGTGCCTTACGAGCAAATTTCCGTGCACCTGAAACGCGCGGTCATTGCCTCGGAAGACGCGCTGTTTGCCACACACGGCGGCGTGGACTGGAACGCCATAGAGCGCGCGCGCGAACGCAACGCCCGCGCCAGCGAACGCAGCCAGCGCCACAACCGCACACCGCGCGTGGTGGGTGGCTCCACCATCACGCAGCAGCTGGCCAAGAACCTGTTCCTCACCGGCGAACGCACGCTGCTGCGCAAAGGGCAGGAACTGGTGCTGGCCCTGATGCTGGAATCTCTGCTGAGCAAGGAGCGCCTGCTGGAGATTTACCTGAACCACGTGGAATGGGGCGCTGGCATTTTTGGTGCGGAAGCCGCTGCCCAGCACTACTACAAGAAGCCCGCCGCCCGCCTGACCCCACGCGAAGCGGCCAGGCTGGCCGTCATGCTGCCGTCGCCCAAGTTCTTCGAGCGCCGGCAGAATTCGGCCTATCTGGAGCGGCGTGCGGGCACCATTGCAGCCCGCATGGCCGGTGCGCAACTGCCTTGAACTGGACAACCCCACCATGCGCATACTCGGCATAGACCCTGGCCTGCAAAACACCGGCTTTGGCGTGGTGGACGCCGACGGCCCGAAGCTGCAGTACGTGGCCAGCGGCACCATCAAGACCCGCCCCGACGACGGCGCCCTGCTGCCCGAGCGCCTGGGCGTGATTTTTGCCGGCATCACCGAAGTGGTGAAACGCTACCAGCCCGATGTGGCCGCCTGCGAGATTGTGTTTGTGAACGTGAACCCGCAGGCCACGCTGATGCTGGGGCAGGCGCGCGGCTGCTGCCTCACGGCGCTGGTGGCCAGTGGCCTGCCGGTGAGCGAATACACCGCGCTGCAACTGAAGAAAGCGGTGGTGGGTTACGGCAAGGCCGCCAAGCCGCAGGTGCAGGAAATGGTGCGCCGCCTACTGCAACTGCCGGGCTTGCCCGGCAAAGACGCCGCCGACGCGCTGGGCCTGTGCATCACCCATGCGCAGGTGGCCCGCACCACGGCGGCCATCAACCAGGTGAGCCAGTTGCAGGCGCGTACGCACGCGGCCTACAAGGGCGGGCGCAGCTACTGAGCCCGGAAAAACCCCTCGGCAATCAGTACGCCGAAGAACACCAGCCCGCCAATCACCGCCCACTTCAGGATCAGGATGCCCTGGTTCAGGTAGCGCTTGTTGCTGGTGAAGGCGTAGGCAATGAAGGACAGCACCGCTGCGCCGAACAGCAGGAACATGACCACGCGGAACACCACCATCATGGTTTCACCGCGCTTTCCACACACTGGGGCGCCATGACGTTCACCACGACAGGGCCAGCTGCGCAAAGCCGCGCGGCGCCTGGCTGTCCTGCTCGAAGGTGACCACTTCGTAGCTGTCGGGCTGGGCCAGCAGCGCGCGCAGCAGCTGGTTGTTCATGGCGTGGCCGCTGCGGTAGGCGCTGTAGGCGGCCAGCAGGGGCTTGCCCACAATGTAGAGGTCGCCCATGGCGTCCAGGATCTTGTGCTTCACGAACTCGTCCTGGTAGCGCAGGCCGTCGGCGTTGAGCACCTTCACATCGTCCATCACGATGGCGTTGTCCAGCCCGCCGCCCAGTGCCAGGCCGTGCGAGCGCATCATTTCCACATCGCGGGTGAAGCCAAAGGTGCGGGCACGCGCAATCTCGCGGGCGTACTGGCCGCTGCCCAGGTCGAACTCCACGCGCTGGCCGGTGGCCGTGACCGCGGGGTGATCGAACTCGATCTCGAAGGCCAGCTTGTAGCCGTGGTACGGGTCCAGGCGCGCCCACTTCAGTTGCTTGCCCTCGCCCTCGCGCACCTCCACCGGCTTCTTCACGCGCAAGAAGCGCTTGGGCGCGCGCTGCATTTCAATACCGGCGCTTTGCAGCAGGTACACGAAAGAGGCGGCAGAGCCGTCGAGGATGGGGACTTCCTCGGCGGTGATGTCCACCATCAGGTTGTCTATGCCCAGGCCGGCGCAGGCACTCATGAGGTGCTCGATCGTGTGCACCTTGGCGCCGCCACTGGATATGGTGGAGGCCAGCCGCGTGTCCGTCACCGAGGTGGCGTTCACGGGAATGTCCACCGGCTCGGGCAAATCCACCCGGCGGAACACGATACCGGTATCGGGCGCAGCCGGCCGCAGCGTCAGCTCCACCCGCTGGCCGCTGTGCAAGCCCACGCCCACGGCCTGGGTGAGGGTTTTGAGGGTCCGCTGCGCAATCATGCGCCCGATTTTAGGTTCTTACGGGCTGAGGCGCTGGTGCAAGGGCTTGCGCCTCCAGGGCAGACGGCGCCGCGCTGCAACCCAGTTGCTGCAATTGCTGGTGCAGTTGCCCGGCCACTTCCGTGATGGTGGGGCAATACCCGAGCGATGGCCCCAGCCGGGCGGTGGGCCCCAGGCCAGGCTCCATCATCCCGTTGATCATGAGCAGGGCGTAGCCGTGCACGGTGACCCACACCAGCAACTCCGCCTGCACCAGCAAGGCACTGGCCCCGGCGTTGGGCGCGGTGTAGGGGTTGAAAGGCGGCTCCTGGGGCAGGCCCAGCACCACCGCAGAAATCTGGCGCAACTGGCGGTACCCTTCATCGGCCTGTTCGGCCAGGTCGGGTTGCCGGTAGTTGCAGTGCTGGCTGGAATACATGAGCGTGAACAACTGCGGGTGCGCCCGGGCAAATTCCACGTAGCCGCACACCAGCGCCAGCAGCTGCCGCCAGCTCTCGGGCTCGTGCGCCTGGGCCACCGCCGCCCGCGCAATGCGCTGCCGAATGTCCACCACACACAGGCGGTAGCCTTCGGCCGCCATGGCACTGAGCAGGCCGCGCAGGTTGCCAAAGTGGTTCTTGGGGGCGGCGTGGCTCACGCCCACCCGGGCCGCAATACCGCGCAGGCTGAACTGCGCCAGACCGCACTCCTCCAGCAACTCCAACCCCTGGGCCACCAGCGCATGGCGCAAGTTGCCGTGGTGGTAGCCACGGGGGGTACTGGTGGGGGTAGAAACACGGGGCACAGGGGTAGTATAGGCCGCGGCCTTGGGGCCAAGGCGATGAGCGGTACTGTGGTTTTCACCACCCTTGGATGGCGCATGCACCTC
>JALOSG010000117.1 GCA_025458665.1 Serpentinimonas sp.
CGTACGATACCCGAAGTTGGTGGCCACTCTGGCCAGCCCGACTAGGGAAACGGCGGCCCGCTGTACAGACGGGGCACATCCATGAGGCGCTGGCCGAGCAGGGCGAGCCCGGTGTCACGACCCCAGCGCAACACGCCTGTGGCGTGGAAGATGCGCCCGTTGCGGCGGGCGCGTGCCTGCACCCAGGCATTGCGCTGCCACCGGGTCTGCGCCCACTGCACCAGACCGCCAGGCCTGCCCAGGCTCTGCCCCAGTGCCCACGCGTCTTCCAGCGCCATGGCGGCACCCTGGGCCAGGTAGGGGCGCATGGGGTGGGCGGCATCGCCCAGCAGGGCCACGGTGGCCTGCCGCTGCCCCTGTGTTTCAGCCCCAGCCACCAGATGCTGGTGCGCGCCGGTCATGGGGTCGCGGTCGTACAGGGGCCAAAGCCGCCAGCCCGGTACGGCGGCCACCAGTTCCCGCAGCGCGGGCGCACTGGCTCCGGCGCGCTCCAGTTTGTCCTGCAGGTCGCTGGCCACGGCCGTGTTGTCCCAGGCATCGGCTCCGGGCGGCAGGGGGCCATGCACCACCACCACCACGTTCATGAATTGGCCGCTGCGCACCGGGTAGTGCACGGCATGCATGTCTTGCCCCAGCCAGGCGTGTACCGCGTTGCTGCGCAGGGCCGCGGGCACATCGGCCATGGGCAGCAGGCCGCGGTAGGCCAGATGGCCCGTGAAGGTGGGCGGACCGTCGTTCAGCACGGCTTGCCGCACGGCGCTCCAGATGCCGTCGCAACCCAGCAGCAGCGGTGTCTGCTGGCGCAGCGCGGCCACATCGCTCACGCGCTGGGCGGTGTGCAGGGTCACGGCTTCCTGCTGGCGCACGGCAACCAGCAGGAGGGCCTGTAAATCGGCCCGGTGGATGGTGGCGTACGGCTGGCCGTAGCGGGCCAGGGCACGCTGGCCCAGCGGCAGCGAACCGAGCGGCCGGCCCGTAGCGGCATCCTGGCTGTGCAGCGCGCTGGGGAACGCGGCGCAGGCGCGCAGCGGTTCCAGCAAACCCCAGCTGGCCAGTACGCGCACGGCGTTGGGGCCCAGCTGAATGCCGGCGCCCACTTCGGCCCAGGCGCTGGCCTGCTCCTGCACCTGCACGCGGTAGCCCGCCCGGGCGCAGGCCAGGGCCGCACCCAGGCCAGCCACGCCCCCGCCCACCACCTGGATGGGATCGGTGGTGGGAAAGGATGCAGGGTTCGGTGCAGAAGCCATGCCCGCATTCTGCCCGCAGGGCAGGAAGCCGCGCCAGGATGGCGGCCCTTTCAGGCCCGGGTGTTCAGGCTATGCGGTTGAACCACAGCAAGGACAGGCCCGCGGCCGCCAGGGACAGCAAGGCAGCCAGCAGCGCCAGCAGGCCCGAGACTTCGGTCTCGCGCTTCTCGGAGGTGAGGCGTGTGCCCAGGTTCTGGTACACGCCCTTCAGGCTGTCGGCAGAGCCTGCGTAGAAGTACTCGCCCTGTGTGCGGGTGGCCACCTGCTTCAGGGACTCTTCGTCCAGCCGCACCCGCATGGTCCAGCCCTCGAAGGCGATGGTCTCGCCATCGGGCGTACCCACGCCCACGGTGTACACGCGCACGCCCCGGTCGGCGGCCAGCTGCGCGGCTTCCAGCGTGTCCACGCCGGTGGTGCGCTGGCCATCGGTGAGCAGAATGATGGCCGCCGAGCTGTAGGAGCCTGGCGGCACCGGCACATGAGGCACCCGTTCGGGCGGAGGCTGCTGGTCGATGGCGAAACCGCGCGGCCGGTCGCGCGGGTTGATCATGGCGTTCAGGTCCAGCCCCTCGCCGGGAAAAATCTCGGCCAGCGACACCACAATGGCGCTGCCTATGGCGGTGGCGCGCTGCATCTGGAATTTGTCTATGGCGGCCACCAGGTCCTCGCGGCTCAGGGTGGGGGGTTGCACCACCGAGGCGGTACCGGCAAAGGCCACAATGCCCACCTTCACGTTGCGCGGCAGTTCGGCCAGAAAGGCCTTGGCGGCCTCTTGCGCGGCCACGAAACGGTTGGGCTCCACATCGGTGGCGCGCATGCTCAGGGACACGTCCATGGCCAGCATGATGGTCTGCTGGGTGGAGGGCAAAGTCAGTACGGCAAAGGGGCGTGCCGCGGCCAGCAGCATGGCCACCAGCGCCAGCAGGAACAGCACCGGCGGCACATGGCGGCGCCAGTGCAGGCCGCCCTGCATGGCTTCCCGCACGATGGACAGGCTGGCATAGCGCACGGCGTTTTTCTTCTTGCGTTGCAGCAGCCACCAGTAGGCCAGCACCAGCAAGGGAACCAGCAGCAGCAGCCAAAGCAGTTCGGGCCAGAAGAAGGTCACGGGGAGTTGGTTCAACACAGTCTCCTCAGGCGGCGCGCAGGCGTTGCCGGCGGCGGCGCAGGTCGATGAAGCGCATGAGCGTGTCCACCAGATCGTCGTCGGTAGACAGCTCCAGGGTATCGGCACCCCCGCGCGAAAGCCCTTCCATCAGTTCGGCTTCGCGCTGTGCCGCTATGCGGGCAAAGCGGCCGCGGAAGCGCTGGTCGCCGGTATCCACCAGCATGTGTTCGCCGGTCTCGGCGTCGTGCAGCGTGATGAGGCCCAGGTTGGGCAAATCCAGCTCCAGCGGGTCCACCAGGCGCACAGCCACCACATCGTGCTTCTGCACCAGCTGTGCCAGCGGCCGGTCCCAGCCGGGCTGGCTGATGAAGTCCGACACCACGAACACGGTGGAGCGGCGCTTCATAGTCTGCACGCCGGCGGACAGAAGCTCCGTAAGACGGGTCACGCCATGGGCGCTGGCCTTTGCAGGCGCGGCACTGCGCGTTGCGGCTGCGGCCCCGGGTGCCATCATGCTTTGCAGCAGATGCAGCACATGGCGCCGGCCACTGTGCGCGGGCAGCACCTGCTGCACACCGTCGCCATACAGCACGGCACCCACGCGGTTGCCATGCCGCGTGAGCAGGCGCGCCAGCGTGCCCACCAGCTCGGCCGAGGTCTGGCGCTTGGTGCGATCGCCCGAGCCAAAATCCACCGAGGCGCTGAGGTCGAGCAGGAACCACACCGTCATTTCGCGGTCTTCGGTGAACTGGCGCACGTGAGGTTGCTGCAGGCGCGCGGTCACGTTCCAGTCGATGTGGCGCACGTCGTCGTGCAGCTGGTATTCGCGCAGGTCGGCCAGGTCGAGCCCCGCACCGCGCATGAGCGTGCGGTAGTCGCCCTGCAGCAGCCCTTCCAGCCGGCGCAGGGAGGTCCACTCCAGCCGCTGCAGGAGCTTGTCTGCCGAGCCGCTGGCCGGTGCAGCGCTGGGGGCGGTGGCTGCGTCAGGCGGCAATTTTTTCGTGCTCCAGCGGTTTGGCCGGTGGGGGTACCTTGGCCATGATCTGGGACACCACCGCTTCCGGGCTGAGCCCCTCGGCAATGGCTTCGTAGGACAGCACCAGCCGGTGGCGCAGCACATCGGGCACCAGGTCGCTCATGTCCTCGGGCAGCGCGTAGGTGCGTCCACGCATCATGGCCAGCGCCCGGGCGCCTTCGGTGAGCGCAATGGTGGCGCGCGGGCTGGCGCCGTAGGTGAGGAAGCGGCCCAGGTCCTTGAGGCCATGCTTGGCCGGGTTGCGCGTGGCCGACACCAGCCGCACCGCGTACTGCACCAGCGACGGGTCCACGTACACCTGCCGGCAGGTGGCTTGCAGCTGCGCCAGTTCCTCGGTGGTGGCCACCGGGGTCACATCGATGCGCGGGCCAGTCACACGCTCCACGATGACGAACTCTTCCTCGTCGGTGGGGTAGTCCACCATCACCTTCATCATGAAGCGGTCCACCTGCGCTTCGGGCAGCGGGTAGGTGCCTTCGGTCTCGATGGGGTTCTGCGTGGCCATGACCACAAAGGGCTCGGGCACCCGGTGCGATTCGCCGGCAATGGTCACCTGGCGCTCCTGCATCACTTCCAGCAGCGCGCTTTGCACCTTGGCCGGCGCGCGGTTGATTTCATCGGCCAGCAGCAGGTTGGCAAACACCGGTCCCAGCGTGGTGGTGAAGTCGGACGTCTTCTGGTTGTAGATCCGTGTACCCACCAGGTCAGCAGGGACCAGGTCGGGGGTGAACTGGATGCGCTTGAACCGCCCGCTCACGGCCTGCGCCAGCGTCTTCACGGTGAGTGTCTTGGCCAGCCCGGGCACGCCTTCCACCAGCAGGTGGCCCTGCGCCAGCATGGCCACCATGACACGCTCCAGGAACTGGTCCTGGCCCACCACCACGCGCTTCACTTCATACAGGATGCGCTCCATCAGGTCGGCAGCGGCGGGGTCGGGGGTGCGGGGTGCGTTCATGGGGCTCCTTGTCTTGCGGTTCTTGGCGGGAGGTTCTTTTGCCAGGGTTCAGAAAGGCGGCAAGCCTGCGGCGGTGGCCGCCTCTTCAATGGGCACGGCAAAGCCAATGCCCACAAAGGTGCGCGCCGAGGTGGGGTTGTAAATGGCCGTGACGATGCCCACCACCTCACCGGCCATGTTCACCAGCGGCCCCCCCGAATTGCCGGGGTTGGCGGCCGCGTCGAACTGGATGAGGTTGGAGATCATCTGCTCCCCATCGGGCGAACGGAAAGAGCGGCCCAGCCCCGACACCACCCCGGCCGAGACCGAAGGCCCGATGCCGAAGGGGAAGCCCACGGCCACCAGATGATCGCCCTGGCGCAGTTCGGCGCTGGAGCCTATGGTGGCGGCTTCCAGGTCGTCGGGGATGGTCATGGCCTGCAGGATGGCGAGGTCCTTGTCGGGCTGGGCACCCAACACAAAAGCGTCGGACTCCGACCCGTCAGCGAAAGTCAGCGTGAGGCTTTCGGCGCCGTCCACCACATGCAGGTTGGTGAGAATGACACCACGGTCATTGATGACCACGCCGGTGCCCACGCCAGACTCTTCTCTCTTGTCGCTGCCCTCTTCTTTCACGTAGCCTTTGACGCGCACCACCGCCGGCGCGACCACGCCATGCGCGCGGGCCATGTGCGAGGGCATGACCTGGTTTTCCCAGGTGTGCAGCACCGCAGCGTCCAGCATCTCCTGCGTGAGTGCGCGCGGTGCATCGGGCGTGCGCAGCAGGTTCACCGTGAGCAGCGTGCCCAGCGCCGCCATGCCCGCCCAGAGGGCAAACGGGTTTTGTGCCAAAGCCGCAGCGCGTTGGCGCCGCGTGGGGCGGCCGGGCTGTGGCGCAGGCTCGGCCTGGGCAGGCGCCATGGCGGGGCCACCGGGCTGGAAGGGCTGGGCAGGCTGTGCGGGGCCTGTGTGCACCGGACGACGCGAACTGTAAAGGGGGGTTCGTTTCATGGTGCACTCCGTGGGGTTGAGCGTGGTGCGGGGCCGCTGTCAGCAAGCCACTGCAGTGCGCGGGGAATGCGGCGCGGGCCGCAAACCCGGCAAGATGCAGCGCCGGAATGCGCAACTGGCGCCAGGAAAGGCCCAAAGGGCCGAATTCAAAACGGACGGTGTCACGGCAGGCAGAGTCCACGCTGGGGAGGCCGGCCAGGGGAATGCCTGCTTGGCCTCGTGAAAAACATTGTGCAACGCATTGCCGCCGAGTGCACTAGTGGGTTATTACCGAGACCCGTGTTCAGCGCAGCTCCAGGCTCCACCGCTCCGCGAGTTTCAGTGCACTTTCCCCCATACCCGCGCCAAAACGCCGGGCCAGCCGCTCGGCCACGTTCTCGCGGGCGGTGTAGTCGATGATGGTCTCGGCCTGCACCACCTCGCGGGCCACCTGGTTCAGGTTGGCCATGCCGTCGGCCAGACCCAGGCGCACGGCGCTCTCTCCGCTCCAGACCTTGCCGCTGAACAGGTCTTCCGTTCGCTTGAGGCGGTCGCCCCGGCCGCGCTCCACCACACCAATGAACTGGGCATGGATCTCGTTGAGCATGTCCTGTGCCATGGCGCGCTGTTCGGGGCTTTCCGGACTGAAGGGGTCGAGGAAGCCCTTGTTCTCGCCGGCGGTAAGCAGGCGGCGCTCCACACCCACCTTGTCCATGAGGCCCGTGAAGCCAAAGCCGTTCATGAGCACGCCGATGCTGCCCACCAGGCTGGCCTTGTCCACGTAGATGTTGTCGGCCGCTGCGGCAACGTAATAGGCCGCCGAGGCACAGGTTTCCTCCACCACCGCATACACCGGCTTGCCGTGCAGGGCCTTCAGGCGCAGGATTTCGTCGTGGATGATGCCTGCCTGCACAGGGCTGCCACCCGGCGAATTGATGAGCAGGACCACCGCTTTGGCCCCGGGGTCTGCAAAGGCGGCTGCCATGGCTTCGGTGATGTCCTGCGCGTTGGCCTCGCTGTCGGAGGCTATGGGGCCGGACACCTCGATGAGCGCCGTGTGGGGGCCGTAGCTTGTTTCAGCCACCTTCATCCCACCGAAAATGAACCACGCAATGGCGATGAAGTAGCCCAGCCACATGAACCGAAACCCGATGCGCCAGCGCCTTGCGGCACGCTGCTCCCGAAGGGTGGCGAAGGCCAGCTTCTCCAGCGTTTCGCGCTCCCAGCCGGCGGGGCGGGCGGGCCCGGAATGGCCAGCGCCCGGGGTGGCGCCAGGCGCGGAGTTGGTGGTGTAGTCTTGCATGGGGGTGGGTCCTGGGTCCTGGGGCCTGGCACTGGGGCTGGCGTGGGGCTGGCGTGGGGTAGAGCGGATTCAAAAACCGAAGCTGACCGGCTTGAGGTTGTATTGTGTGCGCCAGTGGATGACCCCATCGCGCTCCTCAAGTTCTATCTTGATGAGTGGCCCGCGCCCAGGCCCACCCAGGCAGCGCCCGCTGGCGGGGTCGAACAGCGCGCCGTGGCTGCCACACACCAGGTGGTGGCCCGTGAGATCGAAAAAGTGGTTGGGCCGCCAGTCCATTTCCATGGCCACATGGCTACAACGGTTCAGGTAGGCGTGCGCCACACCCCGGTAACGTATGGCAAAGGCCCGGCAGGTCTGGCCGCCGTACACCACATCGAACGGGCAGGCCTCGCCGGCGTCCTGCAGGTCGGTGCTGCGGCACAGCGGCTGCCACTCGCCTCCACCCTCTCCGGGGGGCGGGGTGGGGTCGTCGGGGAAAGACAGCGGGCACATGGTGCGAACGTTAGCGCAAAAAGGCGTGCCTGAGTATGGCTGGGAGGATGGGCAACTGCCCCAACCTCGCCCTCGCCTTCACGGCCCTTGCGGCGTTCATTGGACAATATCGCCATGGACGCAAACACCCCCGGCAACACTGCACCCTCCTCCCCCTCCGCAGCGCTCTCCACCCGCCCGCTGATTCTGGGCTCCACCTCCGTGTACCGGCGCGAACTGCTGGCCCGTCTGCGGCTGCCGTTCCAGTGCGTGCCGCCCCAGGTGGATGAAACCCCCCAGCCCGGCGAGGCACCTGGCGCTCTGGCGCTGCGGCTGGCCCTGGCCAAGGCCCGCGCGGTGGCTGCGCTGCACCCGCAGGCCATCGTCATCGGGAGCGACCAGGTGGCCGACCTGCACGGCCAACCGCTGGGCAAGCCCGGCCAGCACGACCGGGCGGTGGCGCAGTTGCGGGCCATGAGTGGACAGACCGTGGTTTTCCAGACCGCACTGGCCGTGGTGTGCGCCGCCACGGGCTTCGAGCAGGCCGACCTGGCTCCGGTGCGCGTGGTGTTCCGCACGCTGGGTGATGCCGAAATTGAGCGCTATCTGCAGGCCGAGCGGCCCTACGACTGTGCAGGCAGCGCCAAAAGCGAAGGCCTGGGCATTGCACTGCTGGAGCGCATAGACAGCGACGACCCCACCGCTCTGGTGGGCCTGCCCCTCATACGCACCGCGCGGATGCTGCGCGCCGCCGGGCTGGAGCTGCCCTGATGGCCACCGGCACGCTGTACCTGGTTCCCACGCCCCTGGACTTTGGCTGCGAACCCGTAGCGCAAGACCTGTCTGGCGCCCTGCCCGCACACACCGTGGCCGTAGCCGCTGGCCTGACCCACTGGATCACCGAGAACGCCAAAAGCACCCGTGCTTTCCTCAAGAGGGTGGCCTTGCACCAGCCGCTGGCGCTGCCGCTGCAGGAGCAGACACTGCTGGAACTCCCCCGTGCCGTGCACAAGAAGGGCGACCACACCACAAGCCAGAAGCCCGGACCAGCCTTCGATGCCCGCCCCCTGCTGGC
>JALOSG010000006.1 GCA_025458665.1 Serpentinimonas sp.
AGGTGGGCTGCGGGCTGGCGGTGCGGGTGATGCGGTTGCCCGTGGCCACGCCAGTGCGCTTCAGGCCCAGATCGAGCGCCAGAAAGGTCTGGTACTGCGCGGAAACCGCCACCGCCGTGTTCATGCGTGCCCCGCGTCGCGCGAGAGCATCCAGGGTTCCAGGCCCAGCAAAGCCATGGCCTTGGCGTAGCGCTTCTCTACCGGGGTATCGAAAATCACCGCTGGGTCGGCGGCCACGGTGAGCCAGCTGTTCTCGGTGATCTCGGATTCCAGCTGGCCTTCGCCCCAGGACGAATACCCCAGCGTCACCAGCACGCGGTGCGGCCCGGCGCCGGAGGAAATGGCCTCCAGCACATCGCGCGAGGTGGTCATTTCCAGGCCGCCGGGAATGCGCAGGGTGGAGGCGTAAATGGATATGGGCTCGGGTGGGTCGTCTTCACCGGCGCCATCCTGACCTGCTTCGCTGCCGGCCTCGGGGTCTTCGGTCTGGCGGCGGGTTTCTTCGGCCCGCGCCGCCTCGGTGGCTTCGCGCAGTGCCCGCGCCACGGCGGGCGGGGTTTCGTCGGAGCCCACGGCGCTGGGCTCGCCCAGGGCGTCGTGCAGCACAAAGCCGCGCTCGGTCTGCAACGGGCCACCACGGAACACCGGCGCTTCGGCCAGTTCGGGGCGGCGCAACGGGAGGTCCACTTTCTCGAACAGGTCGTGCAGACGGATATCGCTGGGTTTGTTGATGATCAGCCCCAGCGCGCCGCGTTCGGTGTGCTCGCACAGAAACACCACGCTCTGGCCAAAAAGCTCATCGCTCAGACCGGGCATCGCGATGAGGAAATGGTTGGTCAGGTTGATGGGAGCAGAATCCGAACTCATCGCACCATTTTAAGCCGCGCACCATGAGCCACGCCGCCAAGAAATACCCCCAGGGACTGATGTGGTTCCGCCGCGACCTGCGCACCCAGGACAACGCCGCCCTGCACCGCGCGCTCAGCCAATGCCAGCGGGTGTGGTGCGTGTTCGTCTTCGACACCGAGATCCTCGACCCCCTGCCGCGCGCCGACCGGCGGGTGGAGTTCCTGCACGAATCCCTCATCGACCTCGACGAGCAGCTGCGCTCCCTGGGCCGCGCCCATGGCCACGAGAACGTGGGCCTGATCGTGCGCCACGGCAAAGCCACCGAGGCCATACCCCGGCTGGCTGCCCAGCTGGGCGTGCAGGCGGTGTTCACCAACCACGACGACGAGCCCTATGCCCGCCAGCGCGATGCCCAGGTGCTGGGCCACCTGGCCCATGCCGGCGTGCTGCTGAGCACCTGCAAGGACCACACCATTTTCGAGCGCCAGGAGGTACTGACCCAGGCCGGCCGCGCCTTCACGGTGTTTTCCCCCTACAAGAACGCGTGGCTGAAGAAAATAGACAGCTACTACCTCAAACCGTATCCGGTGGAGCGCCATGCCCAGGCGCTGGCGCCCTGCCCCAGCCAGGTGCAGCCGGGCGTGCCCACGCTGGCCGACATCGGGTTCGAGCGGACCAACCTGCGCAGCCTGCCCGTACCCACAGGCAGCCGCGGCGCCCAGGGCCTGTTCGAGGACTTCCTCACCCGCATAGACCAATACCATGTGGCGCGCGATTTCCCCGGCGTCAAAGGCCCCAGCTACCTCAGCGTGCACCTGCGCTTTGGCACCATCAGCATCCGCCAGCTCGCCAGCACCGCCTACGGCATGCACGTGGCGGGTGTGGCGGGCGCCAGCACCTGGCTGGGCGAACTCATCTGGCGCGATTTCTACTTCCAGATCCTGGCCAACTTTTCGCACGCGGCGCAAGCGGCGTTCAAGCCGGAGTACGACGCCATCCACTGGGAGCGCGGCAAGGCCGCCGAGGCGCTGTTTGCCGCCTGGTGCGAGGGCCGCACGGGCTACCCGCTGGTGGACGCGGCCATGCACCAGCTCAACCAGACCGGCTACATGCACAACCGCCTGCGCATGGTGGTGGCCAGCTTCCTGACCAAAGACTTAGGCCTGGACTGGCGCTGGGGCGAGCGCTACTTTGCCCAGCAACTCATCGATTTCGATCTGGCCGCCAACAACGGCGGCTGGCAGTGGGCGGCCTCCTCTGGCTGCGATGCGCAACCGTACTTCCGCATCTTCAACCCCACCAGCCAGAGCGAAAAGTTCGACCCGCAGGGCAAGTTCATACGCCGCTACATTCCCGCGCTGGCCGCCCTGCCCGACCGCGCCATCCATGCGCCGTGGCTGGCGCGCGGGCTGGAGCTGGAAGCGGCGGGCGTGGTGCTGGGCCGGGACTACCCGCGCCCCGTGGTGGACCACGCCGAAGCCCGCGCCCGCACGCTGGAGCGCTATGCGGTGGTGAAGAAGGCTGCCGCCGTCAAGTAGGCGGTATGCCCAGCGTCACCGAAGCCATGAGGCTGGCCGGCGACGGCAGGTTGGCATAGCGGGCCACCAGCTGCAGCAACTCTTCCTCGGGGTAGGGCTTGCCCAGGTAGTGCTGCACGCCCAGGCTGCGGGCGTGCTCCTGGTGTTTGGCGGCCGAGCGGGAGGTGATCATCACCACCGGCAGATCGGCCCATTGCGCGTCCCGCCGCAGGTGGCGCACCAGCTCGAAGCCGTCCATGCGCGGCATTTCTATGTCGCACAGCACCACCACCGGCCGCTCGTTGCGCAGCAACTCCAGCGCCTGCATGCCATCGGCGGCCAGGGCTACGCGGTAGCCTTCGCGCAGCAGCAGGCGCTGCGTCACACGGCGCACGGTGATGGAATCGTCCACCACCAGCACCAGAGGCGCCTGCACCGGGCGCGTGGCCTCGAAGGCCTGCTGGTGGGACAGCGGCGCGGCAGGCAGGGGCATGGCCTCGGCAGCGGCTGCAGGGCCGCGCAGACTGCGCACCCAGGCACGGGCTTCCTCTCCGTAGACCGTACTCAGCGCCACCGGGTTGTAGATGAGCGCTACCGAGCCCGATGCCAGCACCGTAGCCCCGGACAAACCAGGCAGCCGCGCCAGTTGCACGCCCAGCGGCTTGACCACCGCCTCCTGGTGGCCCAGCACCTCGTCCACATGCCAGGCCACGCGCTGGCCGGCACTGCGGAACACCAGCACCGGCCAGGTGCGGGCGTGCTCGGCCTCGGGGTCGGCGCTCTCTGGCGACAGCCGCAGCACGGCACCGCCCCAGAAGAAAGGCATGGGGCCGCTGTCGTCCGTCCACTGGCGCGTGCCGTAGGCGGCTGCCAACGGCGCCGCGTGCACACGCAACACCTGAGACACCCAGTTGGAGGGCACGCCAAAGCGGAAGTCCCCAATCCGCAGCATGACCACCTGGGTCACGGCGGTGGTCAGGGGCAACACCAGACGCCAGCCCAACCCCGCAGGCGTGGGCACCGCTTCCATCTGCCCGCCCACGGCGCGCACATCGCTGCGCACCGCATCGAGCCCGATACCGCGCCCAGCCAGCTCCGTGACCTGCACCGCCGTGCTGAAGCCGGAGCCAAATACCAGTTCGGCGGCCTCCTGGAACGTGGGCGTCCCGTCGGAGGCGGCGCGCTGCCCGCGCTCCACAGCCCGCTGGCCAATGGCGGCCAAGTCCAGGCCCGCGCCGTCGTCGCTCACCAGCACGATGAGGTCGTTGCCGGTCTGGCTCAGGGCCACGCGGACCACACCTTCGGCGGGCTTGCCGCGCTGCAGGCGCACGGCGGGAGCTTCTATGCCGTGGGCCACCGCGTTGCGCAGCAGGTGCTCGAAGGCGGGCGTCATGCGGTCCAGCACGCCACGGTCCACCTCGATCTGGCCGCCAGTCAGTTCCAGCCGCGCCTCCTTGCCCAGAGCCTGCGCCGCTTGCCGCACCACGCGGTGGAAACGCTCGGTCAGCGACTCGAACTCCACCATGCGGGTGCGCAGCAAGTCGCGCTGCAGCTCGCGGGTCTGGCGGGCCTGCGCCGAGAGGCTGTCCTCCGCCGACTCCACCGCACGCTGCAGGTTGCGCTGCACCGTGGCCACGTCCTCCACCGACTCGGCCAGCATGCGGGTGAGTTCCTGCACCCGGGTGTAGCGGTCGAACTCCAGCGGATCGAAATCGGCCACGGCCTCGGCCTCGCTGCCGGTGCCCGGCTCGGTCTGGCTGCGGGCCGGTGGTAGCCGGCGCGACTGCATCTGGCTCTCGGTCTGCACCTCCAGGTCGCGCAGCTGGTTGCGCAAACGCTCCAGGCTCGCGCCCAGGTCACTGAACGAGCCGCGCAGGCCGCGCATGTGGGTGTCCAGCCGGGTGCGCGTGAGCATCACCTCGCCGGCCTGCCCCAGCAAGCGGTCCAGCAGGTCGGCGCGCACGCGCACGGCTCCCCCGTGGACCGTACCTGCCGAGCCGCGCAGGGGCTGGATGGGCAGCGCCTCCCCCGGCATGCCCTCAGGCCGCAGCCCCATCTCCACCGGCGCCGTGGCAGGCGCCAGTTGCACGGGTATAAGCTGCGGCGGCTGCGGCTCCCGCCCAAGCCCCTCCGGGGCAGCCAGTACCACCTCGGGGGCGTCAGCGCTGCGCGGCGATCCGGCTCCGCCGGGTATCTGGTTGGCTTCGGCAGTGGCCTGCGCGTAGGCACGGCGCAGCACATCGAAATGGTCAGACAGATCGTCAAGCTGCTGCAACAGTGGGCGCGCCATCTCGGCGTAGGGCTGCTCGGGCAGCGCCAGCAAGGCAGACTCGAGCTCATGCGACATGCTGCCCAGCTGCATGGCGCCCGCCAGCCGCGCGCTGCCCTTCAAGGTGTGCAGATTGCGCAGAGCTTCGGTCCGGGCGCCCAGGTTGTCGGGCCGCGCCACCCATTGCCGCAGGGCACTGCCCAGGCGCGGCAAAAGGTCCAGCGCCTCATCCTCAAAGATGCCAAACAGATCGGCGTCCAGCGCATCCCGGGCAGCCGCAGGCGGCGGTTCGAACGCATGGGGGTCCACCGGCGCGGGGATGTCTTCCTGCCCGGCGGCGTGCAAGCCCTCCAGCGTGGCGGGGCTGGGTGCCCGCAGGAAACCCGCTGCAAACTGGTGCAACAGGTGGCGAATTTCCTCGGCAGCGGTCTGGACAGCGGTAAGCGCTTGCGCATTCGGTGCGCGGCCGGCACGGCTCTGCGTGTGCAGGCGGCCCAGCAGATTTTCCAGCGCCCGGGCCAGCTCCGACAGGCCCAGATACCCCACCGTGGCCGATCCACCGGCCAGCGAATGCGCCAGCGACTCCAAGCGAACGGGCATGGGAAGGTGCGGTTGCAACACCCACTCCGACACCTCGCCAGAAAGCGCACGGGACCACTCGTCCGCCTCGTTGAGAAAAACGTTGTACAGCTCCAGATCTATGCGCAGAGGCCCGATGACCTTCACATCGTCGTCGCGCGGCACCTCGCCCGTGGCATCCTCTTCGGCACCGCCGGAGACGCTACCGGATACCGCAGCGGATACCTCGGCCGGTACCGCCAGCGCGGCGGGGGTACCGCGGTTGTCGGACTCCGGCTCGGCCGGCAGGGGCAGCAGGGCCAGAGGCAGCACCCGCTGCTCCAGCCGCATGGCATCGGCGCTCTGACGAATGGCTTGCGCCCAGGCTGTGCCAGGGAATGCCGATGCGGCTGCGCGTGGGCCACGCAGCGTGTCGGCCCAGGCCGACAGGGCCCCCAGTACCTCGCTGCTCAGTACCAGCAGTTCGGCGGTGGCGGGCCTCTGCTCGGCCAGCCACGCGTTGAGCACCTGCTCCATGGCCCAGGCGGACTCGCCAAACTCGGTGAGGCCCACCATGCGCGAGCTTCCCTTGAGCGTGTGGAATGTGCGGCGCAAGGTGGTGAGGGACGGCAAGTCGGCACTGGCACCGCGCAAGGCAGACAGCGCCCCCTGTGCGGCCACGAATACCTCGGCGGCCTCGTCGAGGAAAATGCCCAGCAGCTCCGCCTGTTCGGCGTCTTCTTCGCCCGGACCTTCAGCCTCCGGGGCCACGGCCACGGCCACTGCCACGGCGGTAGCGGCGGCCGCCGGTTCGGCGGGCTCTACCGCCCCCACGCCCAAGACCTGCTCGGGCACCGTGCCTGCTGGCGTAGCGGTGTCCTGGGGCCCATCGGCGGGTGTGAGCAGACCCTCGTTGGCATTGAACGCGAACAGGTGTTCAGCCCCCTCGGGTTGGCGCCCCAAGGCTTCAACCCAATAGAGCAGCGCGCTGAAATTGGGGCCCAGCAACTGGGCTGCACGCCGGGCATCCTCGGCCAGCGCGGGAACCCGGGCTTGCTGCAACTGCCGCACCAGCCCAGCCATCTGAACCAGGGCCGACTCTGCCGGCGGCAAGCCCAGCAGCGCAAACACGCTGCGCATGTTGTCCAGCCGCTCGGGCACCCCAGCCAGCGCCTCGGGCGCAGGTTGGCGGAAGAAACCATCGAGCACCTGCTCCAGCGACAGCAATTCCGCCTGCAGTTCGGCAGCCACCCGGACCACCGTCTGGCGCTCACTGAGCTGTTTGTACAGCCGCGCCATCCAGGCGTCCGGCTCGGCGGGTACTTCGCCAGCCAAGACCTGGTGCAGGCGCCGTGCCACCACCTGGTGGCGTTCGGTCATGCGCGGGTCCAGCGGGTCGAAGTCCGCCAGTGTCGCGTCCATCACCAACAGGGCGCGCGAGAGCTCCATCAACAGGGCGGATACGGGCACGCCGGCGGGCAGTGGGCCAGAGACCCGCCCCGAAGCTGCCCACCCGGAGGCGTTGTCACTAGCCAGGCCAGGCAGTGCATCGGCGTAGCGCACCAGGGCGTCGGCCAGTACCTCGCTGGGCCCATGCAGCTCTGCCAGCGCAGCGCCCAGCCCGCCCAGAGCGCGGGCCAGCGCGGTGGCCTCCGGCGGGCCCTGCCATTGCGCCAGCGCGCCTTGGGCGGCTTTCAGCCGGTCGCGGGCCTGCGTCAGGGCTTCGGGCTCAAACAGGCCCAGCAGCTCTCGCTGGTAATCCACCGGCGTGCCGCTGGGCAGGCGGCAGGCCTGCTGCAGCAAAGACCAGCAAGCCGCCGCCGGCGGTGCAGCGGTGCGCGCGTGCGCCAGCAGGAACAGCAAATCGCGGGTCAGTGTCTGCAGCCCCTGCACGCTGCCCTGGGTCAGGTGGGTGTACTGCAGCAGGATGCGCGAGGCAGCCCGCTTGACATACAGGTTGTCGGGCAAGGCGGCCGCAGCCACCGCTTCAAAATAACCCGCCGCCGCCAGCCAGAAGCGCACATCGTCCGGGCGGCTGGCGCCGCGCGCCAGGCCAGCCGCCAATTGCCCCAGCGGTACCGCTGCCTGCGGTTGCAACGACTTCACCACCGGCAATATGAAGCGGTCCAGATAGCTGCGTACCTGCGGGCCAGGCTGGTAGGACTTGCCCGGGGGAGGCTCCGGGCGGGCGTTGAGCAGCGCATCGGGGTCGGGCGGGAACCACAGATCGGCCGGATGCACCCTTTCCGCAGCCGCCAGCGCCTGTACCCGTTCGTAGGCTGGGAACAGTGCCAGGTCGGGCACAGGCCGGTTGCGCATGAGCCGGTCGAGGTAATCGAACAACACATGGGCTGTGCGCTGCAACTGCGCAGCCGCTTCGGGCTGCGCCAGCGCGGGGCGTTGTATGAGGCGCTGTACAGCCGCATCTACTGCACGCACCAGCACGGCAGCAGCGTGCAGATCCACCATCTCCAGGGCGCCTACGGCCTGATGCAGTTGTTGCCGGGCCAGGCGCATGGCACTGGAATCCACTGCCGACAGGTCGGTGGCTTGCGCCTCCAGGTTGTCCGAGACAAAGGCGTGTACCGTTTGCAGCACCTCGTCGAGCGTGCGGCGCAGCTCGGGCACCACCCAGGTCAGGGGGGCGAGATCGCGCGCCGCGCGGGAGGACAACACGCTCGCGTCGAACGGGGGGTAGGGAGCAGCGGACACAGGCTCGGCCACAGTGGTGCTCAGGCAATCTTGAACCGGGCCACCGACTCGCGCAGCTCATCGGCAATGCGCGCCAGATCGTGCACCTGCTTCACGGTGGAGCGCGTGCCCTCGCCGGTCTGCTCGGTAACGGCAAAAATGTGCTGGATGCTGGTGGCCGTCTGGCCAGCCAGCTCGGCCTCTTGCGAGGTGGTGGAGGCAATCTGCTCCACCAGCTCGGCCACGCGGCGGGAAAGCCGGTCGATGTCGGCCAGCGCTGCGCCCGCCTTGTCCGACAGGTGCGTGCCCGCCACCACTTCGCGGGTGGAGCGCTCCATGGCCTGCACGGTGTCCTGGGTGTCGGTCTGGATGGCGCGCACCAGCGCCGCTATCTGGCGGGTGGCGTCGCCGGAACGCTCGGCCAGCCGCTGCACCTCTTCGGCCACCACCGCAAAGCCGCGCCCTGCTTCGCCCGCCGATGCCGCCTGAATGGCGGCATTGAGCGCCAGCACGTTGGTCTGCTCGGTGATGTCGGAAATGAGCTGCGTGATCTCTCCAATCTCCTGCGACGACTCGCCCAGCCGCTTGATGCGCTTGGCGGTGTCCTGGATCTGCTCGCGGATGGTGTTCATGCCGCCGATGGTGTCCTGTACCGCTTTGGCGCCCGACTCCGCAGCCTCCAGCGCCTCGCGGGCCACCGCCGCCGAGGTTTGCGCCTGGCGGGAGGTTTGCAGAATGCGCTGCGCCATGTCGAGCACCGCCTGACCGGAATCTCGAATTTCCCGCAGCTGTTCCGTGGATGCCGCCAGCAGTTCTATGGAGGTGTTCTCCACCTCGGCGGTGGTGCGCGTCACCCGCGTGGCCGTGCTCTGCACATGGCCCACCAGCGAGCGCAGTTCCTCCACGGTGTAGTTCACGGAATCGGCAATGGCGCCGGTGATGTCTTCGGTCACCGTGGCCTGCTGGGTCAGGTCGCCTTCGGCCACCAGCTGCAGCTCGTTCATGAGGCGCAAGATGGCGGCCTGGTTCGCATCGTTGATGCGCTTGGCCTCTTTCTCCTTGGCGCGGGCTTCGGCACGCAGCCGCTCGGCCTGCTCCTGGCGCTGGCGCGTCACCTGCACCTGCAACTGCGCCATGGCACCGGCAAACAGCATGGCCAGCAGCAGCAGGGCCAGGGGCAGGCCTACCAGCCAGCTGTCCAGCCGAACCAGCCAGCCCTCTCCACCGCTGGCCTGGACGGGCACCACCGCCGCGCCAGTGGCCACCGCGAACAACACGATTGCCAGCGCCAGCAACAACGAAACCGCCAGGCCCGCTGTCAGCACGCGCTGGTGGGTTTCCATGCGGCGCTGGCCCAGCAGAGGCACGGTGTACAGGGTCTCACGCTGGGCCAGCTCGCTGGTTACACCAAAAGTGCTGTCGGGCCCGAAGGTGGAATCGGCCGGGGCTGCGGCCGGGCGGGCAAAGGTCGATGCGCCATACACCGAATCGCTCAATGTGGCGTCCGTGTTGCTGGCGTTCATGGAGTCACCGGGGTTGCGCCCGCGCCGGTCGGCAGCTTGGATCCGGGAGTTGCGGTTGTCTGCGGGAAGGGGTTCCCGTTTGCTGGTCAGCCACTTGAACATCCAGCCTCCTCAGGCGGTAAGGGGTGGGCGAGAGGGGAAGGCACCCGGTTCGCGCAATTCCAGAAACGCTGGCCAGCTGGCCAGCACCGTCAGATCCAGCTCCAGCCACGTCTGGCCAGTACCGTCCTTCCAGCAGCGGGTGAGGGCCGGGTGCGGGGCCAGCCCAGACGGCATATCCGCTGCGCTCAGGTCACGCTGGCCATGCAGGCCCCAGAGACGGTCCACCTGCAGGGCCGCGTGCACACCCAGCGCCGGGTTGAGACTGAGCCAGTGGCCTGGCGCGTCCAACGGTGCGCCAGTCCGCGGCGCCTGGAGCTGCGGCAGCAGGCTCGATACCGGCAGGTCGAGCAAACGGCGCGTATCGGCCACCACCGTCATCTGGCCCCGCACACTGGCCACGCCCAGTACCCAGGCCACGGTCCGGGGCAGCCGTTGCAGCGGCTGCAGGGGCACGATCTCTCCCAGATGCCGCAACGCCAGCAGCAGCCGCACCGTACCCACCCCCACGCCCAGCCAGTCCACGGACAGACCCTGCCCCGCAGAGTCCGCCAGCTTGCGCAGCAGGGCTTCCTGAAAAGCCTGCAGGCTGGGCCGGGCCAGCGGGATGGTGGGTGCGTCGGGGAAATCGGTGTTCATGGCTTGAGGGCCGCAATCTTGGCCAGCAACAGCTCGGCGTCCACCGGCTTGGTGAAGTAGTCCCGCGCACCCTGGCGCAGACCCCAGACGCGGTCGGTCTCCTGGCTCTTGCTGGTGCAGAGGAACACGGGGACATGGGCATAGTCCGGATGCCGCGCCAGCGAACGGGTCAGCTGGAAACCGCTGGTGCCGGGCATCACCACATCCATGAGGATGAGGTCGGGCAGGCGCTGGCGCAGTGCTTCGTAGGCTTGCTCGGCGTTTTCGGCGGTGCGCACGTGGTAGCCATGCCGCGCCAGCAAGGTGCGCAGGAAGACCAGTTCGGTCCTGGAATCATCCACCACCAGAATGTCCTTGACGTGGGTCGCGGGCACGGCGGCAGCCGATGTGATGGAGGGCGTCGTGTTCATAGCGCAGCGGGTACGCCTGCGTGGCTGCCAGCGTGGCGACGCACAGCCCCAATCAGCGACTCTTTGTTGAAAGGCTTGGTCAGGTGGTCCAGAGAACCCACCAGCCGGCCGCGCGCCACATCGAAAATACCGTCTTTGGAAGACAGCATCACCACCGGCAAGCCGGCAAAGCGCGCGTTGCGCTTGACGATGGAGCAGGTCTGGTAACCATCCAGGCGCGGCATGAGGATGTCGCAAAACACCAGATCGGGGCCGAAGTCCTGGATCTTGGCCAGCGCATCGAAACCGTCCTCGGCCAGCATGACCTGGTAGCCGCCTTGGCGCAGAAACAGCTCGGCGCTGCGGCGCACCGTCTCGCTGTCGTCCACCACCAGCACCTTCAAGGGTGCCACTGCCGGTCCCGATTCTGGTTCGGTCATGCGTTATCGCTCCCAAAGCACACAGGTTCCGGCAGGGCCGGACGGGGCGGAGCCGCGCCCTCAGGCGCACTCAGCTCAAATCTGCACCATCTCGAAGTCTTCCTTGCGGGCACCGCACTCCGGGCAGACCCAGTTCATGGGCACCTGCTCCCAGGGGGTGCCGGGCGCAATGCCGTCTTCCGGCGCGCCGGCTTCCTCGTCGTAAATCCAGCCACAGATCAGGCACATCCAGGTCTTGCTTGCACTCATTGGAATTGGTTGCTTGTCATAGAATGGGTTCATTGTATCGGGGCAGCCAGCGCCCTCCACCCCTGCCGGACCGAATGACGCACGGAATGCCGCCAACCTCCGATCCCCGCTCCCCGCCCCCCTCCTCCGATACCCCAGACGGCGCCGCTACCGATTCGGCCGAAGGCCAGGAGGCATCTCTCCCCTGTGTCATGACCTTCAACGCCAACGACCCCAGCGGCGCAGGGGGTCTGGCGGCCGACCTCACCGCCATGGCCAGCGCCTCGGCGCACGTGCTCCCGGTGGTCACCGGCACCTATGTCCGCGATACCCGCAGCATCCAGCAGCACCTCACTTTCGATGAGGACATGGTGGAAGACCAGGCCCGCTGCGTGCTGGAAGACACCCCCGTGCAGGCCTTCAAGGTGGGCTTTGTGGGCAGCCCCGAGAACCTCAGCACCATTGCCGAAATCCTCTCCGACTACGGCGATGTACCGGTAGTGACCTACATGCCCAGCCTGGACTGGCACGAGGAAGCCGAGATAGAGAACTACCTGGACGCCTGCGCCGAACTGCTGCTGCCACAGACCGCCGTGCTGGTGGGCAACCACAACACCCTGTGCCGCTGGCTGCTGCCCGACTGGTCCCAGGACAAACCGCCGGGACCGCGTGACGTGGCCCGCGCTGCCGCCGAGCACGGCGCGCCCTACACCCTGGTCACCGGTTTCAACACCGCCGACCAGTTCCTGGAAAGCCACCTGGCCAGCCCGGAAGCGGTGCTGGCCACCGCCCGCTACGAACGCTTCGAAGCCACCTTCACCGGGGCGGGCGAAACCCTCTCGGCCGCGCTGTGCGCCCTGATTGCCTCCGGTGCCGACCTGCAGGTGGCCTGTGCCGAAGCCCTGACCTACCTGGACCAATGCCTGGATGCTGGCTTCCAGCCTGGCATGGGCCACGCCGTCCCGGACCGGCTGTTCTGGGCGCACGACGATGCCGCCAGTGGCACCGAAGACGACGACCCCCCGGGCGATGCCGCATCGGCCGCCCATGGACTGGCGGACTTCCCACTGAAATCCACCCCGCACTGATCTTTCCCCCAGAGCCCCACCCATGACCGACCGCAACCAGATTCTTTTCGACCGCGCCAAACAGCTGATTCCCGGCGGCGTGAACTCCCCCGTGCGCGCCTTCAAGGCCGTGGGCGGCACGCCGCGCTTCGTACAGCGCGCGCAGGGCGCCTACTTCTGGGACGCCAACGGCCAGCGCTACACGGACTACATCGGCTCCTGGGGCCCCATGATCCTGGGCCACGGCCACCCCGCCGTGGTGGAAGCCGTACAAAAGGCCGTGCTGGAAGGTTTTTCCTACGGCGCCCCCACCGAACGCGAGGTGGAGCTGGCCGAAGAAATTGTGAAGCTGGTGCGCTCGGTGGACATGGTGCGGCTGGTGAGCTCCGGCACCGAAGCCGGCATGAGTGCCATACGCCTGGCGCGCGGCGCCACCGGGCGCAAGAAGATCATCAAGTTCGAGGGCTGCTACCACGGCCATGCCGACGCGCTGCTGGTGAAAGCCGGTTCCGGGCTGGCCACCTTTGGCAACCCCACCAGCGCCGGCGTACCGCCCGAGGTGGTGCAGCACACACTGGTGCTGGAGTACAACAACATCGAGCAGCTGGAAGCGGCCTTTGCCGAGCACGGCCCCGAAGTGGCCTGCCTGATGATCGAGCCCATTGCCGGCAACATGAACTTCGTGCGGGCCAGCGTGCCCTTCATGAAGCGCTGCCGCGAGCTGTGCACCCAGTACGGCGCACAGCTGGCTTTCGATGAAGTCATGACCGGCTTCCGCGTGGCACTGGGTTGCGCGCAAAGCGTGTACGCCCAGCTCATTCCCGGCTTCGAGCCCGACATGACTGTCATGGGCAAAGTGATTGGGGGCGGCATGCCTCTGGCTGCGTTTGGCGCCAAGCGCGCGGTCATGGAACAGCTGGCGCCGCTGGGGGGCGTTTACCAGGCCGGCACCCTGAGCGGCAACCCGGTGGCCACCGCCTGCGGCCTGGCCACGCTGAAGGAAATCCAGAAGCCCGGCTTCTTCGAGAAACTGGGCGCCACCACGCAAAGCCTGGTGAGCGGGCTCACCTCCGCCGCGCACGAAGCGGGCCTGCCCTTCTGCGGCGACAGCCAGGGCGGCATGTTCGGCTTCTTCCTGTTCAACGAACTGCCGCAAAACTACGCCACCGTCATGACCACCGACGGCCCGCGCTTCAACCGCTTCTTCCACGGCATGCTGGATCGCGGCGTCTACTTCGCGCCCGCGCTCTACGAAGCCGGCTTTGTGAGCGCCGCACACACACAGGCCGATATCGATGCCACCGTGGCGGCCGCGCGCGAAGTCTTCGCCACCATGTAAGCGTCCATGAAGCCCGCCTGCCGCCTGGTCGATCTGGCCCTGCAGGGCGGCGGGTCGCATGGCGCTTTCACCTGGGGTGTGCTCGACCGCCTGCTGGAAGAGGAATGGCTGGAGATTGCCGGCATCAGCGGCACCAGCGCCGGCGCCATGAATGCGGTGGCACTGGCCGCTGGCCTCATGGAAAACGGCCGCGACGGCGCCCGCACCACCCTGCGCCGCTTCTGGGAAGGCGTGGCCCGCCAGTCCCCGTTCCACCACCTCAGCGCGGCAACCAACCCGTTCCTGGAAGGCTGGATGAACGAGGGCTGGGGCCAGGTGTGGCAACAAAGCTGGCAGAAAACCTGGCAGGAACCCATGCGCAAGGGCGCCGCCCTCATGGGCTCGGTGCTGGGCAGCCAGTTCTCGCCCTACCAGCTCAACCCCTTGAACCTCAACCCGCTGCGCCAGGTGCTGCTGGACACCGTGGACTTCACCCGCGTCTGCGGCTGCCACAAAACCCAGCTCTTCATTGCCGCCACCCAGGTGCGCACCGGCGCGCTGCGCATTTTTCGCCAGCACGAACTCTCGCCCGATGTGGTACTGGCCTCCGCCTGCCTGCCGCTGCTGTTCCAGGCGGTAGAAATCGACGGCGAGGCCTACTGGGACGGCGGCTACGCGGGCAACCCGTCTTTGCTGCCGCTCATTGCCGAGAGCGAGGCCGACGACCTGCTGCTGGTGCAGATCAACCCCAATCAGCGACCCGAACTCCCCACCAGCGCCAGCGACATTCTGGAACGCATCAACGAAGTCACCTTCAACGCCAGCCTCATCAAGGAAATGCGCAACATTGCGCTCATGAAGCAGCTCATTGCCGACGAAGGCCGCCCCGGCCACCAGTACAAAAACCCCCTATTCCAGCGCGTGGCCGCCTTGCGCGTGCACCGGGTGGATGGCGACCCGGTACTCGCCCCGCTGGGCGCTGGCACCAAAATGCAAACCGACCTGCCGTTCCTGGAAAAACTCTTCAGCGCAGGGCGCCAGTCGGCCAGCGAATGGCTGGCCACGCACGGCCCAGCGCTGGGGGTGCGCAGCACGCTCGACCTGGATGCTGCCTTTGGCGGCTGAAGCTAAAACGGCCCCGAAGGGCCGTTGTGCTTTTCATCAAGCGCTGGTTCAGGCCGTCACGCCTTTGGCCGTCTCCGCGTACTCCTCGATCTGGTCGAAGTTCATGTACTTGTAGATGTTGGCCGCGTCTTTGTTGATGATGCCCACGGCCTCGTGGTACTCGGCCAGCGTGGGAATGCGGCCCAAGCGCGAGCAAACCGCCGCCAGTTCCGCCGAGCCCAGGAACACGTTGGTGTTCTTGCCCAGGCGGTTGGGGAAGTTGCGCGTGCTGGTGGACATGACCGTGGCACCCTCGCGCACCTGCGCCTGGTTGCCCATGCACAGAGAACAACCCGGCATTTCGGTGCGCGCACCGGCCGTGCCGAAGGTGGCGTAGTGGCCTTCCTTGATGAGTTCGCTCTCGTCCATCTTGGTGGGCGGGGCCACCCACAGCTTCACCGGAATGTCGCGCGCGCCGCCCAGCACCTTGGCTGCCGCACGGAAGTGGCCGATGTTGGTCATGCACGAGCCAATGAAGGCCTCGTCGATCTTGGTGCCCGACACTTCCGACATGAACTTGGCGTCGTCCGGGTCGTTCGGGCAGCAGACGATGGGCTCCTTGATGTCGGCCAGATCGATCTCGATCACGGCGGCGTACTCGGCGTCCTTGTCGGCCTCCAGCAGTTCGGGCTTGGCCAGCCACGCTTCCATGGCTTCAATGCGGCGCTGCAGGGTGCGCTTGTCCTCGTAGCCGTTGGCAATCATGTTCTTCATGAGCACGATGTTGGAGGTCATGTACTCGATGATGGGCTCTTTGTTGAGCTTGATGGTGCAACCCGCGGCAGAGCGCTCGGCCGACGCGTCGGACAGCTCGAAAGCCTGTTCCACCTTCAGGTCGGGCAGGCCTTCAATCTCGAGCACGCGGCCCGAGAAAATATTGACCTTGCCCTTCTTGGCCACCGTCAGCAGGCCCTGCTTGATGGCGTACAGCGGAATGGCGTGCACCAGATCGCGCAGCGTCACGCCGGGCTGCATCTGCCCTTTGAAGCGCACCAGCACCGACTCGGGCATGTCCAGCGGCATCACGCCCGTGGCAGCGGCAAAGGCCACCAGACCGGAACCGGCCGGGAAAGAAATACCAATGGGGAAACGGGTGTGCGAATCACCGCCGGTGCCCACGGTGTCGGGCAGCAGCAGGCGGTTCAGCCAGGAGTGGATCACGCCATCGCCCGGGCGCAGCGCCACGCCACCGCGGTTGCTGATGAATGTGGGCAGTTCGCGGTGCATCTTCACGTCCACCGACTTGGGGTAGGCCGCGGTGTGGCAGAAGGACTGCATGACCATGTCCGCCGAGAAGCCCAGGCAGGCCAGGTCTTTCAACTCATCGCGGGTCATGGGGCCGGTGGTGTCCTGGCTGCCCACGGTGGTCATGCGGGGCTCGCAGTAGGTACCGGGGCGAATGCCCTTGCCTTCGGGCATACCGCAGGCGCGGCCCACCATCTTCTGGGCCAGCGTGAAGCCCTTGCCGCTGTCGGCAGGCGCTTTGGGCAGGCGGAACACGGTGGAGGCAGGCAGGCCCAGGAATTCGCGGGCCTTGGCGGTCAGGCTGCGGCCAATGATCAGGTTGATGCGGCCACCGGCGCGAACTTCGTCCAGCAGCACGTCGCTCTTGAGCGCGAATTCGGCCACCGTGGCGCCGTTCTTCAGCAGCTTGCCGTCGTAGGGCAGCACATCGATCACGTCGCCCATTTCCAGGCCACCCACGTCCACCTCGATGGGCAGGGAGCCGGAGTCTTCCTGGGTGTTGAAGAAGATGGGGGCAATCTTGCCGCCCAGCGTCACGCCACCAAAGCGCTTGTTGGGCACGAAGGGAATGTCCTGGCCGGTGGCCCAGACCACGCTGTTGGTGGCCGATTTGCGGCTGGAGCCGGTGCCCACCACATCGCCCACGTAGGCCACCAGATGGCCTTTCTTCTTCAGGTCTTCAATGAACTGGATGGGGCCGCGCTTGCCGTCTTCCTCGGGCTTGAAGGCCGCATCGGCGCGGGTGTTCTTCAGCATGGCCAGGTAGTGCAGCGGAATGTCCGGGCGGCTCCACGCGTCGGGGGCCGGGCTCAGGTCGTCGGTGTTGGTTTCGCCGGGTACCTTGAACACGGTCACGGTGATCTTCTGCGGCACTTCGGGACGGCTGGTGAACCATTCGGCATCGGCCCAGCTCTTCATGACTTCCTGCGCCTTGGCGTTGCCCGCCTTGGCTTTCTCGGCCACGTCGTGGAAGGCGTCGAACATCAGCAGGGTTTTCTTCAGGCCTTCGGCGGCCACAGCGGCCACATCGGCTTCGTCCAGCAGATCAATCAGGGGCTTGACGTTGTAGCCACCCACCATGGTGCCCAGCAGCTCGGCGGCCTTGGCCTTGCTCAGCATGCCCACCACGATGTCGCCGTGCGCCACGGCCGCCAGGAAGCTGGCCTTGACCTTGGCCGCGTCGTCCACGCCAGGCGGCACGCGGTGGGTCAGCAGGTCCATCAGGAAGGCTTCCTCGCCAGCCGGCGGGGCTTTGATCAGCTCCACCAGTTCGCCCACCTGGGCGGCCGTTAGGGGCAGGGGCGGGATGCCCAGCGCAGCGCGCTCGGCGACGTGGTCACGGTAGGCTTTCAACATAGTCAGGCTCCAGAAAAAATCATCGGTTCAGCCCCAGGTCCAGCAGGTGGGGCGGAGGGTTCAACTTCATGGCTTCGGCCACGGCGCGCTGGGCCGGGCCGGCACATTCATCGGCCAGGCGGCGGCCCAGCTTCTGGCTCATCAGCATGGACTTGTTAGCCAGCTGTATCCATACGGCACCCTGTTGGCGGTCTTCCAGCCGGACTGCCCCGGTGGATGTACGCACCGGCCGCATGCGGAACTGTCCATCGCGCGTTTGCAGCAGGAAGTGGCCAGGCGCTCCAGGGTCGGCGTGCAGCTTGACGTTTTGCCCCAGTTCGCAGGCCAGATCGCCCACGTGTACCCCATCGGCCAACGCCAGCTCTTCGGCGGTGAGGGGCACATCGGGGACCACCACCGGGGCCACGGGTGCGCGCGCCGCAGGCGCTGCCGGGCGGGTCGCCGCCTGAGCGCTGGCCTGGGCGTGCGCAGCGCTGGGTAGCAAAGCCACCGCGGCCAGCGCGGCGGTGGTTGCGGCAGCCAGCCACAGCCGCAAGGACTGCAGCGGCGCAGAAGGCCACACGGTGAAACCAGAAAAAGAAACGGGGTGGGGGGCAGGCGGCAGGTGCATGGGAGTCTCCTCAAGAAAGCCGACAGTCTGCCGCATGCACCGGGGCATCCGGTGTGACACCAGATGCAACACTTCGTAAATACGGCACCAGCGCGCCGGGCAGGGTCATGCCAGTGGCGTGGGCCCGCTCGATCACCTGCCAAAAATAACGGTAACTGGCCCGGTCGTGCAAGTAACCCTGATGGGATATCGGGGCCCAGTCTGCGGCCATGGCGGCCAGCACAATCTCGGCAGCCTGCTCCACCTCGGCCAGTGCCGGGGAGAACGCGTCGAGGATCACCCCGATCTGGTCGGGGTGAATGCTCCACATGCGGGTATAGCCCAGTTCGCTGGCAGCCTTGGTAGCAGCCGTGCGCAGGGCTTCGCGGTCGCGGAACTCGGTCACCACGCAATGCGATGGGACCTTGCCATGCGCGTGGGCCGCGCTGGCAATCTCCATTTTGGCGCGCAACACCAGGGGGTGGCTGAACTGGCTCTGCACACCCATGCCGTGAGAAGGTATGGCGCCGTGGTGGGCCGACACAAAATCCATCAACCCGAAGCTGAGGGACTGAACACGTGGGTGGGCGGCCACCTCGAAGGCGCGGTGCACGGCCGCCGGAGATTCGATGAGCGCGTGCACCGGCAGTGCGGCGCCAGCAGCGGAACCCGCAGCCGAGCCCAGCACCGATGCCATGGCCGCGTCCAGAGCCACAATGGCGCGGTCCACATCGGCGGCACTCTCCACCTTGGGCAACATCACATAGGCCAGCCGCGGCCCCACCGCGCTCACGATGGTGGCCACATCGGCCTCGAACGCCGGATGGTTCACCGGGTGCACACGCACGCCCACGCGCTGGCGCGCATCGGACACACCGCGAACCAGTTCCACCACCATCTGGGCATGCTCGGCTTCGCCGCCCACTGGGGCGCCGTCCTCGCAATCCAGCGTCACATCGAGCACGCAGGCGCCGCGCTCGGCCATCAGGTCGGCCTGCAACTGCAGGCTCTTGCGCATGCGCGCCTCCACGCCACTGTAGTGGTCGCACACCGGCAGCACCACCGCACCCGCCTGCGCCCCCAGCAACACCTCGCGGGGGTGCAGGGCGACAGGGCTTGGAGCGGTCACGGCAAAGGCCAGAGGAGTAGGAAAAGGACGACTTACAGCAGGTGGGCCACGCCAGCCTGCTCGTCGGTCAGCTCTTTCAGGGTCTTGTCGATGCAGCCCTGGCTGAATGCATCGATCGGCAGGCCTTCCACGATCTTGTACTTGCCGCCCTCGCAGGTCACGGGGTAGCCGAACATCACGTCCTTGGGGATGCCGTACTCTCCATTGCTGGGTACACCCATGGTCACCCACTCGCCACCGGTGCCCAGCGCCCAGTCGCGCATGTGGTCGATGGCCGCATTGGCCGCCGATGCCGCGGAAGACACACCGCGCGCAGCAATGATGGCGGCGCCACGCTTGCCCACGGTGGGCAGGAAGGTGTCGGCGTTCCACACATGGTCGTTGATCATGTCCTTCACGCTGGCGCCGTCGATGGTGGCAAAGCGGTAGTCGGCGTACATGGTGGGGCTGTGGTTGCCCCAGACGGCCAGCTTCTTGATGGAGGCGACCGGCTTGCCGGTCTTGGCAGCGATTTGGCTGAGAGCGCGGTTGTGGTCCAGGCGCAGCATGGCGGTGAAGTTTTCACGCGGCAGGTCGGGCGCGCTCTTCATGGCAATGTAGGCGTTGGTGTTGGCGGGGTTGCCCACCACCAGCACCTTCACGTTGCGGCTGGCGCTGGCGTTCAGCGCCTTGCCCTGGGCGGTAAAGATCTGGGCGTTGGCGGCCAACAGGTCGGCGCGCTCCATGCCGGGGCCGCGCGGGCGGGCGCCCACCAGCAGGGCGTAGTCGGTGTCTTTGAAGGCGGCCACGGGGTCGCTGTGGGCTTCCATACCAGCCAGCAGCGGGAAGGCGCAGTCCTCCAGTTCCATCATCACACCCTTGAGGGCTTCCTGGGCCTTTTCCACGGGGACTTCGAGCAGTTGCAGGATCACGGGCTGGTCCTTGCCGAGCATTTCGCCCGAAGCAATGCGGAACAACAGGGCGTAACCAATCTGACCTGCGGCTCCGGTGACGGCCACGCGAACAGGCTTTTTGCTCATGAAAACTCTCCAGGGAAATAAGGACTATGGGTAAGACGCGCGCCACACAGGCGAGGCGCTGGAAGCGGACCTAGACACTCTGCGCAACGGTCCCTAGTGTAACTCTGGTAAACCCTTAAAGTCAATTTGTCTTATGTCTTATATAAGATATGATTGAGCCCAACGACCATGGCCTCTTCCACCCAGTCATCCCCGCTCGCCGGCCCTACCGACGCCCCTCCCGATGCACCTCTGGGCATGGCGGAAGCTGCGCCGGCCTTCAGCCCGCTGTACCAGCAGATCAAGACGCTGTTGCTGCAAAGCCTGCAGGCTGGCGAATGGAAGCCCGGGGATACCATCCCCAGCGAACTGGAACTGGCCGCCCGCTACCGGGTGAGCCAGGGCACCGTGCGCAAAGCCATTGACGAGCTGGCCGCGGACAACCTGCTGGTGCGCCGCCAGGGCAAAGGCACGTTCGTGGCCACCCACGCGGAACAGCACATCCAGTATCGCTTCCTGCGCCTGCAACCCGATGCCGGTGACCGCGACACCGAAGGCCCCGCAGAACGTCGCATCCTGGAATGCCGCCGCGTGCGTGCGCCCGCGGACGTGGCGCGCCCGCTGGGCCTGCGCACCGGAGAACCTGTGCTGCTGGTGCGCCGTGTGCTGTCCTTCAGGGGTGTGCCCACCATCCTCGAAGACGTCTGGCTGCCCGGCACGCCCTTCAAGGGCCTGACGCTGGAAGCCCTGGCCGAAGACAAGGGCCCCATGTACGCCCTGTTTGAAGCGCAGTTTGGTGTACGCATGGTGCGCGCCGAAGAGAAGCTGCGTGCCGTAGCCGCCGACGAAGAGGCAGCCGGGTGGCTGCAGACCGCCGCAGGCACACCGCTACTGAGCGTGGAACGCCTGGCGTACACCTACAAGGACACCCCTATGGAACTGCGCCGCGGGCTCTACCGCACCGACAGACACCACTACCGGAACGAACTCAACTGACCCCGCCAGAGGCCGCTTCCAATCTGCTGCAGCACGAAAAACCCTGCAAATTTGCTCAATGCATCTGATAACTTACATTCATCCATCGATGGTCCATGCATGTTGCGTTGCAATAGAATTTGACAGGTCGATGTCAGGGTTTACGCTGAAAGTCCGTCCCACTTTTCCTACACCCATCCTGGGCACGCAGCCCGGCACCGGCCACGGTTCCACCGCAGCAAGATAGAACGCAGCACAACCAAACCCAGCAGCAACAGAAAGAGCTTCCATGAACGAGCTGAGCAAGCAGCGGCCGCAATTCCGCAACATCAACGCCTTCAAAGACCTCACCACTTACCGCCTGCCGCCGGCGGGCTGGGTCTCCATCCTGCACCGCGTCAGCGGCGCCATGATGTTCCTGCTGCTGCCCTTCATCGTGTGGCTGTTCGACAAATCGCTCTCCTCCGAACTGTCCTACGACACGTTCACGGCGGCCTTTACCACCGGCATTGGCTTCGTGCCGGGCTGGTTCGTCAAGCTGGTGTGCCTGGCACTCATCTGGGCCTACCTGCACCACTTCATCTCGGGCGTGCGCCACCTCTACATGGACGCCACCCACAGCGTCACCAAGGAATTTGGCCGCAGTTCGGCCAAGGTCACGCTGGTGCTGGGCACCCTGCTCACGCTGGCGCTGGGTGCCAAGCTGTTTGGCCTGTACTGATTTCCCCGGAGCAAGCACCATGTCTGTCAATTACGGTTCCAAACGCGTCGTCACCGGCGCCCACTACGGCCTGCGCGACTGGCTCAGCCAGCGCATCACCGCCACCCTCATGGCACTTTTCACCATCGTGCTGCTGGCGCAGGTGCTGTTCACCAGTGGCCCACTCGGCTATGAAGGCTGGGCCGGGATCTTTGCCGCGCAATGGATGAAACTGCTCACTCTGGCTGTGATCATTTCTCTCAGCTGGCACGCCTGGGTCGGTGTGCGCGACATCTGGATGGACTACGTCAAGCCCGCCAGTGTGCGGCTGGTCCTGCATGTATTCACCATGGTCTGGCTGGTCGGTTGCGCCGGCTGGGCCATCCAAGTTCTCTGGAGGCTCTAAGTCATGACGACCACTTCTTCCCTGCCCCGCCGCCGCTTTGACGTTGTCATTGTGGGCGCGGGCGGCTCTGGCATGCGCGCGTCGCTGCAACTGGCACGCGCAGGCCTCAACGTGGCGGTGCTGTCCAAGGTGTTCCCCACCCGTTCGCACACGGTGGCAGCCCAAGGCGGCATTGGCGCCTCGCTGGGCAACATGAACGAGGACAACTGGCACTACCACTTCTACGACACGGTGAAGGGCTCCGACTGGCTCGGCGACCAGGACGCCATCGAATTCATGTGCCGCGAAGCACCCAAGGTGGTGTACGAGCTGGAACACTTCGGTATGCCGTTCGACCGCAACCCCGACGGCACCATTTACCAGCGCCCCTTCGGTGGCCACACCGCCAACTACGGCGAAAAGCCCGTTCAGCGCGCTTGCGCCGCCGCCGACCGCACCGGCCACGCCATGCTGCACACGCTGTACCAGCAGAACGTGGCAGCCCGCACCACCTTCTTCGTGGAATGGATGGCGCTGGACCTGATCCGCGACGCCGACGGCGACGTGGTGGGTGTGACCGCACTGGAAATGGAAACTGGCGACACCTACATCCTGGAAGCCAAGACCACCATGCTGGCCACCGGTGGCGCAGGCCGCATCTTCGCGGCTTCCACCAACGCCTTCATCAACACCGGTGACGGTCTGGGCATGGCCGCACGCGCCGGGATTCCGCTGGAAGACATGGAGTTCTGGCAGTTCCACCCCACCGGCGTGGCCGGTGCAGGCGTGCTGCTCACCGAAGGTTGCCGTGGCGAAGGCGCCATCCTGCTCAACAGCAACGGCGAGCGCTTCATGGAGCGCTACGCGCCCACCCTGAAAGACCTGGCCCCGCGCGACTTCATTTCGCGCTGCATGGACCAGGAGATCAAGGAAGGCCGTGGCTGTGGCCCCAACAAGGACCACGTGCTCCTGAAGCTCGACCACCTGGGCGCCGAGACCATCCACAAGCGCCTGCCTTCGGTGTACGAGATCGGCGTGAACTTCGCCAACGTGGACATCACCCGCGAGCCGATTCCCGTGGTGCCCACCATCCACTACCAGATGGGTGGCATCCCCACCAACATCAACGGGCAAGTGGTGGTACCCGACGCCAGCGGCGGCCAGAAAGTGGTGAATGGCCTCTACGCGGTGGGCGAATGCTCCTGCGTGAGCGTACACGGCGCCAACCGCCTGGGCACCAACTCCCTGCTGGACCTGCTGGTGTTTGGCCGCGCTGCGGGCAACCACGTGGTGGAGTTCCACCAGAAGAACAAGGTCCACAAAGACCTGCCGGCCGATGCGGCCGATCGCACCCTGGCCCGTCTGGCCCGCCTGGACAGCACCACCAGCGGCGAATATGCGCAGGATGTGGCCAACGACATGCGCGCCGCCATGCAGCAGCACGCGGGCGTGTTCCGCACCCAGGCCAGCATGGACGAAGGCGTGAAGAAAATCAACGCCATGCGCGCCCGGGTGGAAGCCATCGAGCTGAAGGACAAGTCGAAGGTGTTCAACACCGCGCGCATTGAAGCGCTGGAGGTGGAGAACCTCATCGAATGCGCCCAGGCCACCATGACCTCGGCGGCGGCGCGCAAGGAATGCCGTGGCGCGCACACCGTGAACGACTACGAGCGCCCTGCCGATGACGCCGAGTTCCCGCTGGGCCGCAACGACAAGGAGTGGATGAAACACACACTGTGGCACAGCGCCGACAACAGCCTGACCTACAAGCCGGTCAACCTCAAGCCCCTCACGGTGGACTCTGTGCCACCCAAGGTCCGCACGTTCTGATCGCCCGACAGGAGCAACACCATGGCACTACGCACCTTCAAGATCTACCGCTACGACCCCGAAAAGGACGCCAAGCCTTACATGCAGACCATCCAGGTGGAACTGGACGGCACCGAACGCATGCTGCTTGACGCGCTCATGAAGCTCAAGGCACTGGACCCCACCATTTCCTTCCGGCGCAGCTGCCGCGAGGGTGTGTGCGGCTCCGACGCCATGAACATCAACGGCAAGAACGGTCTGGCCTGCCTGACCAACATGCGCACCCTGCCCGATGTGATCGTGCTCAAGCCGCTGCCCGGCCTGCCCGTGGTGCGCGACCTGATCGTGGACATGACGCTGTTCTTCAAGCAGTACCACAGCATCAAGCCCTACCTGGTGAACAACACCCTGCCGCCCGAGAAGGAGCGCCTGCAGAGCCCCGAGGAGCGCGAAGAACTCAACGGCCTGTACGAGTGCATTCTGTGCGCCAGCTGCTCCACCAGCTGCCCCAGCTTCTGGTGGAACCCGGACAAGTTCGTGGGCCCCGCGGGTTTGTTGCAGGCCTACCGCTTCATTGCGGACAGCCGCGACCAGGCCACCGCCGAGCGTCTGGACAACCTGGAAGACCCGTACCGCCTGTTCCGCTGCCACACCATCATGAACTGCGTGGACGTGTGCCCCAAGGGCCTGAACCCCACCAAGGCCATTGGCAAGATCAAGGAAATGATGGTGGTGCGCTCGGTCTGAGCGCTTCCCTGCATCCGCATTTTCAACCTCCGCCATGCAAGACCAAGACCTTCTGGATGAGCGCTCCCTGAGCAAGCTGCGCTGGCGCTGCCGGCGCGGCCTGCTGGAGAACGACCTCATCCTGGAGCGTTTCTTCCAGGGCCATGCAGGCCGCATCACCGTGGGGCAGGCGCGCGGCCTCACCACGCTGATGGACCTGACCGACAACGACCTGCTCGATATCCTGCTGGGGCGCACGCCCCTTTCTGAAGCGCTCGCCACCGATCCGGCCGTGGTCGACATGGTGCATTTGCTGCGCTCCACTCAACCGTCTGTTCCCGCCACCTAAGAAGGAAAACGAATGAAACTCGTTGACAACAAAGCCACCCTGTCTTTCAGCAACGGCGCCCCTAGCGTGGAGCTGCCTGTGTATGCAGGCACCATCGGGCCAGACGTGATTGACATCCGCAAGCTGTATGCCCAGACCGGCATGTTCACCTACGACCCGGGCTTCCTGTCCACGGCGTCGTGCCAGTCCTCCATCACCTACATCGATGGCGACAAGGGCGAGCTGCTGTACCGCGGCTACCCCATCGAACAGCTGGCTACGCACTGCGATTTCCTGGAAACCTGCTACCTGCTGCTCAACGGCGAACTGCCCAACGCCACCCAGAAGGCGGAGTTCGACAAGTTGGTGACCAACCACACCATGGTCAACGAGCAGATGCAGTTCTTCCTGCGGGGCTTCCGCCGCGACGCGCACCCCATGGCCATCCTGACCGGGCTGGTGGGCGGCATGTCGGCCTTCTACCACGACAGCACCGACATCAATAACCCCGAGCACCGCCATGTGGCGGCCATCCGCCTGATTGCCAAGATGCCCACGCTGGTGTCCATGGCCTACAAGTACAAGATTGGCCAGCCCTACATCTACCCCAAGAACAGCCTGAGCTACGCGGGCAACTTCCTGCGCATGATGTTCGGTACCCCGTGCGAGGAGTACGAGGTGAATCCGGTGCTGGAACGCGCCCTGGACCGCATCTTCATCCTGCACGCCGACCACGAACAGAACGCCTCCACCTCCACGGTGCGCCTGTGCGCGTCCTCGGGCACCAACCCGTTTGCCGCCATCGCCGCTGGCGTGGCATGCCTGTGGGGCCCCGCACACGGCGGCGCCAACGAGGCCTGCCTGAACATGCTGGAGTCCATCCAGGCCAACGGCGGCGTGGCCAAGGTGGGTGAGTTCATGGAGCAGGTGAAAGACAAATCCTCGGGCGTCAAGCTCATGGGCTTTGGCCACCGCGTGTACAAGAACTACGACCCGCGCGCCAAGCTCATGCAGGAAACCTGCAACGAAGTGCTGCAGGAACTCGGCCTGCAGAACGACCCGCTGTTCAAGCTGGCCAAGGAACTGGAAAAGATAGCGCTGGAAGACGACTACTTCGTACAGCGCAAGCTCTACCCGAACGTGGACTTCTACTCCGGCATCGTGCAGCGCGCCATCGGTATTCCGGTGAACCTGTTCACGGGTATTTTTGCCCTGGCCCGCACGGTGGGCTGGATCGCCCAGCTCAACGAAATGATTGGCGACCCCGAGTACAAGATCGGCCGCCCGCGCCAGCTGTTCACCGGCTCCGAGCGCCGCGACGTGAAAGCGCTGGCCCAGCGCTGATGTGCCTGCGGCCCCGGCCGCGCCCGCACGCTTCACGCAAAGCCCGTCCCGGCGACCACCCGGACGGGCTTTTGCTTTGGAACACATAAAATGGCGGGCTAGCTTGAAAGAACACCATGGGACGCACCCTTTACGACAAGATCTGGGACGAGCACGTGGTCCATACCGAAGAGGATGGAACCTCGGTGCTCTACATCGACCGCCACCTTGTGCACGAAGTCACCAGCCCGCAGGCGTTTGAAGGCCTGCGCGTGGCAGGCCGCAAGGTCTGGCGCATCAGCTCCATCGTGGCCACCGCCGACCACAACACCCCCACCACGGGCTGGGAGCAGGGCTACGACGGGATTGCCGACCCCATCAGCAAAGAGCAGATCACCACGCTGGACCACAACATTGCCGAGTTCGGCGCGGCGGCCTACTTCCCCTTCCTGAGCAAGCGCCAGGGCATTGTTCACGTGATTGGCCCGGAGAACGGCGCCACGCTGCCCGGCATGACTGTGGTGTGCGGCGACAGCCACACCTCCACCCACGGCGCTTTTGGCGCGCTGGCCCACGGCATAGGCACCAGCGAGGTGGAACACGTCATGGCCACCCAGACGCTGCTGGCCAAGAAGGCCAAGAACATGCTGGTGAAAGTGGAGGGCAAGCTGCCCCAGGGCTGCACCGCCAAGGACATCGTGCTGGCCATCATTGGCCGCATCGGTACCGCAGGCGGCACCGGCTACACCATCGAATTTGGCGGCAGTGCCATC
>JALOSG010000118.1 GCA_025458665.1 Serpentinimonas sp.
CGAATGGGTCACGGGCATGGGCCTGTCGCCGGCCGTGCTCATCATCGTGATTGCGCTGTTCTATATCCTGCTGGGCTGCTTCCTCGACGGCATTTCCATGATCGTGCTGACCATGGGTGTGATCCTGCCCACCGTGAGCGCAGCGGGTATAGACCTCATCTGGTTCGGCATCTTTGTGGTGATCGTGGTGGAAATGGCGCAGATCACCCCGCCGGTGGGCTTCAACCTCTTCGTGCTGCAGGGCATGACGAAGCGCGAAATCACCTACATCGCGCGGGTGTGCGCGCCCTACTTCTTCCTCATGGCGCTGGCGCTGCTGCTGCTGTGGTGGTTCCCGGGCATTGCCACCTGGCTGCCGTCGCAAATGTAAGCGCTACCGGGCGCGCGGGCCCGCTAAGATGACGGCTTTCCGGCGGCGCAGTGCCGCCGGTTTGCTTGAAGGACATTTGTGTTCAAGAATGTGACGGTGTACCGCACCAGCCCCGGTTGGGCGCCTGCGGTGGAACAGTTGGAGGAGGCCCTGGCGGCCACGCCTTTTGTGCCCTGCGGTGCCACGCAGGAAAAGTCTTTTGGCTGGGTGCCGCCGCGTGGCGATGCCCACGCCGCGCTGGTGGAATCCATAGGCGGCCACCGCCTCATGAGCCTCATGATCGAGACCAAGGCGGTGCCGGGCTCGGTGGTGCAGCGCCTGCTGGAAGAGCGCACCGCCGCCATAGAAGCCAGCACCGGGCGCAAACCCGGGCGCAAGGAAAGCCGCGACATGAAGGAAGAGCTGGTGCGCGAGCTGCTGCCCATGGCCTTCCCCAAAACCAGCCGCGTCATGGTGTGGCACGACCCCGAACACCAGCGCCTGCTGCTGGACACCACCAGCACTGCGCGCGCCGATGAAGTCACCACCGCGCTGGTGCGCGCCTTCGATGGGCTGCAACTGAGCTTGCTGGACACCGCCACCTCCCCGCAGGTGGCCATGACCAACTGGCTGACGCTGACCGATGTGGACGAATGGCCGCCGCACCTGGCACCTGGCCGCGAGGTGGAGCTGAAGTCCTCGGACGAGCAGAAATCGGTGGTGCGCTTCACCCGCCACCACCTGGACGCCGAGCAGATGCAAATGCACATTGCGCAGGGGAAGCTGCCCACGCAAATGGGCCTGGACTGGGACGGCCGCGTGGCCTTCGTGCTCACCGAGAGCCTGCAGCTGCGCAAGGTCTCTTTCCTCGACGGCGTGTTCGAGGACAACGCCAGCAGCGAGGACAGTGGCGGCTTTGATGCCGATGTGGCCATTGCCACCGGCGAACTCAGCGCGCTGCTGAACGACTTGCTGGCCGCCCTGGGCGGGCAGACCGACTGAGCGGCCTGTTACCGAGAGACAACGCCATGCTCACCATTGCTGCCATCTGCCTGGGTGCCTGTGTGGGCGCACTGTTGCGCTGGCAACTGAGCCTGGCGCTGAACCCGGGCGCGCTGATTCCCTGGGGCACGCTGGCCGCCAACTGGGCCGGCGCCTACGCGGTGGGTGTGGCGGTGGTGTTTTTCCAGCAGCACAGCGCGCTGGACCCCGCGTGGCGGCTGGCCATAGTGACCGGGCTGCTGGGTGCGCTCACCACGTTCTCCACCTTTTCGGTAGAAACCGTGGCGCTGCTGCAAAGTGGCCGCGCAGGACTGGCGGCGTTGAACACCGGCCTGCATGTGGCCGGTTCACTGCTGCTCACGTGGGCTGGAATTCTGTCCGCACAGAGCATCTGGCCAGAACGCTAGCCTCCGGCACTAGCCCCCCGCGATAGGCGGCCAAACCGCCAGTACATCGCCTTCTTTCAGCACCTTGGTGGCGCGGTCCTCGGGGTTCACATACTGCCCATTGAGCAGCACCAGATGAACCAGCTTGGGCGGCAGGTTGAAGGGGTCGATCACGGCTTGCACCGTGGTGTTCTCCTTCACCTGCAGCGCAATCTGGTTGAACTTGGCTTCGGGCGGCAGGTAGTCGCCCAGCGTGGCGAACAGCTTGAACGTGATTTCCATGGACTGCGTCAACGCCGGCGCGTGTCTTTGGCTCCACTCCAGTGCCCTTGCGCCTGCGCCTGCGCCAGGTAGGCATGCATGAGCTGGGTCGGGTCGTGCATCAGGCGGTCTTTCCACTCGCCCAGCGGCACCTTGCCCTCCACCAGCCCGCGCATCACGCCCACGTGCTCGGTCCAGCCCACGCTGTTGCAGCCCACCATCACATCGTCCTTGAACTGCAGGCTCAGGATGCGGTGCTTGTCGGCGTCCACCACTTCCACGTGCTCGCCGCCGGGCACCCCTTCCCAGTTGCCAAAACTGGCCGAGATGAGGCCCAGCGTGTCCAGCACGTTGATCTGCGTCACGCCCTTCAGCTCGGCCTGCTTGCCCACCATGTTCATGGCGGCCACGTAGGCCTGGTCGGCGGCGTTGGGCTGAATGGCACTCACAATGGTCTTGCCGCTCACCTTGTCGAACGCTTCGGCGCAATCGCCCGCGGCATAAACGCCCGGCACGTTGGTCTGCATGTGCTCGTCGGTCAGCACGCCCAGCAGGCAGGTCACGCCGGAATCCTTCATGAACCCGATGGCCGGGCGCACGCCGGTGGCGCTGATGATGAGGTCGGCCTCCATGGTGTCGCCGGTAGACAGCTTGACCTTCAGGGCACCGCCCGGCTGGCCCACCGCCTCGATGGCTTCCACCTTGGCGCCGGTGTACACCTTCACGCCCTTGGCCTCGCACCACGAACGGATCATGCCGCCGGCGGCTGGTCCCATCATGCGCGGCACCATGCGGTCGCCCATTTCCACCACAGACAGCGCCACGCCGCGTGCGGCCAGTGCCTCCATGATGATGCAGCCAATGAAACCGGCGCCCATCTGCAGCACGCGCGAGCCGGGCTTCGCCTTGGCCATGATGGCGCGTGCGTCCTCCAGGGTCCAGCACGGGTGTATGCCCGGCAGGTCCATGCCCGGAATGGGCGGGCGTACCGGGTGCGAACCCGTGGCAATGAGCAGCGTGTCGAATCCCAGCGTCTGGCCGTTGTCCAGCGCCACCGTGCGCGCCGCGGCATCCACTTTCGTGGCCCGCGCATGCACGATGTCAATGCGCTTTTCTGCCCAGTGCTGGTCGCCCTTGCGCAAGTAGGTGCCCCGCTCATCGATATTGCCGATGAGCAGGTAAGGAATCGCCATACGGGAGTACGGCGGTTCCTTCTCGTCACCCACCATGGTCACGCGGTCGTTGGGGGCGTGCTTGCGGATGGTTTCCGCCGCAATCACGCCGGCCGGTCCGGCCCCGAGTATCAGGTGGTGCGCCATGCCTTACAGCCCGAGCCTGGACTTCGTGGCCGCGGTGGGGCGCCCTTCGGTGTCCCAGCCGCGCACTGCGTAGTACTTGGGCAGCATTTCCGGCAGCTTGCTGACCATGCCCTTGGAGCCACCGGTCTTGGCGGCTTCGGTGAGCAGGCGCTTGGGCAGGCTGTCGTCCTTGGCGGTGAAGCCGGCGGCGTTGTTGAACTCGCGCTCCATGTTCCAGATGCGCTCGCCAATCTTCTCCAGCTCTTCGGTGGTGTAGGCCTCGTCGCAAGCGGCTTGCAGCTGCGGTGCCAGATCGGCCACGCCCCACGCAAAGGTGGTGAACACGCACAGTCCCGACGAGTCGAACGCGGCGGTGGCGTCCTGGAAGGCCTTCACCAGCTCGGGCTTGCCCTCGGACTCCACCGGGTCGGTTTTCACCGGAATGCCCAGCACTTCGGAGGCAATGGTGTAACCACGCAGGTGGCAGGCGCCACGGTTGCTGGTGGCATAGGCCAGACCAATGCCTTGCACCGCGCGGCCGTCATAGGCGGGGAATTCCTGGCCCTTCACGCTCATGGAGAGGTCCGGGTGGCCGTACTTCTCGGTCAGGCGCTTGGAGCCCAGGGCAATTTCCTTGCCAAAGCCTTCGCCCTTGGCGGTGATTTCGGCAAAGTGGGCCAGTGCTTGCGCGGAGCCGAACTTGGCATCAATGCCGAGCTGCTCGGCGGTGAGCACGCCCATTTCGTACAGCTCCATCACAGCGCCCACGGTGGCACCAAAGCTGATGGGGTCGAAGCCTTCCTCGTTGCACAGCAGGTTGGCGTACTGCAGGGCTTCCAGGTCGTTCACGCCGTTGGCGGCGCCCAGCGCCCAGGCCGCTTCGTACTCCAGACCGCCATTGGCGCCCCAGTACTGCGGCTTGTTCTGCACGGTGAAGTGGCTTTCGTCCATCTTGCTGATGCGGCCGCACGCAATGGTGCAACCGAAGCAGGCCTGGTTGGTGACCAGATGGGCCTTGCCGTCGGTGGCGCGCGGGGTGGCCATGGCTTCGGCAGAAATGTCCTTGGCACCCTCAAACTGCACATCGCGGTGGTTGCGCGTAGGCAGCGCACCCATCTCGTTGATCACGTTCATGAGCACCTGCGTGCCGTAGGCCGGCAGGCCCTGGCCCGTCACGGCGTTCTCGGCCAGGATCTTCTTCTTCTCGAAGGTCACCTTCATGAAGGCCTTGGGATCGCGGATGTTGCCCACGCCCTTGGTGCCACGCACGGCAATGGCCTTCAGGTTCTTGCTGCCCATGACCGCGCCCACGCCCGAGCGGCCAGCCGCACGGTGCAGGTCGTTCACCACGGCGGCATACAGCACACCGTTCTCACCGGCCTTGCCGATGCTCGAGACACGCACCAGCGGGTCCTGCAGGCCGGTCTTGATGATCTCTTCGGTCTGCCACACGCTCTTGCCCCACAGGTGGCTGGCATCGCGCAGTTCGGCTTCGTCGTCGTTGATGACGAGGTAGACGGGTTTCGGGGACTTGCCCTCGAAAATGATCATGTCCCAACCGGCCATTTTCAGCTCGGCACCCCAGTAGCCACCCGAGTTGGAGCAGGCGATGGCCCCAGTCAGCGGACCTTTGGTGATGACGGTGTAGCGGCCGCCGGTGGAGGCCATGGTGCCAGTCAGGGGGCCGGTGGCCCAGATGATTTTGTTGTCGGGAGACAGCGGGTCTACCTTGGGGTCCACTTCGGTGACCAGGTATTTGCTGCCCAGCCCGCGCGAACCCAGGTAGGCACGGGCCCACTCCATGTTCAGCGGTTCGGATTTGACGGTGCCTGCGGTCAGGTTGACGCGAAGGATTTTTCCAGCCCAAGACATATGTGTTCTCCTTCTGTGTTCAGGCGGCGCTGGCCTGGTTGCCGAGTTTGTCGGCCCACTGCTTCATGCGGTCGATGCCGGTCCAGTTGGCATCGATGAAGGTGATGGCGCCGGTCGGGCAGGCTTCGGCACAGGCCGGCTCGCCGCCGCACAGGTCGCACTTTTGCACCTTGCCGGTTTCCTGCACGTAGTTCACCGTGCCGAACGGGCAGGCGATGGTGCAGACCTTGCAACCCACGCAGGTGGTTTCGTTCACCACCTTGGCGCCGGTGAGCTTGTCCACCGTGATGGCCTCTACGGGGCAGGCGTGCAGGCACCAGGCTTCGTCGCATTGGGTGCAGGTGTAGGGCACTTTCTTGCCGGTGTGGTGGAAGTCGAACACCTTGATGCGCGACTTCGACGTGGCGTAGGTGCCGTAGTTCTCGAAAGAACAGGCCATTTCACACTGCAAACATCCGGTGCATTTGTCCGGGTTGATGTGCAGGACTTTCTGCATATGCGTCTCCTGGTTGGTGTCTTGCCTCGTGGTTCCTGGGGGCTTGTCCCATGAACTCCACTGCATAGGCATTGTTCGGGCTGACCCCTGACTTGACGTCAGGGAATACCCTGAATGTCGAGCGCCGCACGGAGTTATTCTCAATTTGAAACACTGGTCTAATCGGTACAGAAGCCGTGGTCCAACCTACCCCCCATGTCCCAACCGGCGCCCCTCAACACCCGCCAGCAACAGATCGAATCCGCCCGCCAGAGCTATCTGGAGCGCGGGCCCGCCGCTGTGGGCGCCTGGCATCTGCCGTTGCTGAACCGTTCGTGGCAGCGCTGTCTGGAGCGCGGGTTTCTTCCCAGGGACCGCGTCGCTTTTGCCGAAGTGTCGGCCGGTGCGCGCGCCGAAGCCCTGCAGGGCAGCCAACAGCTGCTGGTGGCGGCCCGCCCTGTCATCCGTTCGCTGGCACGCGCCATGGCACAGACCCGCTACTTTGCGGTGCTTACCAACCACCGGGGTATCGTGGTCGATGTGCACGGCCCGGTGGACACGCAGGACCCGCGCGCTACCGCGCTGGCGCGCATAGGCGTTGACCTTTCCGAGGCGGCGGTAGGTACCACCGCCATAGGCCTGGCCCTGACCGACGAAGAAGCGGTATGGCTGCACCAGGGCGAGCATTTTTTCGATGTCAACACCGCGTACAGCTGCGCCGGCGCGCCGGTGTATGGTCCGCACGGCGAGCTGGTGGGCATGCTCGACCTCACCGGCATCGATGTGCTGGAGCGCCCGGCCCTGAAGCACCTGGTGGTGCAATCGGTGGGCAGTGTGAACAATGCCCTGGTGCTGGCCCAGCCCCACCATTTGCTGCTGCGCCTGAACTGGCCCGGGCTGAGCCTGGGCAGCGACGCCGACGGTCTGGTCTGCACCGACCGTGAGGGCTACATCGTGGCCGCCAACCGCCACGCCATCGACATGCTGGGGCTGGCGCCTGGCTGGGTTGCGCTGCACTGCTCGGAGGTATTTGCCTCGGCGTGGGAGAGCCTGTACGACCTGGCCCGCACCACCACGCGCCAGAGCGAGCTCCCGCTGTGGAGTGGCCTGCGCCTGCAAGTCATGGCGCTGGCCGCCTCCGATGCCACCGCCGGTGTCGGCAGCACGGGGCTGGCAGGCAAGGGCTCCGGTCTGCCGCTCAAGGACCTGGAAACCTCCCTCATACGCAAGGCGGTGCAGGACGCAGGCGGCAACGTGGCAGAGGCTGCGCGGGCGCTGGGCATCAGCCGCGCCACGGTGTACCGCAAGCTCGAACGCCGCTAACCCAGCTCGCCTTTCACGAAGGCAAGCGCCTCGGGGTGGTGGCGTTCCAGCACCGGTACGCTGAAGAATTCGGCTGTCGGCAAATCGGCCAGCACGCGGCCACCTTCCAGGTAAATCACCCGGCTAGCCAGGCGCTTGACCTGGCCCAGGTTGTGGCTGCTGAACAGCAATGTGGCCGGCGCCGGCGTGCCCGTTGCGCCTTCGGCGAACTCGGCAATCAGTTCCTCCACCTCGCGCTTGGCGTGCGGGTCCAGGCTGGCGGTGGGCTCATCGAGCAGCCACAGGTCGGGCTGCAGCGCCCAGGCCCGCGCCAGCGCGGCGCGCTGCTGCTGGCCGCCAGACAAAGCCCGCCCGTTGCGGGCCGCCACGTCCTGCAGCCCCACGCGCTGCAGGGCCTGCAGGGCCAGCGTGCGGGCTTGTGGCCAAGGTCGTCCGCCCAACCACAAGCCCAGCGCCACGTTGTTCAGCAGGCTCATGCGCAGCAGGTGTGGCCGCTGAAACACCATGGCCACACTGCCGCTGCGCTGCAGGTCGCCCTGCGTCCGGCCCTGCCCGGCCAGCAGGCCATGCACGGCTCGCAGGAGCGTGCTTTTACCGCTGCCATTCGCGCCCACCAGCGCCACGCGCTCGCCGCGCCGTACCTGGAAGCTCACATCTTTCAGGGCATGAACCCGGCGCGCCGGGCCCAGCCACACGTTCACGCGGTCCAGCGTCAACAAGGTCGCGCCCAGCCGGTCGGGTGCCAACGCTTCGGTCGGGGTATCTGTCATCAGCTCCTACCTCCGCCGTCTATGCGCTCGCGCCAGAGTTTCACACCGGTGGCCAGCGCATTGAGCAGCAACACCACCGCCAGCAACACAAGCCCCAGGCCCAAGGCCAGGGGCAAGTCACCCTTGCTGGTTTCCAGCGCAATGGCGGTGGTCATGACCCGGGTGAAGCCTTCTATGTTTCCTCCCACAATCATCACCGCGCCCACCTCGGAAATGGCGCGCCCGAAGGCCATGATCACCACCGCCACCAGCGCGTAGCGCTCGTCCCAGGCCAGCAACAGGCCACGCACCGC
>JALOSG010000119.1 GCA_025458665.1 Serpentinimonas sp.
AACCACCCCGTTTCCCAACACCAAGATTCCAGAGGCGCAACCATGGCCAACGAACTGATCAAACACGTGACCGATGCCACCTTCGACGCCGACGTCGTGAAGGCCGGCGAGCCGGTCCTGGTGGACTTCTGGGCCGAATGGTGCGGCCCCTGCCGCATGATTGCCCCCATCCTGGACGAAGTGGCCACCACCTACAACGGCAAGCTTCGCGTGACCAAGATGAACGTGGACGAGAACCGCAACGTGCCCGCGCAGTACGGCATCCGCGGCATTCCCACCCTCATGCTGTTCAAGGACGGCCAGCTGGCCGCCACCAAGGTGGGCGCCCTGAGCAAGGCCCAGCTCACCGCGTTCATTGAGCAGCAGATAGGCTGAGCGGTCAACCCGGGGCGGATGGGCTGGCGCCGCGCCACATCCACCCGCTCCGAAGGGCCCCGCAGAGCCCGGCAGATTTTCCTGTCATAATCTGCTCCACAGGTTGGCACACAGGGCGCTACTGCCGCAAAGCCTAGCGTCCCGGGCATTTACCCACAGCCCGCACACCGCCTGAACCGGCCGCGCCAACACAGCCGCGGCCCAACGTTCACCCTCCCCCTTTTCTTCTGAACAGACTCCTTCCGGGAGCCACTACATGCACCTGAACGAACTCAAGGCACTGCACGTGTCTGAAGTGCTGAAGCAAGCCGACGCGCTGGAAATTGAAAACACCGGCCGCATGCGCAAGCAGGAGCTGATGTTTGCCATCATCAAGAAGCGCGCCAAGGCCGGCGAGCAGGTGTTTGCCGATGGCGTTCTGGAAGTGCTGCCCGACGGGTTCGGTTTCCTGCGCGCCATGGACACCAGCTTCACGGCCAGTACCGACGACATCTACATCTCCCCCAGCCAGATTCGCCGCTTCAACCTGCACACCGGCGACATGATCGAGGGCGAGGTGCGCATTCCCAAAGACGGCGAACGCTACTTTGCGCTCAACAAGCTCGACAAGATCAACGGCCTGCCGCCCGAACAGAACAAGCACAAGATCATGTTCGAGAACCTGACCCCGCTGTTCCCCAAGGAACAGATGCGGCTGGAACGCGACATCAAGACCGACGAAAACATCACGGGCCGCATCATCGACATCATTGCCCCGGTGGGCAAAGGCCAGCGTGCATTGATTGTGGCGCAGCCCAAGAGCGGCAAGACCGTGATGATGCAGCACATTGCGCATGCCATTACCGCCAACTACCCCGAGGTGGAACTGATGGTGCTGCTGGTGGACGAGCGCCCCGAGGAAGTGACCGAGATGCAGCGCACCGTGCGCGGCGACGTGATTGCCTCCACCTTCGACGAACCGGCCGCCCGCCACGTCCACGTGGCCGAGATGGTGATTGAGCGCGCCAAGCGCCTGGTGGAACTGAAGAAAGACGTGGTGATTCTGCTGGACAGCATCACCCGCCTGGCCCGCGCCTACAACAACGTGCTGCCCAGCTCCGGCAAAGTCCTGACCGGTGGTGTGGACGCCAACGCCCTGCAGCGCCCCAAGCGCTTCTTTGGCGCAGCGCGCAATGTGGAAGAAGGCGGCTCCCTCACCATTGTGGCCACGGCGCTGGTAGACACCGGCAGCCGCATGGACGAAGTGATCTTTGAGGAATTCAAGGGCACCGGCAACTGCGAAATCCATCTGGACCGCCGCCTGTACGAAAAGCGGGTGTTCCCCTCCATCCAGCTCAACCGCAGCGGCACCCGCCGCGAGGAACTGCTGCTGCAGCCCGAGATACTGCAGAAGACCCGCATACTGCGCCAGTTCATGTACAACATGGACGAGATTGAGGCTATGGAAATGGTCTTGAAGAGCATGAAGGCCACCAAGAACAACTCCGAGTTCTTTGACATGATGCGCCGGGGCGGTTGATTCCCCACACTCCAGCAAGCTATAATTGAAGGCTGTGCGGAAAGTTCACTGGATGGGCCAGTGCGGCTGCCGCAACTGACCCAACAAGGATTACGGCCATGAAAGCAGGCATTCACCCCAACTACCGCGAGGTGTGTTTCCTCGACCTCTCGAACAACTTCCAGTTCGTGACCCGCTCTTGCGTGAACACCCGCGAGACCATCAAGCTCGACGATGGCCGTGAACTGCCGCTGTACAAGCTCGATACGTCCAGCGAGTCGCACCCCTTCTACACCGGCACGCAGAAGAGCGTGGACAACATGGGTGGCCGCGTGGAGCGCTTCCGCAACCGCTACGCCCGTCCGGGCAAGTAAGATCGGCGGCTGGGGCTGCCGGCCCCTCTCGCAATACAGCCGGCTTTGTCCGGCTGTTTTTGTTGGCAGCCACCACATCTTCGCTTTCCGCGCCATTTGCATCCTCTGCCTCCCGTGCAGTTCAGCGCCTCCTCTGCCCCCACCCCGGCCATAGTCACGCAGGCCGCTGCACGCCGCCTGCCGCGGCTGGTGCTGCTGCTGCTGGGCCTGGCTTATGTGCTACCCGGGCTGCTGGGCCGCGACCCCTGGCGCAACGCCGATCTGGTCTCCTTTGGCGCCATGCTGGACATGGCCCGGTGGAATGGCATGGGCTCGGGCCAGTGGCTGCAGCCGCAAGTGCTGGGACAGGCCGCTGAACTGCCGGGATGGCTGCCCTACTGGCTGGGCGCGCTGGCCATTCAGGGGCTGCCGTTTCTGCCCGCCGACATAGCCGCGCGCATTCCTTTCGGGCTCCTGCTGGTGCTCACACTGGTAGCTACCTGGTATGCGGCCTACCACCTGGCCCGCCTGCCTGCAGCCCAGCCCGTTTCGTTCGCGTTTGGCGGTGAAGCCAAGCCGGTGGATTACGCCCGCGCCCTGGCCGATACCGCCTTGCTGGCGCTGGTAGCCAGCATGGGACTGGCGCTGCTGGCGCACGAGAGCGGGCCCAGCGGCGCCCAGTTGGCCTTTGTGGCCTTGCTGCTGTATGCGTGCGCCCGGCTGGCGCGTGGCGTGCTGCGCCCTGCAGGCGGTGCCGGAGATGCCGCGCCGCGCGTGGCCTGGAGCACTGCCGCGGTATGGTGGGTGGCCACCGTGGGCCTGGCCCTTAGCGGTGCCCCATGGCTGGGTATGGCGCTGGGCCTGGGCTGGCTGGTATGGATGTTCCCCGCCCGCCATGCCAGCGAGGCCAGCCACTGGGGCGTGTGGCTGTTGTGCCTGACCGGCACCGTGATTGCGGCCAGCCTGGCCTGGCACCTGGGCATGCCCGACCGGCTGGCCGCCTGGAGCGACGTGGCGGCGCTGGACGACCCCGACCGCCCACGCCGTTATGGCCAGTTGCTGCTGTGGTTCACCTGGCCCGCAGGCCCGCTGGCCTTGTGGACCCTATGGCGCTGGCGGCGCAGCCTGCGCAGCGCCCATGTGTTGCTGCCCAGCTGGTTCGTGCTGTGCGGGGTGGTGTCGGCCTGGGTGCTGGGTGCCAGCGACCGCGCCCTGCTCATGGCTCTGCCCGCGCTGGCCTGTCTGGGCGCCTTCGCGCTGCCTACCCTGCGCCGCAGCATCACGGCACTGGTGGACTGGTTCGCTCTGCTGTTCTTCACCGGCGGCGCCATCATCATCTGGGTCATGTGGCTGGCCATGCAGACAGGCGTGCCTGCCAAGCCAGCGGCCAACATTGCCAAGCTGGTGCCCAGCTTCGAACCCAGCTTCACCCTGGCCGCCCTCCTCCCTGCCCTGCTGGCCACCGCAGCGTGGCTGGGGCTGATGGCATGGCGCATGGGCCGCCACAAGCCGGCGGTGTGGAAGAGCCTGGTGTTGTCGGCAGCGGGCACCACGCTGTGCTGGCTGCTGCTGATGACGCTGTGGCTGCCGCTGTTGAACCACGGACTGGGGCAAGCGCCCATTTCGGAACGGATTGCGGCCCTGGTGCGGGGACAGCAAACACCCGGTGGCGCCGAGTGCGTGCTGGCCCATGGGCTGACGCAGTCTCAGATCGTGGGTTTGCAGTTCCACGGCGAACTGGCGGTGGTGCGCGCACAGCCCAGTGCGCAAGCCGCCGCAGGCGGGGACTTGCAGTGCCAGTGGCTGGTGGTGGAGCCGGCCGCGTTCAGCACGCTGCGCAATGTGGTGGACTTGCCCGAGTGGGCGCTGGAGTCGCGCGTGCCGCGACTGCGCGAGAACCGCGATGCACTGCTGGTGTTCCAGCGCAAACCTAGTCCAGCAGCACCCGAGCTGGCGGCAGAGACAGACTGAACGTAGAGCCCAGCCCCAGCTGGCTCTGTACCCGCATCTGCCCGCCATGGCGCTGGGCCACGTGCTTCACGATGGCCAGGCCCAGGCCGGTGCCCCCGGTTTCGCGCGAGCGGCTGCGGTCCACGCGGTAAAAGCGCTCGGTGAGCCGGGGCAGGTGCTCGGCGGCTATGCCGGGGCCAGTGTCCTGCACGAAGAATTCGGCGCCGCCGTCCTGCGCCACGCGCCACCCCGCGGTGATGCGCCCACCCGGCGGCGTGTAGCGCACGGCGTTGCCCATGAGGTTGGAGAGCGCGCTGTGCAGTTCACTGCGTGAACCGGCCACCTGCATGGCCTCTTCCGTGGCCGCATCGGCTGCAATGGCGTGGGGCTGGCCCTCGGTCAGAACCACCGACAAGGCCTGCGCCTCCTCCAACACCTGGCGGAGCAGGTCGTCGCACGACACCCACTCCGACGAGCCAGGCACAGGGCTGCCCTCCAGCCGCGAGAGGGTGAGCAAGTCGGCCACCAGGTGCTGCATACGGTCGGCCTGCTGGCCCATGAGGGTGAGGTAGCGGCGCCGCTCCTCCTCGCTCAACTCGAGGTTGAGCAGCGTTTCTATGAAGCCACTGACTACTGTGAGCGGGGTGCGGATCTCGTGGGACACATTGGCCACGAAATCGCGCCGCATGGCCTCGGCCAGTTGCAGCGCGGTCACGTCGCGGGTCAGGAGAAGTTTCCTGTTCTTGCCGTAGGGGTGGATGTGGATGGAGATGCGCTGCGGGTGGCTGGGCGTGGCGTTGCGGCCATCGATCTCGACGCCCTGCTTGAAGCTGTTGCCCTTGAGGTAGGCGGCAAACACCGGGTCGCGCACCAGATTGCGCACATACTGGCGCAGGTCGCGCTTGGGGTCGAAGCCCAGATGCTCTGCCGCAGTGAGGTTGCACCACTCAATGGCGCCGGTTTTGTCCAGCAACACCACCCCGTTGGGAGATGCCTGGATGGCCGCGAGGAACTCCTCCAGCCGTGCCTCGCTCTTGCGCGCCTTGCGGTCCATGGCGCGCAGGCCACGGCGGGCCTGTTCCACCACCTCGCCCCACACGGCAGACACATCGGGACTGCGCGAAGACTCACCCGTCTTGAGCCATTCCAGTACCCGGCGCGCACGCAGGTTGTCCAGCAGCACCCAAACCACTGCGCCGAGCCAGGCCGCCCACAGCGCTGTCCATGAAGACTCCCCCAGCCATGCACCCAGCGCACCGCCCGACAGCAGGGCTGCGGACAACTCCAGGGGCCGGCGAATCATGCAGAGGGTGAGGAGGAAGCGGTCTTGCTGGTGTTCGCAGAGGCGCCGGGAGCGCTGGACAGCGCCTGTGCGCTGAGGCGGTAGCCGGCACCGCGAACGGTTTCGATCATGGTACCAGCTTCACCCAGCGATTCGCGCAGCCGCTTCACGTGCACATCGACCGTGCGTTCTTCAATGAACACGTGGTCGCCCCAGATGCGGTCCAGCAGCGTGCCGCGGGTGTGCACGCGCTCCGGGTGCTTCATGAAATAGTGCAGCAGCTTGAATTCGGTGGGCCCCACCTTCAGCTCTCGGCCCTGGAAACTGACGCGGTAGGTGGCAGCGTCCAGGGAGAGTTCGCCCACCTGCACGGTGTCGTTCACGACTTCGGGGGCGCGGCGGCGCAGTACCGCGCGGATGCGCGCCAGCAGTTCCTGGGTGGAGAACGGCTTGGTGATGTAGTCGTCGGCACCCGCATCGAGGCCCTGCACCTTGTCCGATTCTTCGGTGCGGGCAGTGAGCATGATGAGGGGCACCGTCTTGATGCGCTCGTGCTGGCGCCAGCGCTTGGCCAGCGTCACGCCGCTGTCGCCAGGCAGCATCCAGTCCAACAAGATCACGTCGGGCAGCACAGCGTCTATCTCGCGCTGCGCAGACGCACCATCGAACACCACCGTAGGCGCAAAACCGTTGTGGCGCAGGTTCACCGCAATCAGCTCGGCAATGGCGGGTTCGTCCTCCACCACCAGCACGCGGGGCAGCTTTCTCATCGGACTGCAGACTCCCGCTGCGCTTCGGAAGTGTGGCGCACGTCGGCGCCTTTGACCACGTAGATGGTGGCTTCGGCGATGTTCTTGGCGTGGTCTCCCACCCGTTCGATGGCCTTGGCCAGGAACATGAGGTTCAGGCTCGCAGAGATGGTGCGCGGGTCTTCCATCATGTAGGTGATGAGCTTCCTGAGGAAGCCCTCGTACTCGGCGTCGATACGGTCGTCGTCCTTGATGATTTTCAGGGCCATGTCCACGTCGAGGCGGGCGAACGCATCGAGCGTGTTGTGCATGACCTGGGCCGCCAGGTTGGCCGCGATGGTGAGGTCGCTGGCCGGCAGGGAACGCGACATGCCGCTGTCGATGATGGAGTTCACCATGCGGGCCATGCGCGCGATCTCGTCTCCGGCGCGTTCCAGGTTCACGATGGTGCGCGACACACCCACCAGCAGGCGCAGGTCGCGCGCGGTGGGCTGGCGCCGGCTCATGGTGGAGGTGATGTCGTGGTCAATGTCCATCTCCATCTGGTTCACCTTGGCCTCGATCTCCAGCACCTGGCGGGCGGTTTCGGGGCTGAAATGGTGCAGCGCATAGATGGCCTGGCGCAACTGCGACTCCACGAGGCCGCCCATCTCCAGCACCCGGGACGAGATGCTGTTGAGTTCGGCGTCGAACTGACTGGACAAGTGCTTTTCGGGCATATCAACCAAACCTTCCTGTGATGTAGTCTTCGGTTTCGGTGCGCTTGGGCTTGAAGAAAATCTGTTCGGTCTCGCCGAACTCCATCAGTTCGCCCAGGTACATGTAAGCGGTGTAGTCGCTGCAGCGCGCGGCCTGCTGCATGTTGTGCGTCACGATGGCAATGGTGTAGTCGCTCTTCAACTCGTGTACCAGTTCCTCCACCTTGCCGGTGGAGATGGGGTCGAGCGCCGATGTGGGTTCATCGAGCAGCAGTACCGACGGCTTCACCGCCACGCTGCGTGCAATACACAGGCGCTGTTGCTGGCCACCCGAGAGGGACAGGCCGTTCTGGTTCAGCTTGTCCTTCACCTCGTTCCACAGCGCGGCTTTGGTGAGCGCCCATTCCACGCGGTCGTCCATGTCGCCGCGGCTCAGGTTCTCGTACAGGCGCACGCCGAAGGCGATGTTGTCGTAAATGGTCATGGGAAAGGGCGTGGGCTTCTGGAACACCATGCCGATGCGGGCGCGCAGCAGGTTCAGGTCCTGCTTGGGGTCGAGGATGTTCTGGCCGTAGAACTTGATTTCGCCCTCGGCGCGCTGCCCCGGGTACAGGCTGTACATGCGGTTCAGGGTGCGCAGCAGGGTGGACTTGCCGCAGCCCGACGGCCCGATGAAGGCCGTGACCTTGCGTTCGGTGATGTCCAGGGACACGTTCTTGAGACCCTGGAACTTGCCGTAGAAGAAGTTCAGGTTACGCACTTCCAGGGCGGTCTTGAGCGCGGGTGGCGCAGAGGTGTCGACGGTGGTATCGCTCATGGTCGGGGTTTCCGTTCGAGATGTCGAAGTGTTACTGAAATGGGGTATTCAAGCTGGCTGGCATGACCGCGCTCATGCCTTGACCTTCTCGCGGAAGAACACACGGGCCATGATATTGAGGACCAGCACCGCCAGGGTTATGAGCAGCGCGCCGCCCCAGGCCAGCCGGATCCAGTTTTCGTAGGGG
>JALOSG010000120.1 GCA_025458665.1 Serpentinimonas sp.
GATAGACAACTTCATGCACGGCGCAGTGGTGGAGGTGGATGCCGCGCTGGATGGCCCCGCGGCCGAAGCGCTGGCGCTGGTGAACGGCTCGCCGTTGCGTGGCATGACCCGCGAAGCGCTGGCTCAGGCCAGCATAGAAGGGCGTACCAGCGCACGGTTCCGGCTGGAGCTGCCCCTGACCGACATGCAGGGCACCCGGGTGGGTGGCAGCGTGCGCTTTGCCGGCAACCACCTGCGCGTGCTGCCCGGCACCCCCGAGCTGCGCAACACCACCGGGGAGTTGCGCTTTACGGAGGCCGGTTTCGAGGTGCGGCAGGCCAGCGCAGACTTGCTGGGCGGGCGGCTGTTGTTCGACGGTGACCTGCGCACCTCACCCGGAGAGGGCGCCACGGCCAGGGAAACCCTGGTGCAGTTCCGCGGTACCGGCACCGCCACCGCCGAAGGCTTGCGTGCCGCACGCGAACTGACACCACTGGCCAGACTGGCCGACCAGGCCGAAGGCAGCACCGCTTACCGCGCCGTGCTGGGGTTTCGCCCGTGAACCTGCCGCCACCGCTGAACAAGGCTGCGCAGGCGCGCATGCCCGTGCGGCTGGAGACCGCCGCGCTGCCAGCACCCTCCGCGGGCCCAGGAGCCAGTGCGGTGGAACGCGACCGCGTATCTCTCCAGGTAGGCCCACCCGAGCGGCCTCTGGGCGGAGCGGTGTTCGAGCGCGAGTTCCGCAGCGGCAGCCTGCGCGTGCTGCGTGGCGATGTGGCGCTGGGGGTAGGCGAATTTGCCGCCTTGCCAGCGCGCGGCGTGCGGGCCCGCGCCTCGCTGGGCGATGTGGACATGGGCGTCTGGCAGTCGGTGTTTGGCGGGCAGGCGGCAGGCAATACCAGCACGGGTCCCGCAGCGTGGCAGGCTTACTGGCCCACCGAGTTCTCTTTCGATGCCCGGCGCCTGCGCGTGGAGGGCTACACCTTCAACGAGCTGTTGGTGGGCGGAACGCGCGAGGGTGGCTTGTGGCGCAGCAACGTGGAAGCGCAGGAGCTGAGCGGCTATGTGGAATACCAGACCACCGAGCCGGGGCGCCTGTACGCGCGCCTGGGCCGGCTGGTGCTGGCCTCGGCATCGGCCAACCGGGTAGAGAGTTTTCTGCAGCAGCAACCCGCCAGCATTCCCGCCCTCGATGTGGCAGTGGAACAGTTCGAGCTCAGTGGCAGGTCGCTGGGGCAACTGGTGGTGCAGGCCATCAACCGCACCGCACCGGCTGCGCCCGAATGGCGTCTCACCCGCCTGGCCCTCACCGCCCCCGAGGCCCGCTTCGAGGCCAGCGGCAACTGGGTGGCCCTGGGCGCGCAGCGCGGCCTGACCGGGGCTTCGGCGGAGGGTGCCACTGCCGCGCCGCGCCGTACGGTGCTCAATTTCAAGCTCGAGGTGGATGAGTCTGGCGAATTGCTGCAGCGATTTGGTATGCCCGGTGTGCTGCGCGGGGGCAAGGGCACGCTGGAAGGCACGCTGGGCTGGCTGGGCTCGCCCATGGGCATCCACTACCCGTCGCTCGGTGGGCAGATGAAGCTGGCCCTGGAGCGGGGGCAGTTCCTCAAGGCAGACCCCGGCATTGCCAAGTTGCTGGGCGTACTCAGCCTGCAGTCCCTGCCGCGCCGGCTGGCACTGGATTTCCGCGATGTGTTCAGCGACGGCTTTGCCTTCGATTTTGTGCGCGGCGATGCGCGGGTAGAGCAGGGTGTGCTGAGCACCAACAACCTGCAGATGAAAGGCGTGAACGCCGGCGTGCTGCTGGAAGGCTCGGCCAACCTGGCGCAGGAAACACAGGACATCACCGCCGTGGTGGTGCCCGACCTGAACACCGGCACCGCGTCCCTCATTGCCACCATCATCAACCCGGCCACGGGCATAGGCAGCTTTCTGGCCCAGTTCCTGCTGCGCCAGCCGCTGCAGGCCGCCACCACACAGACCTTCCGCATCACCGGGCCGTGGGCCGACCCGGTGGTGGAAAAGGTGGTGCGCCGCCCGCCGGAGGCGGACAGCACGGCAACCACAGCCAACTGAGCCGTCCTGTGCCCTGAACGCGGCACAATGTCGGCATGAAAGTCGCTGCCCTGCAGATGGTTTCTGGCGCCGATGTGGCGGCCAACCTGAACGCCGCCCGCGCGCTGCTGGAGCAGGCCGCCGCCGGCGGCGCCGAGCTGGCGCTGCTGCCCGAATACTTCTGCTTCATGGGCCACCACGACCGCGACAAGCTGGCGCTGGCCGAGCCCGACTTGGCGGGCAATGACGCTGCCGACGCTGCCGACGCGGCCCACGCTCCCATCCAGCAGTTTCTGGCCAGCAGCGCCCGCGAGCTGGGCCTGTGGCTGGTGGGCGGCACGCTGCCCCTGCGCACCCAAGACCCCGAGCGGGCGGCCAATGCCACGCTGGTTTACGGGCCGCAGGGCCAGCGCACAGTGCGCTACGACAAGATCCACCTGTTCCGCTACGACAACGGCCGCGAACGCTACGACGAAGCCGCCGTGCTGCGCGCGGGTGCCACCCCCACGCACTTCACCCTGACCGACCGCAGCGGCCAGCCCTGGCGTGTGGGCCTGAGCGTGTGTTACGACCTGCGCTTCCCCGAGCTGTACCGTGCGCTGCAGGCCGACCTGCTGCTGGTGCCTGCCGCCTTCACCCACACCACCGGGCAGGCCCACTGGGAAGTGTTGCTGCGCGCCCGCGCCATTGAAAACCAGGCCTTCGTGCTGGCCAGCGCCCAGGGCGGGCGCCACGAGAACGGCCGCCTCACCTGGGGCCAGAGCATGGCCATAGACCCATGGGGTGCGGTGCTGCAACAGCAGGCCACCGGCCCGGCGGTGGTACTGGCCGATCTCGACCCCGCGCGCCTGCAGGCCGTGCGCGCCCAGCTGCCGGCGCTGCAGCACCGGCGGCTGCCATGAGCCTGCCCCCTGCCCGGGCTATGGTCCGCAGCACCGTCCGCCGGTGGACGCTGTGGGCCCTCATGTTCAGCCTGCTGGTGGCGCTGCTGCTGACGCTGGTCTTCCTGGCGCGCCAGTACGAAGACGCGCTGGCCCAGGAGCGGCTGGAGCGCGCGGCCACCCACATGGCCGCCGATATCCGCAACGGACTGCTGCGCAACTTGCAGAACCTGCAGGCCATCCACAGCAGCGCGCAGGGAGCCCGGGAGTGGGGCTTCAACGCCGCCGATGTGCTCGCCCTGCAGCGGGAAATTGTCCGGCTGGAATGGCGCGACACCGACATGCAGCTGCTGGCCCTGCGCACCAGCCCCTACCAACCCAACCTGTTCGACTTTCTGCCCCGCGAACAGGCCCTGCCCGAGATTCGCCAGGCCTGCGACGTGGCCCAGCGCACCAGCGGGCCTGCCTATTCGGCCAGCTACTTCTGGCCCATGGCCCAGGGCATGGGCCAGGAAATCTTCGAGCTGTGTCTGCCCCTGCGCCGCGAGGGAGCCTCGGACGGGTTCATGGTGGCCACCTACGCCATGCCCGGCCTGCTCACCGAACTGATCGACCCCGACCTGCGCCGTGGCGATATCGTGTCCGTCACCGAGGCCGATGGCACCCGGCTGACCACACTGAGCACCGGCTCGGTGGCCTCATCGGCCATGCTGCGCGCCACCCAGGTGCTCGATGTACCCGGTGCGGCCTACGTGCTGCGGGTGGAGCGCCCGCGTTCGGCCATTGGCTGGCTGCCCCACATCCTCACCGTGGGGGTGGGCTTGCTGGCGCTGTCCCTGCTGGCGGTGCTGGGCTTGCTGGCCCGCGACATGGGCCGCCGCCTGCGCGCCGAGCGCGGCCTGGCCGAGGCGCTGGCCTTCAGGAAAGCCATGGAGGATTCGCTGGTCACGGGCCTGCGCGCCCGCGACATGGAGGGCCGCACCACCTACGTGAACCCGGCGTTCTGCCAGATGGTGGGCCTGAGCACCGAACAGCTGGTGGGCACCGGCGTGCCTGCACCCTACTGGCCGCCCGAGCAGTCGGAGGAGTACCGCGAGCGCCTTGCGGTGCGGCTGGCTGGCCGCACCTTGCCGCGCGAAGGCTTCGAGTCCGAGTTTGTCCGCAGCGACGGTACGCGTTTCCCGGTGCTCATCATCGAGGCTCCGCTCATCGATGCGCGCGGTGTGCAGACCGGCTGGATGAGCGCCATCCTCGACCTGAGCGAGCAACGCCGCGTCGAGGAACTCTCGCGCGCTTCGCAGGAACGCCTGCAGGCCACCGCCCGGCTGGCCATGGCCGGCGAAATGGCCTCCATGATCAGCCACGAACTCAACCAGCCGCTGGCGGCCATTGCCAGCTATGCCAGCGGCACGCTGAACCTGCTGCAGGAGGAGTCGCCGGCGCCCCTCACGCTCGATGCGGAGCAGCGCGGCCTGGTGGAGCAGGCCATACGCCGCATGGCCGAGCAGGCCGAGCGCGCCGGCAAGGTCATCAAGAGCGTGGGCGACCTGGTGCGCCGCCGCGAGCACGACCGCGAACCCGTGCCCGTGGTCAGCCTGTTCGAAGCCATTCTTCCGCTGCTGCAGTTGCAGGCCCGCAAGATGAGCATCGAGCTGCGGCTCGATGTCGCGCCCAACTGCCCCCCGGTGGTGTGCGATCGCACCATGATCGAGCAGGTGCTGCTGAACCTGGCACGCAACGGCATGCAGGCCATGCCGGTGGGTACCCCGCCGGCTGCGTCGGGCCTGCGCCGCCTCACCCTGCGTGCGGCGCTGGTGGGCCTGACCGCCGAGCGCAGCCAGCGTGCCTGGGTGGAATTCGTGGTCACCGACCACGGCACTGGCTTGCCCGAAGAAGTGGCCGAACGCATGTTCACCCCTTTCTTCACCACCAAGGCCGAAGGCATGGGGCTGGGCCTGAACCTGTGCCGCACCGTGGTGGAACAGCACGGCGGTGCGCTGCGCTTCGAGCCCGCCCAGCCCTGCGGCACCACCTTCCGTTTCACCCTGCCGGCCGAGCGCGGCAACCCGCTGCCGGCCTGACCGCTCTGCCCCTATCATCACGCCATGCCCGCCACCCCTGCGTCCCCGCCCACCCCTGCCCAGCAAATGGCCAACGCGCGCGTCTTCGTGGTGGACGACGACGCCAGTGTGCGCGATGCACTCGGCTGGCTGCTGCGCACCCGGCGCATGGTGAGCGAGGCCTATGAGTCGGCCGATGCGTTCTGGGCGCAGCTGCCCGCCAGCCCGCCCGACCAGCTCGACCCCTGCTGCGTGCTGCTCGATGTGCGCATGCCGGGAATGAGCGGCCTGGCCCTGTTCGACCGACTGCTCGATTCCCCGTGGTTCCCGCTGATGCCTGTGATTTTTCTATCGGGCCATGCCGATGTGCCTACCGCGGTGGATGCCGTGAAGCGGGGCGCTTTCGATTTTTGCGAGAAGCCGTTTTCCGACAACGCCCTGGTGGACCGCGTGGCCCAGGCACTGCAGCAATCGGCCGATGTGCTGGAGCGGCGCCACCAGAAGCGCCTGCTGCGCGAACGGCTGTCCGGCCTCACCGAGCGCGAGCAGGACGTGATGCACCTGGTGGCCAGCGGCCTGCCCAACAAGCTGGTGGCCGATCAGCTCCACATCAGCGTGCGTACCGTGGAGGTACACCGGGCGCGGGTGTTCGAGAAAATGAATGTGCGTTCCGCAGTGGAACTGGTCAATCTGCTGCGCGATCTGTGATGCAGGCAGGTGTCAGGCGTCTGGGGGGGCCGAAGAGCGGCTGGACGATTTTGGGGCAGCCGCTTCCGCAGTGCGCTCTGCAGCCTGCTCGGTCACCTCGCTGGGCAGTTCGCCCTTCTTGCGCCCGGAGAACATGGTCCACCAGACGATGAACAGAAACAGACACAGCGCAAACAGCGCTTCAAGCAACAGTAAGACCATGGGTGGTTGGGAGTGTCGGGCCGGGGCAGAGTTCCCGCCGGAGCGCAGCAGCAAGTCCTCCGTAAGGTGGTGGAAAACCCTGCGCTGGCGCCAGTTGGGCAGCGCCCTGATTGTAGGGACGCTGGCCGCCTGCACCACCACGCCTCTGCCCAGAGACCCTGCAATGGGCGGCACCACAGCGCCAGCGCCAGCGTCCGGCGCTCAGACCCCGAGCGGTAGCCGCCCGGACAACCTCAGTGTCCTGCCACCCGACCTGCGCCCGGACCTGCCCGCCAGCCCGCCCGCCAGCCCACCCGCCACCCCACCGGAAATCCGCGACCCCGGCGCTGCGCCGGCTCCCATCGTCACCGCCGCCACGTCTGCCGCCTGGCAGTGGGCCGATGCGCAGCCCCTACCGCGCCCTATCACCCAGGGCAAAAGCGTCTGGACGCCGGTGCGCTGGTCGGACCTGCCCGGCTGGGGCGAGGACGCACTGAGCGAAGCCTGGAACGCCTGGCTGCGCAGCTGCGAACGCCCGGCCCCCGGCATTGGCGCGGTGTGCCAGGAGGTGCGCCGCCTCTCCATAGCCACGCCCGCCGAGCAGCACGACTGGCTCATGCGCCGCATGCAGCCGTACAGCGTGCGCACTCCGGCCGGCGAATCGCAAGGCCTGCTCACCGGCTACTACGAGCCTTCGCTGGTGGGCAGCCGCGTGGCCCAGGGCCCTTACCAGACGCCGCTGTACCGCACCCCGGCCGGCCTGCGCGCCGGCCAGCCGTGGTTCACCCGTCAGCAGATCGATGCCGACCCCGCCGCCCAGGCCGCGGTGCGCGGCCAGGAAATCGCCTGGCTGGCCGACCCGATCGACGCCCTGCTGCTGCAGATCCAGGGTTCCGGGCGCCTGAATGTGCTGGAACCCGACGGCAGCCAGCGCATGGTGCGGCTGGCCTTTGCGGCGCACAACGGCCACCCCTACCGCAGCGTGGCGCGCTACCTGCTCGACCAGGGCCTCATCCGCGAGGGCACCTGGGAAGCCATCCGCGAATGGGCCGCGCGCAACCCCGAGCGCATCAACGAGATGCTCTGGAGCAACCCGCGCACGGTGTTCTTCCGCGAGGAGCCGCTGAGCGATTTCGATGCCCGTTTCGGCCCGCGTGGTGCCCAGGGCGTGGCCCTGACGCCGGAGCGTTCCATTGCGGTAGACCGCGAGAGCATTCCCTATGGCACGCCGGTGTGGCTGCGCACTGTGGGGCCGGTGGCCCAGCTGCAGCGCCTGGTGCTGGCGCAGGACACGGGGGGCGCCATCATCGGGGCGGTGCGGGCGGATTACTTCACCGGCTGGGGCGACGGCGCCTACACCCTGGCCGCCGGCCTGAAGCAACCCCTGCAGATGTGGGTGCTGTGGCCGCGCAGCCCTTCCTGAAGACCCCCACCCCTGTAACGCCATGGCTGCCCATACCTCCCCCTTGCGGATTGGCGTACTCAACGGCGGCGGCGACTGCCCCGGGCTGAATGCCGTCATCCGCGCGGTGACCAAGTCGTTGTTGCGCCAGTGCGGCGCCGAGGTGCTGGGCATTCAGGACGGATTCGCCGGGCTGCTGGGCCCCGAGCCGCGCGTGCAGCCCCTCACCTGGGAGGCTGTGAGCGGCATCCTCATGCAGGGCGGCACCATCCTGGGTACCAGCAACCGCGCCAACCCGCTGGCCTCGGAAGCGGCCACGCAGCAAACGTTGGAGCACATTGCCGCACTGCGGCTGGATGCGCTGGTGGCCATTGGCGGCGATGGCACCATGGAGCTGGCCCATGGCCTCGCCCAGCGCGGTGTGCCCGTGGTGGGCGTACCCAAGACCATAGACAACGACATTGCGGGTTGCGAGCGCAGCTTTGGCTTCGATACCGCGGTAGCCACCGTGACCGAAGCGCTGGAACGCATACAGACCACCGGCCAGAGCCACAGCCGCGTCATGCTGGTGGAAACCATGGGCCGCTACGCCGGCTGGATTGCGCTGGAAGCCGGCATTGCCGGCGCCGCCGATGTGATTCTGCTGCCTGAACTGGACTACAGCATCGACGCGGTAGCGGCCGTGTGCCGCGCGCGCGAGCAGCGCCAGCGCTTCACCGTGGTTTGTGTGGGCGAGGGTGCCAAGCCGCGCGGTGGCAGCCTCACGGTAGAGCGCCGCCTGGCGGACAGCCCCGACCCCATCCGCCTGGGTGGCGTGGCCCACGTGTTGCGCGAACAGTTGCAGCCCCTGCTGCACAGCGAGGTGCGCGCCACAGTGCTGGGCCATGTGCAGCGCGGCGGCGCGCCCACGCCATTCGACCGCGTGCTGGCCACCCAGTTTGGCAACCAGGCGGCCCAGCTGGTCATGGCGCGGCAGTTCAACCGCATGGTGACGCTGCAG
>JALOSG010000121.1 GCA_025458665.1 Serpentinimonas sp.
TCTGCCGATGACGTCAAGCAGGTGAGCGTGACTTCCACGGTGTCGCTGGCACTAAACACCGACACGCTGGACGCACAACTCGCCCAGACCATCACCATCAACACGACCCTGTCGGCCGCCACCAGGGCTTCCCTGGTCGTCGAGACGCGCGGTGGAACACCGGTGCGCACCGTGCTGCCACTCACCGACCGCGCCGCGGGCAGCTACAGCGACACCTGGGACGGCAAGGATGATCGCGGCCAGTTCGTGGCCGAGGGCATCTACAAGGTGGTGCTGCTGTACGAGCTCAACGGAGTGCCGCAACGTTTGGACCTGTCCACGACGACAGGCGGCAGCGAATACAACCCGCCCCGCACGAGCATCCCGTCCACGTTCGAGCCCTACAACAACCGGCCGCTGACCATCGACTTCACGCTGAGTCGAGCGTCGGAGGTGACGGCCTTCATGGGCAGCTTCAACGTCAACACCCGCTACGTCACCTTCTATACCCGGCAGGCCTTCGGTCGCGGCACGCACCGCATCACGTGGAACGGTGAAAACGCCGAGGGGCAGATCATCAAGCCCGCACCCGGAGATGCCTTCCTGTTCGGCATCTTCGGCTACACGCTGCCCAACAACGGCGTGTTCGTGCGCAACGGTGTGCAGCTCAGCGCGATGAGCTCATCACCGCCCATCTTCGACCCCACGGGCCTGACGCCGACAGCCGCACCCAACCAGTGTGCGGTGCAGTTCACCCTCAGCCTGCCGGCGACGGCCGAGCTTGTTGTCCAGGACAGCATCACCGGCGTGGTGGTGAACCGCTTGCAGTACCCGGGCCTCGCCGCCGGCGTCAACAACGTGCTGTGGGATGGCAAGACCAGCGACGGCCGCTATGCCGCACCGGGCACCTACCGGCTGGGCCTGCGTTTGCTGGAGCTAGGTAACCTGGTGAAAGCCCGCCTGAACGTGCGCGATGCCGCCCTGCTGCCCATGCGCGAACTGCACAAGCAGATCCAGCAACCGGTGAACCTGAGCGTGCGCCAGGGCGACGAGATCGTGTACGTGGAGCGTGCCTACAGCGAACGTTCCGGCATGCAGGTGGTGCGCGCCATCGGTGGCCGTGCCCCTTTGCACCTCACCTCGGTAGGCAAGCTGTTCTTGGCCGCCGACGACCCGGTGCGTGTGCAGGCCTACGCCACCCGCACCGGCCTCATGGGCAACACCCGCAACAGCATCACGCAGTTACCGGCGCTGGAGCGCGAACTACAGCGTTGTCGGCAGGCCGGTGTGGCGCGCGACAACGAGGAACTGGAGCTGGGGGTGCGGTGCATGGCCGCCGGCATACACGACGACCAGGGCCGGCTGGTGGCCGGCTTGTCCATCTCGGCGCCGGCCGACCGGCTGGACGATCAGTGGTTGCCGAAGCTCCAAGCCACCGCCGCCACCATCAGCGAAGCGCTGGGATACCACGGCCCAGCCCGCTGAAGCGGGGACCAAGACGCACGCTGAAACGCAGCGGGTCCTGGCTGGACTTGCTCGGAAGTTAGCCGCCTTCGGCTTCGAAGGCTTCACCTGGCATGGGGCCGTCCAGCAGATCCATCAGGTCACTAGGGCCTTCGAAATCTTGCGGCAAAGCCGCTTCCACCCAGCTGCGCACACGCTCGGCATCCTGAATGCGCTGGGTGGAGTTGTTGGCGTCCAGCAGCACCATGATGAGCGGCCTGCCAGCCACGGTGACCTGCATCACCAGACAACGCCCAGCCTCGCGGATGAAACCGGTTTTCTGCAGGCCAATATCCCAATCGGGGCGGCGCGTCAGGCGGTTGCTGTTGCGGTACTGCACCACCCGGTTGTTGTTGAGCGTCAGGTCGTAACCCGGCGAAGTGGTGAGATGGCGGATGATCGGCCGGCGCGAAGCTTCGGTCACCAGAGTGGCCAGATCGCGCGCGGTGGATTCGTTGCTGGGCGACAGGCCTGTGGGCTCCACGAAGCGGGTCTGGCGCATTCCCAGCTCACGGGCCTTCTGGTTCATCCGGCGCACAAACTGCTCCATCCCGCCCGGAAAGGTACGCCCCAGAGCATGGGCCGCCCGGTTTTCGCTGGACATGAGCGCCAGATGCAAAGCTTCGCCCCGGGTCATGCGGGTGCCCACTGGCAAGCGCGAGCCGCTGTTCTTCAAGCGGTCCACATCTTCGCTGCTGATGGTGATGGGCTGCGTCATGGACAGATTGGCGTCCACCACCACCAAGGCCGTCATGAGCTTGGTCAAAGAGGCAATGGGTAGCACCGCCGATTCGTTTTTGCCAAACAGCACCTCCTGGGTGTCCTGGTCGAGCACCAGAGCCACCCGGGAGTTGACCCTCAGGCTTTCCACCGCCTCGAAGTCGAGCGGCGCAGGCTGCTGCGCCAGGGCGCCCGGTGGTGCAACATCGGCCGGGGCCAGCGCCAGGGAGGGCCGATCGGCCGACGAAACGGCGGGGGCGGCCACGGTGGATACCGCCGCTGCGCGGGGCGCCGTGGCTTCTGCAGCCTCCACCGGCTGTTTGTGCGGGGAACTGGGTTCGGGCGCGGCCGCTACCGGGCGCTTGTGCGCGGAGTCCAACTGCTCTGCCAGCCGGGCGGGAGCGGGCCGCAACACCGCGCTCGGCGCCACGGGCGGCGGGGTGGACGCCACCGCACGGGCAGGCTGGGCAGCCGCCGGGCGGGTCTTGGCGGGAGACTGACTGGCGAGAACCGCCGCAGGCAACAACATGCCAGCCAGCAGCCACACGCGCCAGAAACTGCCGCGCACACCGCTTACCCCGGCAGAGCGCCGACCTGTCGGACGGTCCGCGACTCCAGGAACAGCCTTCCCGGCGGCATCTGCAGCGGCCATAACCTCACTCTCCTCACAAAACCAGGGTATGGTTGAGTATAGAGATCGAGAAAAAAAGCTGCAATATCAAATGCTTGCCGTTGCATCTTAAATTGGCGCTATAACAACAGCGCGGGCTAGCAACAGAAATGCCCCGAAATGGGGCATTTCTGCGCTTTCATCAGCCCTGGGCGGCCACCCGCTGCGTGTTGCTGTGCAGCTTGTTCAACGCGCTCAGGTAGGCCTTGGCCGATGCGACGACGATGTCCGGGTCTGCCCCCACCCCGTTGACCACACGGCCGCCGTGCTGCAGGCGCACCGTCACCTCGCCCTGGCTTTCGGTGGAGCCGCTGGTGATGGCATTGACCGAATACAGCACCAGTTCCGCACCGCTCTGGGCATGTATTTCAATGGCCTTCAGCGAGGCATCCACCGGGCCATTGCCGTCGGCTTCCCCCTCCACCTCCTTGCCACCCATGGTGAAGAAAACCCGGGCGTGCGGGCGCTCGCCGGTCTCGCTGTGCTGCGACAGGGACACGAGGCCGAAGTGCTCGTTCTCGTGCGTCACGCTTTCGTCGCTGCACAGGGCCAGAATGTCCTCATCGAAGATGTCGCTCTTGCGGTCGGCCAGCTCCTTGAACTTGGCGAAAGCGGTGTTCACATCGGCCTCCGAGGCCATTTCTATGCCCAGTTCCTGCAGGCGCTGCTTGAACGCGTTGCGCCCACTGAGCTTGCCCAGCACGATCTTGTTGGCGCTCCAGCCCACATCCTCGGCACGCATGATTTCGTAGGTGTCGCGCGCCTTGAGCACGCCGTCCTGGTGAATGCCGCTGGCGTGGGCAAAGGCGTTGGCGCCCACCACCGCCTTGTTGGGCTGCACCACGAAACCGGTGGTCTGGCTCACCATGCGCGAGGCCGGCACGATCTGCGTGGCATCCACGCCCACTTCCAGATTGAAGTAGTCGCGGCGGGTGCGCACCGCCATCACAATCTCTTCCAGCGAGCAGTTGCCCGCACGCTCGCCCAGCCCGTTGATGGTGCACTCCACCTGGCGAGCCCCCCCAATCTTGACGCCAGCGAGGGAGTTGGCCACCGCCATGCCCAGGTCGTTGTGGCAATGCACCGACCAGATGGCCTTGTCGGAATTGGGCACGCGCTCGCGCAGGGTGCGGATGAACTCGCCGTACAACTCCGGCACGGCGTAACCCACGGTGTCCGGGATGTTGATGGTGGTGGCGCCTTCGGCAATCACGGTTTCCAGCACGCGGCAGAGGAAATCCACCTCGCTGCGGTAGCCGTCTTCGGGGCTGAACTCGATGTCGCCACACAGGTTGCGGGCAAACCGTACCGACTGGCGGGCCTGCTCCAGCACCTCATCGGGCGTCATGCGCAGCTTCTTCTCCATGTGCAGCGGGCTGGTGGCAATGAAGGTGTGGATGCGGGCGCTGTTGGCACCCTTGAGCGCTTCGGCCGCCCGGGCAATATCGCGGTCATTCGCACGGGCCAGCGAGCACACGGTGGAGTCCTTGATGGTGTTGGCTATGGCCTGGATGCAGTCGAAATCGCCGTTGGAGCTGGCAGCAAAACCGGCCTCGATCACGTCCACCTTCAGGCGCTCGAGCTGGCGGGCAATGCGCAGCTTCTCGTCCTTGGTCATGGAGGCGCCGGGGGACTGTTCGCCGTCGCGCAAGGTGGTATCGAAAATGATGAGTTTGTCGGTCATGGCTGGCTCCTGGTCGATGGGGAAAAACTGCTCTTTATGCGGCACAAAAACAAACGGCCCGCTGCGGGTGCATACGGGCCGTGATGAGGAAAAACGCGCGCGCTAGTCCGACTGCCCGTGGTGGGTCAGGCCTAGTAGCAGGGCGTTGATCTGAAACGTCATGGCTCTCAATGTATCACAAGCCGGTCTCAATCGTGAAGCCCGCGCTCATCGGGCTCCGTGGTGGACATGCTCACCACACTCACCGGGCGCCCCTTGGAGCGGCGCCACAGGTACACACCGTAGCCCGAAAGGCCGTACACCACGAACAAGCCAAACAGCACCGTGGGCGGGTGGATATTGATGACCGCAATGGCCAGGGCGATAAGTACCAGCGCAGCAAACGGGACACTGCGGCGCAGGCTCAGGTCCTTGAAGCTGTAGAAGGGCACGTTGGTCACCATGGTCAGACCCGCATACAGCGTGAGCGCAAACATGGCCCACGTCAGATCCTTAGGATCCACCTCTGCCTCGGTAGCCAGCCAGATGGCGCCTGCCACCAGGGCTGCAGCTGCTGGCGACGGCAGCCCCTGGAAGAAGCGCTTGTCCACCACGCTGGTGTTCACGTTGAAGCGCGCCAGGCGCAGCGCCGCGCAGGCGCAGTAGACAAAAGCCGCAATCCAGCCCCAGCGGCCCAGATCGCGCAGGGCCCATTCGTAGGCGATTAGTGCAGGGGCTGCGCCAAAGGACACCATGTCGGACAGGGAATCCATCTGCTCGCCAAAGGCGCTCTGGGTGCGGGTCATGCGGGCCACGCGACCGTCCAGTGCATCGAGCACCATGGCCACGAAGATGCCGATGGTGGCCAGATCGAAACGGCCATTGGTGGCCATGATCACCGCGTAGAAGCCACCAAACAGGGCGGCCAGCGTGATCATGTTGGGAAGCAGGAAAATCCCCTTGATGCGGCGCGGTTGGGGCTGTGCGCCTGCGGGGTCGATGCCGTCGTGCATGGGTGGGTGGGGGACGTCGTGAGGGTAGATGAGCCACGCCAGCGTGCGTTGCGCCGGCAGGGGCTTAGTGTACGGCAGCCCTGCAGGCATGAAAAAAGCCACCGCAGGCGGTGGCTTTCTGGCTTTGGGCGGCAGACCTCAGTTGCGGGTCTGGTCCACCAGCTTGTTCTTGGCAATCCAGGGCATCATGGCGCGCAGCTGGGCACCCACCACCTCGATCTGGTGGTCGGCGGTGTTGCGGCGGCGGGCGGTCATGCTGGGGTAGCCGGTGCGGCCTTCCAGAATGAACATCTTGGCGTAGTCGCCGTTCTGGATGCGCTTCAGAGCGTTGCGCATGGCTTTGCGCGACTCTTCGTTGATCACCTCGGGGCCGGTCACGTACTCGCCAAACTCCGCGTTGTTGGAGATGGAGTAGTTCATGTTGGCAATGCCGCCTTCGTAGATCAGGTCCACGATGAGCTTGAGCTCGTGCAGGCACTCGAAGTAGGCCATTTCGGGGGCGTAACCGGCTTCCACCAGCGTCTCGTAACCCATCTTGATGAGTTCCACGGCGCCGCCACACAGCACGGCCTGCTCGCCGAACAGGTCGGTCTCGGTCTCTTCCTTGAAGTTGGTCTCGATGATGCCGGCCTTGCCGCCACCGTTGGCCATGGCGTAGCTCAGGGCCAGATCACGGGCCTTGCCGCTCTTGTCCTGGTGCACGGCCACCAGGTGGGGCACGCCGCCGCCCTGGGTGTAGGTGTTGCGCACGGTGTGGCCAGGGGCCTTGGGGGCCACCATCCAGACATCCAGATCAGCGCGGGGCACGACCTGGTTGTAATGCACGTTGAAGCCGTGGGCAAAGGCCAGCGAGGCGCCCTGCTTGATGTTCGGCTCCACGTTGTTGCGGTAGACCTCGGCAATCTGCTCGTCGGGCAGCAGGATCATGACCACATCGGCCGTCTTCACTGCGTCGTTCACTTCCATGACGGTCAGGCCGGCCTTGCCCACCTTGTCCCACGAGGCGCCGCCCTTGCGCAGACCGACCACCACCTTCACGCCACTGTCGTTCAGGTTCTGGGCGTGTGCGTGGCCCTGGCTGCCGTAACCAATGATGGCCACAGTCTTGCCCTTGATCAGGCTCAGGTCACAGTCTTTGTCGTAGAAAACTTTCATTCTTTGCTCCACAGGTAGGTAAAAAAATTCAGACGCGCAGGATGCGCTCGCCGCGGCCTATGCCACTGGCTCCGGTGCGTACCGTCTCCAGAATGGCGGTGCGGTCGATGGCTTCCAGAAATGCGTCGTTCTTGGCCTGATCACCCGTCAGTTCGATGGTGTAGCCCTTTTCGGTGACGTCGATGATGCGGCCTCGGAAAATGTCGGCCATGCGCTTCATCTCCTCGCGCTCCTTGCCCACGGCGCGCACCTTCACCATCATGAGCTCACGCTCGGTGTAGGGGCCTTCGCTGAGGTCAACCACCTTGACCACCTCGATCAGCCGGTTCAGGTGCTTGGTGATCTGTTCGATCACGTCGTCCGAGCCGGTGGTCTGGATGGTCATGCGAGACAAACTGGGGTCTTCGGTCGGCGCTACGGTGAGCGACTCGATGTTGTAACCCCGGGCAGAGAACAGGCCCACCACGCGCGACAGCGCGCCAGCCTCGTTCTCCAGCAATACAGCAATGATGTGTTTCATGGGCGTGATTCCTCTTTTCGCCGAGCACCAGAGCCCTGCCCTGGTGCCGCCCTCCCCCCGCGCCGGTAAGCGCGGGGCTAGGCGGGCAATAGATTCGTCAGATGTTGGTTTGAAGAAGTACGGGTCGCCCGAAGCCTTTACAGGTCTTCGGAGCCCATCAGCATTTCGGTGATGCCCTTGCCCGCCTGCACCATGGGCCAGACGTTCTCGGTCGGGTCGGTGCGGAAGTCCATGAACACCGTGCGGTCCTTGAGCTTGCGGGCCTCGCGCAGGGCGGGCTCCACATCCTGCGGCCGCTCGATCAGCATGCCCACGTGGCCGTAGGCCTCGGCCAGCTTCACGAAGTTGGGCAGCGCGTCCATGTAGCTGTGGCTGTAGCGGCCGGAGTATTCAATCTCCTGCCACTGGCGCACCATGCCGAGGTAGCGGTTGTTGAGCGACACCACCTTGATGGGCGTGTTGTACTGCAAGCAAGTGGAGAGTTCCTGGATGCACATCTGCACCGAACCCTCGCCGGTGACGCAGTACACCTCGGCCTCGGGCTTGGCCAGCTTGATGCCCATGGCGTAGGGAATGCCCACGCCCATGGTGCCCAGACCACCGGAGTTGATCCAG
>JALOSG010000007.1 GCA_025458665.1 Serpentinimonas sp.
GTTCTTGATCCAGGTGGCTCCCACCGGGTGGTTCTGCGCCGGGTTGGCGCCAATCACCAGGATGAAATCGGCGTGCGCGGCATCGCGCAGCGGGTTGCTCACCGCGCCCGAGCCTATGCCTTCCATGAGCGCGGCCACGCTCGAGGCGTGGCACAGCCGCGTGCAATGGTCGATGTTGTGGGTGTGGAAGGCCGTGCGTATGAGCTTTTGCAGCAGGTAGGCTTCTTCGTTGGTGCCCTTGGCCGAACCAAAGCCCGCCACCGCCGCCGCGCGGCCTTTCACCGGGTGGGCGTTGCGCGCCTTCAGCAAACCGGCCGCCGCGCGGTCCAGGGCTTCCTCCCAGGTGGCCTCGCGGAACAGGGCGCGCAGCGGTGCGGTGCTGGCACGGCCGGGCTTGCCGCCGAGGGCCGCTTCCAGCACGGCGGGGTCTTTGGGGGCGTCGTCCCGGCGTATGAGCGGGCGGGTCAGGCGTTCGGGGTGGTGCACGTAGTCGAAGCCGAAGCGGCCCTTCACGCACAGGCGGCCTTCGTTGGCGGGCCCCGGGGCCCCTTCCACATGGTCGATCTGGCCGTCCTTCAGGTGGTAGGTGCGCAGGCCACGCAGGTGCTGTCGCCCATGGGGTCGTTCTGGTCGAACACGATCTGCGCGTGGCCGCCCCGGAAGGCCAGTCCCAGCACGTCGTTGCCCTGGGTTTCGCGGCAGGCACGCACGCAGCGGGTGCACTGGATGCACGCGTCCAGGTTCACCGACATGGCGGGGTGGCTGGCATCGGTGCCGCGCTGGGCGGCTTCGGCCTGCACGGCGCCGCGGGCTTTCAGGCCCGGGTGCTGGGGGGTTCCGGTGGCCGTGGCCCAGTGCTGCAGTTCGCTGTCGTGGCGCAGCGCGGTGGTGGCGGGCGCATCGGCCTGCAGCAGTTGCAGCACGGTGCGCTGGGCACGCTGGGCGCGCGGGCTGTGGGTGTGCACCACCATGCCGGGCTGGGGCGCGCGGCAGCAGGAAGCGGCCAGCACACGCTCGCCCTCCACCTCCACCACACAGGCGCGGCAGTTGCCCGCCGGGCGCAGGCCAGGCTGATGGCACAGATGTGGAATGGCCACGCCGTGGCGCTGCGCCACTTCCCACACGGTTTCGCCGGGCAGGGCCTGCACCGGCTGGCCGTCGAGGGAAAAGTCCACGGTGGGCATGTCGTTCTGGTTCATGGGCGGACCTCCTGCGGGAAGAAGCGCAAGACGGTATCGAAGGGGTTGGGTGCGGCCTGCCCGAGGCCACAGATGGAGGCCTCGCGCATGACATGGGACAGGTCGGCCAGGGTGGCTTCGTCCCACACCGGCGCCTGCATGAGCGCGGCGGCCTGCGTGGTGCCGGCGCGGCAGGGGGTGCACTGGCCGCAGGATTCGTGCTCGAAGAACTGCATCAGGTTGAGCGCGGCGTCGCGGGCGCGGTCGTGCTGGCTCAGCACCACCACGGCCATGGAGCCCACAAAGGCGCCGTATTCGGCCAGCGTGTCAAAGTCCAGCGGCACATCGGCCAGCGCGGCGGGCAGAATGCCGCCCGATGCACCGCCTGGCAGGTAGCCATACAGCGTATGCCCCTGGGGCAAGCCACCTGCGTATTCCTGCAGCAACTCGTTGAGCGTGATGCCCGCCGGCGCTAGGTACACGCCCGGCTTCTGCACACGGCCCGACACGCTGAAGCGCCGCAGCCCCGAACGCCCATGCCGCCCCTGCGCGGCCAGCCACGCGCCACCGCGCGCCGTGATTTCCGGCAGCCACCACAGCGTTTCCAGGTTGTGCGCCAGCGTGGGCCGCCCGAACACCCCCTTCAGCGCCACGATGGGGGGCTTGAGGCGCGGCAGCCCGCGCTTGCCCTCCACCGACTCGATCAGCGCCGACTCCTCCCCGCAGATGTAGGCGCCCGCGCCCCGGCGCAGTTCCACCCGGGGAAAGCGCGTGCCCGGGAACTGCTGCGCCCACGCCGACACGTGCGCTTGCAGCGCCTGGAGTTCGGCCTCCAGCAGCACCCGGCAGTCGTGGTACTCGTCGCGCAGGTACAGCCAAATGTGGTCCACCCCCACCACCAGCGCGGCCATGAGCATGCCCTCCAGCACCTGGCGCGGCTGGGTGCTCAGCACGCTCCAGTCCTTGAAGGTGCCCACCTCGCCTTCGTCGATATTCACCACCATGTGGCGCGGGCCGGGCTGGGCGCGCACGGTTTCCCATTTGCGCCAGGCCGGGAAGCCTGCGCCCCCCAGACCCCGCAGGCCCGAGGCTTTCAGCTCGGCCAGCACCGCATCGGCGGTCAGCGTGCCCTGCAGCAGGCGCTGCAGCTGGGCGTAGTCGGTGGGCTGTGCGGGTGCGCCCGTGGCGGGCAGCTGGCGCGGCGCAGTCTGCTCCAGCGCCAGCGCGTCCTGCACCAGTTCTACGGTGGCTTCGGGCAACTGGTGCTGGCCCACACACGCGGCCGGGGCATGGTGGCACTGGCCTATGCAGGGCACGGACTCCACCACCACACCGGGCTGGCCTTGCAACGCCTGTTGCAATCCTTGTTGCAGCGCGGCGGAACCCGCCATCTGGCAGGACAGGCTGTGGCACACACGCACCACCGTGGCGGGCAGGGTTTCCTCATCGGCCGCCACGCGGAAGTGGTGGTAGAAGGTGGCCACCTCGAACACCTCCACCTGGCTCAGGCGCAGGCGTTCGGCCAGTGCCGCCAGGTGCCCTTGGCGCAGCCCACCTTCGGCGTCCTGCAGGCGGTGCAGGTGTTCAATCAGCAAGTCGGGGCGGGGCTCCAGGCCGTTGCAGCATTGGGCCACGCGAGCCCGGGCGGCATCGGTGACCTGGCGCCCTTTGGGCGTGGCGCGGAGCTGCGGCTGTCTCTGTGGCGGTGTTCCTGCAGCGGCAGGCTGCGACACCACGCGAATGTGTTCTAGGCGGGACGACATAGCCATAGGTTACACCGCCACCTGTCCCCGTTCAACGAAAGACAGTGCCAGAATGCCGGCATGGAACTGAATTTCGATACCTTCCGCACCCAGTCTCTGGCCGCCGGTTTTGACGAAGTGCTGGAACGCCAGTGGGCGCCCGATGCCGTGCTGGCCACGCACACCCACCCGTTTGCGGTGCAGGCGGTGGTGACGCAGGGCGAGTTGTGGCTGGGCTGCGGCGGGGAAACGCGACACCTGCGCCCCGGTGACACCTTCACGCTGGAGCGCGATGTGCCGCACGACGAGCGCTACGGCCCCGAAGGCGCCACCTACTGGGTGGCGCGCAAGAACTGAAGCGCGGGAACTGAAGGCTCAGAGCAGGCCCTGCCGCTCTTCGATGGCGCGCCAGATGCGACGCCGTGCCGCATCGTTGCTCTGGCCCCAGGACACGATCTCGTCGATGGTGCGCAGGCAGCCGTTGCACAGGCCGCTGGCCTCGTCCATCTTGCACACACCCACGCACGGCGAGGGCACCGGCGCGCCCGGCGCCGCAAAGCGCATGGCGCGTTCCAGCGTCAGCGGGTTGAACGCGTCGGGGCTGGAGGGGCTGGAGGGTGTGGGCATGACGCTGGACTCTAGCGCACCGTCACATCGGCCACCGGGGCGCCGGTCCATGCCCCCAGGTCTTGTGGGCTCAGTCGGAACACGCCGTGCGGGTGGCCGGCGGCGGCCCACACTTCGTCAAAGCGCAGCAACTGCTCGTCGATCAGCATGACCGGCGGCTCGGCGTGCGCCAGCGGCGACACACCGCCAATGGAAAAGCCGGTGCGGGCCCTCACGAAATCGGCATCGGCGCGGCCCAGCTTCTGGCCCTCGCCACACACCAGCGCCTGCACCTTGTGCTCGTCCACGCGCAGGTCGCCCGAGGTGACCACCAGCACCGCGCGGTCGTCGGGCTTCAGGCGGAAGACGATGCTCTTGGCAATCTGGCCCAGGGCCACACCCAGCGCATCGGCGGCCTGCTGGGCGGTGCGGGCGGAGTCGCTGAGCATGACGGGCGTTTGCGGGTGGCCCAGCGCCTGCAGGGCTGCGGCCACGCGGCGCACGGCTTCGGGCAGGGTCTCCGGCATGTTGTGGGGCAGGGTGCTCGGCAGGGCGTTGCTGCTGGTGGTGGTGGTCATGGTGCCCCCCCGCTCAGCCCGCGCGCTTGTTCAGCAGCGCCACCGCCACCCGCGAATTGGGCTTGCGGCCCAGCGCTTGGCTGATGAAGGCGCCGGCATCCACCAGCGCATCGAGGTCGATGCCGGTCTCTATGCCCAGGCCCTGCAGCAGGTAGACCACGTCTTCCGTGGCCACGTTGCCGGTGGCACCTTTGGCGTAGGGGCAGCCGCCCAGCCCGGCCACCGAGGTATCGAACTGCCACACGCCCATCTCCAGCGCAGCCAGCGTATTGGCCAGCGCCTGCCCGTAGGTGTCGTGGAAATGGCCGCTCACGTCGTTCAGGTCGTAATGGGCCAGCGTGGCCTCCATGGCGCGTTGCACCTTGATGGGCGTGCCCACGCCGATGGTGTCTGCCACGCCCACGTGCTGCACGCCGATGCCTTTCATGAGCTTGGCGAGCATGCCCACCCGCTCGGGGGCAATATCGCCTTCATACGGACAACCCACGGTGCAGCTCATGGCGCCGCGCACGTATATGCCTGCCGCGCGCGCCGCTTCCACCACCGGTGCAAAACGCTCGATGCTTTCGGCAATGCTGCAGTTGATGTTCTTCTGGCTGAAGGCCTCGCTGGCCGCACCGAACACCACGATCTCGTCGGGGCGGCTCAGCACCGCCGCTTCGTAGCCTTTCAGGTTGGGCGTGAGCACGGCGTAGGTCACATCGGGGCGGCGCTGCAGGCCAGCCATGACTTCGGTGTTGTCGGCCATCTGCGGCACCCACTTGGGGCTCACAAAGCTGGTGACTTCCAGGTGCTTCAGGCCAGCCGCCTGCAGGCGGTGCACCAGCTCGATTTTCACAGCGGCGGGTACCGGCTGCTTCTCGTTCTGCAGGCCGTCGCGCGGCCCTACATCGACCAGTTTCACGCGCTGGGGAAGGTGGGACAGGCTCATGGGTGTTCGGTGCTTGAAGGTTCAGTAGCCGCGCTGCGGGTCCACCACGCCGGCTATGGGCTGGCCGGCGCGCAGGGCGCGGATCTTGCCCGCAATCTGGGCAATGGTTTCGTCGCGCATGGTGCGGGCCGAGGTGTGCGGCGTGACCGTGATGCGCGGGTGTTTCCAGAACGGGTGCTGGGGCGGCAGCGGTTCGGTGCGGAACACATCGAGCGTGGCGCCCGCCAGATGGCCGCTGTCCAGCAGGGCCAGCAAGTCTTCTTCCACCAGGTGCGCGCCACGCGCCACGTTGATGACGTAGCCACCCGCCGGCAACTGCGACAGGGTCTGCCGGTTGAGCAGGTTTTCGGTGTGCGGTGTGAGGGGCAGCAAATTCACCAGCACCTGCGAGGCGTTGAGGAAAGCAGGCAGTTCTTCCTGGCCAGTGTAGGCACGCACGCCGGGCAGCGCCTTGGGGCTGCGGCTCCAGCCGTTCACGGGAAACTCGAACTGCTGCAGGGCTTGCGCCACGCGGCTGCCCAGCACGCCCAGGCCCAGCACGCCCACGCTGAACTGCTGGCGCCGGCGCGGCTTGCGGTAGGCCCAGCGGGCCTCCTGCTGCGCCACGTCGTAGTCGGCCAGTTCGCGGAAGTAGCGGATCACGGCATGGCACACGTACTCGGCCATCTGCACGGCCATGCCGGCGTCGTCCAGCCGCACCACCAGCGTGCTGGGCGGCAGGCGCAGCTTCAGGAGTGCGTCCACCCCGGCACCAATGTTGAACAGCGCCTTCAGTTGCGTCTGCTCATCGATGAAGGTTTGCGGCGGTGCCCACACCACGGCGTAGTCGGCCTGGAAGCTGCTGGCGGCGCGTGGCTGGGCGGGCAGGCCCGCAGCGGTCGGGGTGCGTGCGGCGTCGGGTTGCCAGACGGCAATCTCGGCATCGGGCAGTTCGGCTTTCAGGCCCTCCAGCCAGGGCTCGGGGCGGGTGTCGGTGCAGCAAAAAGCAATCTTCATTGGAGCTTGAGGAGTTCGGCGCCCTCGCTCACCTGGTCGCCAGGGGCGTAGAGCAGTTCGGCCACCGTGCCATCGGCCGGGGCGGCAATGGTGTGCTCCATCTTCATGGCTTCCAGCACCGCCAGCGGCTGGCCCTTGGTGACGGCGTCACCGGCCTTCACCGCGAAAGATACCACCTTGCCGGGCATGGGCGCGGTCAGGCGCCCGCCCTCTGCCGCCGCCTCACCCGCGTGGGCCAGCAGGTCGATTTCCACGATCTGGGTGGCGCCGCGCGGCAGGAATACGTGCGCACGCTCGCCGCGCCAGTACAGGCGAGCGTGGCTGCGCTGGCCCGCAAATTCGATGTGGAAGCCGCCATCGGCCAGCGCGTGGAACACCAGCGCGCCTGCGGCCACCGGCTCGGGCTCTGGCCCCACCACGAGGTGCAACGCACCCTCGTTCGTGTAGGACAGGCGCGCGGACACCGGCTCGCCCTGGTACTCGAACGAAAAGCGGCGCGGCGTGCGGCCGTGGCTGCGCCAGCCATCGGTCTTGCTGAAGGGGTCCTGGCCTTCGGTGCGGCGCTCGTCCAGCAGGGTTTGCGCCACCGCGCAGGCCAGCGCCAGCGGCAGGCCCACGGGGTCTTGCTGGAACAGCACGGCAGCCTCGCGCGGAATGAGCGCGGTGTCCAGCTGCGCCTGCGAAAAACTGGGGCTGCGCACCACGTGGCGCAGGAACTGCACGTTGGTGGCCAGGCCCACAATGTGCGTCTGCGCCAGCGCTTCATCCAGCCGGGCCAGCGCCTGTTCGCGGGTGTCGCCATGCACGATGAGCTTGGCCACCATGGAATCGTAGAAGGGGCTGATGGTGTCGCCCTCGCGCACGCCGTCGTCCACGCGCACCGTGCCGTGGGTGAAGCTGGTGCAGGCGGGCTTCTGGTACACCGCCAGGGTGCCGGTGGCGGGCAGGAACTGGTTGTCGGGGTTCTCGGCACAGATGCGCGCCTCGATGGCGTGGCCGCTCATGCGCAGCTCGTCCTGCAGCAGGGGCAGGCGCTCGCCGGCGGCCACGCGGAACTGCCACTCCACCAGATCGAGGCCGGTGATGGCCTCGGTCACGGGGTGCTCCACCTGCAGGCGGGTGTTCATCTCCATGAAGAAGAAATTCATGCCGGTGTCGCGCTGCTCCACGATGAATTCCACCGTGCCCGCGCCCACGTAGTTCACGGCGCGCGCGGCCGCCACTGCGGCTAGGCCCATCTGCGTGCGCAGCTCCGGGCTCAGGCCGGGGGCCGGCGCCTCTTCCAGCACCTTCTGGTGGCGCCGCTGCACCGAACAGTCGCGCTCGAACAGGTACACGTAGTGGCCGTGCGTGTCGCCAAATACCTGGATTTCAATGTGGCGCGGGCGCTGCACGTACTTCTCTATCAGCACGGCGCTGTCGCCAAAGCTGTTGATGGCTTCACGCTGGCAGGAGGCCAGGGCATCGGCAAAGTCTTCGGCACGCTCCACCGCCCGCATGCCTTTGCCACCGCCGCCCGCGCTGGCCTTGATGAGCACGGGATAGCCGATGCGGTCGGCCTCGTGGCGCAGCATGGCGGGGTCCTGGTCGCTGCCGTGGTAGCCCGGTACCAGGGGCACGCCCGCGCGCTCCATGAGCTGCTTCGATTCGGCCTTCAGGCCCATGGCCTGGATGGCCGACGGCGGCGGGCCAATGAACACCAGCCCGGCGTTGGCGCAGGCCTGGGCGAACTCTTCGTTCTCGCTCAGGAAACCATAGCCGGGGTGGATGGCCTGCGCCCCCGTTTGCTGTGCGGCTTCGATGATGGCCTGCCAGCGCAGGTAGCTGTCCTTGGGCGCGCTGCCGCCCACATGCACGGCCTCGTCGCAAGCGTCCACGTGCTTGGCGCTGGCATCGGCATCGGAATACACGGCCACGGTCTTGATGCCCATGCGGCGGGCGGTGGCAGCCACCCGGCAGGCAATTTCACCGCGGTTGGCAATGAGGATTTTGGTGAACATGCAGTTTCCTTTTAGCGCAATGTTTTCTTCGGATTCGTCGGGTGGTGCGCCCGGTAGCACACGCATTTCATGGGGCGGTGTTCATGGAGCGGTGTTCATGGGCCTGGACCACCAGCGCCGCACACGCTGGAGTACGGCGCGCAGGAACTTGAACAGCACCACGGTGAGCCAGCCCAGCAACACCACCACAATGCACAGCAACACACCGAACACCAGCGGCTGCGCGGTGGCCAGCCACACGGCGCCCACTACCAGCCCGTCTTCCAGCAGACTGGCGCCCAGGTTGGAAAACGGCTCGGGCGAGGTGTTGATGGCAGCGCGCGATGTGGTCTTGGCCGCCTGGCTGGAAGCGGCCAGGGTGCCGCCCATGAGCGCCGCAATGAAGGCCATGGCTCCCGCATCCACCCCGAACACGCCCGCCGCCAGCGCCGCCCCGGCCGGGATGCGGATGACGCTGTGCACCAGATCCCACAAAGAGTCGAGGCCCGGAATCTTGTCGGCAAAAAACTCCACCAGCAGCATGCAGCCGCTGGCCCACAACACGGCGGGACTCTGCAGCAGCTGCAGGCCCTCGGGCAAGGGAATCATGTCCAGCGCACCCGCCGCACCCACCAGGAACACCACCGCATACAGCCGGAAGCCGCTGGCCCAGCCGAGCACGGCCGCCAGCGCCAGCAGGGCGGGCAGGTCGAGCTGGGCGACAGCGATGTCCGGGTTCACGGCAGCAACCAGCCCGGCGGGCGCTTGCCCAGAAAGGATTGCAGGCCTTCACGTCCTTCGTCGCTGGCGCGTACATCGGCAATGCGGCGGGCGGTGTCGGCGCGCAATTCGGCGGTGATGGGCACGCCGCACACATCGCGCACCAGCTGCTTGCAGGCGCGGCTGGCGCGCGGGCCGTTGGCCAGAATCAGCTGCACGAGTTCGTCCACGCGCGCGTCCAGCGCATCGGGGGCCACCAGCTCGTGCACAAAGCCCATGGCATGGGCCTGCACCGCGCTGAAACGCTCGGCCGTGACCATGTATCGGCGCGCTGCCTGAGCGCCAATGGCGCGTGCCACATAGGGGCTGATGGTGGCGGGCAGCAAACCCAGCCGGGCTTCGGACAGGCAGAAGGTGGCGCTATCCACCGCCACCAGCACATCGCAAATGGCGGCCAGGCCCATGCCGCCGGCATAGCAGTCGCCCTGGATGCGGCCCACCACCGGCACTGGGCACTGGTCCAGCGTCCAGAGCATGTCGGCCAGGGCCTGCGCGTCGGCGCGGTTTTCTTCCCAGCTGTAGCCGGCCATGGCCTTCATCCAGTTCAGGTCGGCACCGGCACAAAAGGCCTTGCCGTGGGCACCCAGCACCACCACGCGCAAGTCGCTGTCCTGGGCCAGATCGGCAAAGGTGCGGGTGAGTGCGGCAATCACCTCGTCGTTGAAAGCGTTGCGCACATCGGGGCGGTTGAGCCACACGCGCGCCACCTGCGGAAGGGGTCGGGATACATCCAATACGTTGCTCATGGCGTTACTCCGGGTGTTAGTCATGGTCGTGGCTTTCATTCAGTAGCGCTTGGCCACTTCTTCCAGCATCACCTCGGTGGCGCCACCGCCTATGGCCAGCACGCGCGCGTCGCGCCACAGCCGTTCGATGGCGGTTTCGCGGATGAAGCCCATGCCGCCGTGGAACTGCTGGCAGGTCTGCACCACTTCGTTCACCAGTTCACCCGTGAGCGCCTTGAGCATGGAGACCTCCTGCACGATGTCGTGGCCCTGCGTCACGCTCCACGCGCAGTGGTACATGAACTGGCGCGCCGCGCGCACCTTGGCATCGAGCATGGACAGACGCTGGCGGATGGTCTGCTGGTCCCACAGCGTGGCGCCAAAGGCCTGGCGCTGGCGCACGTGGTCCAGCGTCAGGCGCAGGGCCTGCGTGCAGTGGCCCACCGCCATGGCACCCAGCGCAATGCGTTCGGTCTGGAAGTTCTTCATGACGGAATAAAAGCCCTTGCCCACCTCACCCAGCACATTCGATTCGGGGATGCGGACGTTGTCGAACACCAGTTCGGCGGTGTCGCTGGACAGCCAGCCCGTCTTTTTCAAGGCACGGCCCACGGTGAAACCCGGGGTGCCTTTTTCCACAATGAACATGGTCATATCGTGGCGGGCGGTGCCGGTCTTGGCGGCCACGAAGTACACATCGGCGTGCACCCCGTTGGTGATGAACATCTTGGTGCCGTTCAACACCCACTCGCCGTTCTCCAGCCGCGCACTGGTGCGCATGCCGGCCACGTCCGAGCCCGCACCCGGTTCGCTGATACCCACCGCCGTGATGGTCTTGCCCGCGGTGATGCCGGGCATGTAGCGCGCCTTCTGCGCTGGGGTGCCGGCGTGGTGCAGGTGTGGTCCGGCCATGTCGGTGTGCACCAGCACGGTGATGATGAAGCCCGCGAACGTAGACTGCGACAGCGCTTCGGCAAACACCAGGTTGGTGAGCGCGTCGGCATCGCCACCGCCGTAATCGCCCTCGAAGGCCAGGCCCAGCAAACCGGCCTGCCCCATGCGCTGCAACACATCGCGCGGCACCATGCCGGTGTCTTCCCAGGCGCTGGCGTAGGGCTCCACCTCGCGGGCCAGAAAGCGGGCCACCTGGTCGCGCAGGAGTTCGTGCTCGGGGGTGTCGTAGATGGTGGAGGTCAGGGCGGTGGCCGGCATGGGTTTTGTCTCTCTCTGTCTTTTTAGGTAGTTGCGTGTCTGCGCGGGCGGATCACATACGGAACACGCCGAACCGGGGCTCGCCCACCGGCGCGTTCAGCGCGGCCGACAGCGCCAGGCCCAGCACGCGGCGGGTATCGGCGGGGTCGATCACGCCGTCGTCCCACAGGCGGGCACTGGAGTAGTAGGGGTGAGACTGGTGGCCAAACTGGTCCAGGATGGGTTGCTTGAACGCGGCTTCTTCCTCGGCGCTCCACTGGCCGCCGCGCGCCTCTATGCCGTCGCGCTTCACAGTGGCCAGCACGCCGGCGGCCTGCTCGCCGCCCATGACGCAGATGCGCGCATTCGGCCACATCCACAAAAAACGCGGCGAGAACGCGCGGCCGCACATGCCGTAGTTGCCCGCGCCGTAGCTGCCGCCAATGATCACGGTGAACTTGGGCACCTGCGCGGTGGCCACAGCCGTCACCATCTTGGCGCCGTGGCGGGCAATGCCCTCGCTCTCGTACTTCTTGCCCACCATGAAGCCGGTGATGTTCTGCAGGAACAGCAGCGGCACCTTCCTCTGGCAGCACAGTTCTATGAAGTGCGCGCCCTTCTGCGCACTTTCAGAGAACAGCACGCCGTTGTTGGCCACGATGCCCACCGGCATGCCCTCGATGTGCGCAAAGCCGCACACCAGCGTGGCACCAAAGCGCGCCTTGAATTCGTGGAATTCGCTGCCATCCACAATGCGCGCAATGATCTCGTGCACGTCGTAGGGCTTGCGCGTGTCGGTGGGTATCACGCCGTACAGTTCTTTCGGGTCGTACAGCGGCGGGCGCGGTTCGCGCAGGTCCTGCACCTGCGGCTTGCGCTTGTTCAGCGTGGCCACAGCCTGCCGCGCCAGCGCCAGAGCGTGCGCATCGTTCTGGGCCAGGTGGTCGGCCACACCCGAAAGGCGGGTGTGCACATCGCCACCGCCGAGTTCTTCGGCCGTCACCACCTCGCCAATGGCGGCCTTCACCAGCGGCGGGCCGCCCAGGAAAATGGTGCCCTGGTTCTTCACGATGATGGTCTCGTCGCTCATTGCGGGCACGTAGGCGCCGCCGGCCGTGCACGAACCCATGACCACCGCAATCTGCGCAATGCCCTGCGCGCTCATGTTGGCCTGGTTGTAGAAGATGCGGCCAAAGTGGTCGCGGTCGGGGAACACCTCGTCCTGGTTGGGCAGGTTGGCGCCGCCCGAATCCACCAGGTAGATGCAGGGCAGGTGGTTCTGCATGGCAATTTCCTGTGCCCGCAGGTGCTTCTTCACCGTCATGGGGTAGTAGGTACCGCCCTTCACCGTGGCGTCGTTGCACACAATCATGCATTCCACGCCGGCCACGCGGCCTATGCCTGCAATCACGCCGGCCGCCGGTGCCGCGTTGTCGTACAGGTTCAGCGCGGCCAGCGGGGCCACTTCCAGAAATGGGGTGCCAGGGTCCAGCAGCATTTCCACGCGTTCGCGGGGCAGCAGCTTGCCGCGGGCGGTGTGCTTGGCGCGCGCGGCTTCTCCGCCGCCCAATGCCACCTTTTCTATGTGGGCGCGCAAATCATCCACCAGCGCCTGCATGGCCGCGGCATGGGCCTGGAAGTCGGCGGAACGGGCATTGAGCTGGGTGGGAATGATGGGCATGGCTTGGGGTCTCTGGACAGCGGGGCAGTACGCAAGAAGGGAGCAGCAGGCCGGGCGGGACGGGCCCGCCTGCCAATTCATTGTGGAGGATAGACACCGAGGCACCAAGACGCAGGCCAAAAAGGTTGCATTTACTGCCAACATTCCGGAAAATTTGAAGCTCGAATGGATACCCGCCACCCGCCACCCGCCACGCTGGGCCTGCTCCAGGGCCCGGCACTCACACCTGTGAGTTTTGTCAGGGACATGGTGCGGGCCTATGCCGCCCGGGGAATGGACCCGGCCAACGCACTGAAGGTGGCACAAATAGCGCCATCTCTTTTGGCCAATACCACGGGTTGCATCACCGCCGCCCAGATGGAAGCGGTGTCCGGGGCCGCCATGCGCGAGCTCGACGACGAAGCACTGGGCTGGTTCGCGCGGCCGCTACCCTGGGGCAGCTACGGCATGCTGGCGCGGGCCTCGCTGTCTTCCTCCCACCTGGAGGTGGCGCTGAAGCGCTGGTGCCGTCACCATGGCCTGCTCACCCGCGACGTCACGCTTTCGCTCGAGGTGGTGGGCCATGAAGCGGTCATTGCGCTGGAGGAACACCGCCCGCCCGGTGGCGACGGCTCACTGCGGGAGCTCTGCCACGTGTCCTTGCTGCGCAACATCCACGGGCTGGGCTGCTGGCTGATCGACTCGCGCATTCCTCTGCGCAGCGCCAGCTTCGGCTTTGCTGCGCCGCCCCATGGCTCCGCCTACCGGGTGCTGTTCGATGGGCCCTGCACCTTCGGGCAAACACACAGCGCTATCCGCTTCGACGCACGCTATCTGGCGCTGCCCATTCAGCGCGATGAATCCGCGCTGAACCTCATGCTGCAGCGCGCCTTGCCCATCCAGGTGCGCCCCTACCGGCGCGACCGCCTGCTGGTGCAACGGGTGCGCCACTTGCTGCTGGCACAACCCGAACACACCCGCAACGCCGAAGACCTGGCGGCCCTGATCAACACCTCTGCCCGCAGCCTGCACCGCCAGCTCAAGGCCGAGGGCGCCACGTTGCAGGCCCTGAAGGACGAAGTGCGCCGCGAGCGCGCCATGGCCATGCTTCAGCGCACGGACAAGCCCGTCAAGCAGGTGGCGGCTGCGGCTGGCTTCCTCAACGAGAAAAGCTTCATCCGCGCGTTCAAGAGCTGGACCGGACAGTCCCCCGCCCGTTGGCGCTCGGCCACAGGAGTTCCGGGCGATCCCGGGCCGCTCACATGGCCTTGAATCGGCCAGCGTAGAGCCGGCTGACTGGCCAGCTTTCGCTGCGGCCGCGCAGACGAAGGCTCAAGCGGCCCGAAGCGTCCCGGTGCGCGCTGTGGATGGCACTGGCCCGCACCACCGTGCCCCGGTGGATCTGCCAGAAGTCTTGCGGTGGGAGCTGAGGCAACAGTTCCCGCAGCGGCGTACGTATGAGGCAGTCTGCCTCCGCGGTCAGCACACGGAGGTACTTGTCGGCGGCCTCCAGCACCAGCACCTCTTCCAGGGGAATCAGGCGAATGTCCGATCCCACACTGGCCTGGATGACGCGCAGAGGCGGTGGCGGTGGCGGTGGCGCTGCAGCCACGCCCGAGGGCGTTGCCGAAGCCAGCGCACCGGGTTCCAGCAGCGCCTGCAAGCGCTGGATCACCCTCTCCAGCGGATCTTCGCCAGACAAGGTGGGGCTGCTGCCGGCGGCCCATTGCGCCTGCAGCCGTTGCACCGTGCGCGCAAGGCGCTCGGGCACCACCGGCTTGAGCAGGTAGTCCAGCGCCTGCGCCTCGAAAGCCTGCACCGCGTACTGGTCGTAGGCGGTCACGAAAACCAGCATCGGGAAAGGTCTGCCGGTGCTGGGCCATGCGTCGGCCAGTTCGGCGGCAGCTTCCAGACCGGTCAACCCTGGCATCCGGATGTCCAGAAACAGCACATGCGGCTGAAGAAGCAGCGCCTGCTCCACCGCCGATGTGCCATCGCCTACCGTGGCCACCACCTCCAGGGCGGGCCATGCCCGCTGCAACTCGGTCTGCAACGCAGCGGCCAGCAAGGGCTCGTCTTCGGCGATGAGGGCCGTGGGCGTCATGGCGCAGAACTCCGGCTGGTGGGCATAGCGGGTGGAGTGGCAGGTGGGGGGACAGGTGGAGTGGCGGATGACTGCGGCTGTAACCGCAGCCGCAGCACGATGGTAGTGCCCTCACCGGGCTGGCTGCAGACCTCGATCTGCCCACCGCCAGGCAGGCTGGCCAGCCGCTCCCGCACCTGGTTCAGGCCAAAGCCGCCGCTCCCACGCGCGCTGGCCACAAGCCCTGCTTCCCCCGCTGGCGCCGCCATACCAACCCCTTCATCGCGTACCGACACCACCAGATGCGGTCCCTCGCGCTGTGCGCTCACCACCAAAGCCCCGCCAGACACTTTGGGCTCGAGCCCATGGCGGATGGCATTTTCCACCAGCGGTTGCAGCAGAAGAGGCGGCAGCGGCTGGGCAGCGAGGTCTTCGGGCAGATCGAGCGTGTAGCGCAACCGATCCCCCATCCGCACCGCCATCAGCTCCAGATAGTCCTCCAGGCGCTCAAACTCTGCCCCCAGCGTATGACCGCCCCCGGTCACGTCGGTGCGCGAGGCCTTGAGGGTGGCCCGCAGGTACCCGTTGAGCCGGTCCAACATGTCCAGCGCCCGGGGCGGGTCGATCTGGATCAGCACCCGCAGATTGGCCAGCGTGTTGAACAGCATGTGAGGCTCCAGCTGGGTCTCCAGCAGCTTCAGGCGCGCCTCGGTGGCCTGCCGCTCCAGCGCCAACCCTTTCTCGCGCTGATAGAAAAAGGCCAGAAACGCCAGGCTGATGCCCAGCGAAGAAAACAGGAAACCCCAGAAACGCCTGGGTGAATCCCAGAGCAGCGCCAGCGTGGAGCGCTGGCCCACCGCATCGCCTGCGGCCGTTCCGAGCAGATAGCCCACCACCGTCCCCGCCAGCAGGAACAACACCATGCGGGGCGACAGTCGCCAGAAATGAGGGCCTTCGGTGCCCAGCCAGCGGTGCAAGGCCACGCGCAACACGTCGGTGCAGAACCAGATACTCATGCTGATGCCGTAGCTGTAAGCCATCCCTACGGCCAGGCTGTACTCTTTCTGGGCCCAGTTGAACAGGCCGATGAAACCAGCCACCACCGCCACCAGCGCACCTCGGCGCAACAGACCGGAGTGGCTGCCTTCGGGCAGCCAGCGCGGCAACAGATGAGGTAGCGGCATGAGAGTTTCCAAAAAACTGACTGCGATTTTGGCATCCGCTGGCCCGGCGCCGAAAGCGCCAGCTCAGACCCAGCCCAGCAGATCGCCCCAGACCAGCCGGCCCAGGTAGCGGCCAGGCAGCAGGGTGAACGCGCCAGCCACCACACACGCGCTGACGTAGAGCGAAGTCATCCACAGCCGATGGCGCCGGATGTCGCCCCGGTGCAAAGCCCGGAACGCCACCACCAGAGAAAACAGCGTGACCGGGATCAGCAGGTGAATGGGCGTGTAGCCCCACACATTGGGCAGGTTGAAGTCGCGGATGAACAGGGCCGACAGCGCTGCCATCAGCATGAGCGTGACCCACGCGTACCCCGCGGCGCGGTGGAGGCGAACGCGGGGGCGCACGCCGGCAGGTGCCGACGGCGAATGCCCACGCCGGGCCCACAGGGCTACCGGGCCTACCAGCAAGGCCGCCAGCGTGGCGCTGAGGTGTATGGCAATGAGGGGGGTCATGGTCATGGTGGCCTCCTTCGTGCGGTCAGCGCCCACGCAGGGCTTCGCGTTCGCGCTCGGTCAGGCGCTCCTGCCACGCACTGCCAGCGCCAAAACCAAATGCGCCTGCGCCGTGCATCAGCAGCCCAAAGCCCCAGCCGGCTGCGGGCCATACCACCCAGGCGCGGCCCTGGCCCAGGGACAGCAGAGCGAGTCCGCTGATGACCACCACATAGATAAAGGCGTGTTTGTAGAAACCGAGCTTGGCCTTCGCACGGCGGCGGGCGAGGCGCTCCAGGTCCGGAGAAAGCGGGGTTGCAGAGGGGTTCATGATCGGCTCCTGAGGTGTCAGGCCCCGATCATGGAAGGCCGGCCCCGGCGCGAAAAGCGCTTTGCGACGGAACGAAGGCCGAGCACCGCGAAACGACGCCACAAGGGCGCAGGATGCACTAGCGATTCAGCGCCGCAGCAAGCTCATCCATGTGGTGGAACACCCGGTGCACCGGCAGGCTGGCGAACGCCCGGCCATGGCCCTGCGCGCAGTAACCCCACACGGTGGCACCCGCGGCCAAGCCGGCCTGCGCGCCCGTGGGTGTGTCTTCCACCACCAGGCAGCGTGCCGGGTCCACACCCAGGTGGGCAGCGGCGGCCAGGTACACGTCGGGGGCGGGCTTGGAGCGCGGCTGGTCGTGGCCGCTGAATATGCGCTCGCCGAAGTACGGCGCCATGCCCACGTGGGCAATCTGCATGACCACCTTGGGCCGGTCGGCGCCCGATGCACAGGCAATGCGCCCGGCCGTGTGCTGGTGCGCGGCAGCCACGGAATCCAGCGCGCCGGCCACCATCTGCACCTCGGCCAGCAGGCGGGCATTGCGGCGCGCGTAGAAGCGCTGCATCCAGTCTTCGGTGAGCGGCTGGCCGGTACGCTCTTCAATCAGCGCACGTTCATCGCGCACCGCCTTGCCTATGAAGATGGCCAGGCATTCTTCGGTGCTGATGGGCCAGCCGCTTTCGTTGAGCATGTCGCGCAGCACGCCGTTGGTGATGGGTTCGCTGTCCACCAGTACGCCGTCGCAGTCGAACAGCACGGCATCGAACACCGGGGAATGGGGTTGGCTCACAACAGGTCTCCGTCTACATACAGCCAGCGGCCGTCTTCACGCACAAACCGGCTGCGTTCGTGCAGGCGCTGGCCGCGCCCGGCCAGCCGGGATCGCGCCACAAACTCCACCTCGGCATGGTGCGCGTCCGCCTGGTGGTGGCGGCGCACCTCCAGCCCCAACCACTTCACGCCGGGCTCCAGCGCCAGCTCGGCCGGGCGGGTGCTGGCATGCCAGGTGTCTTGCAGGTAGCCACTCAGGCCCAGCACGTAGGCGCTGTAGCGGGACCGCATGAGGCTCTCGGCATCGGGAGCCGGGGCCGCGCCGCTGTGGTAGCGGCCGCAGCAACGGGCATAGGGCAGCGGCTGGCCACCCTTGCCCTGGGTGCGACCGCAGGGGCAAGGCAGCGCGTCCATCGGGTTCGTGGTGCGTGTCATGGGCTCCGATTGTGGCGCATGCACCAAACTGGCACAGGCATTGCTTGCCTCTATGCACCATGTCTGCCACTGCACCCGGCCTTCGCCTGCCCACCGCCGCGCCGCCGCATTCCGCGGCCTGGTACGACAGGCTCGGCCTGCTGCTGGAGTCCACCGGCGAGGGCATCTTCGGCATCGACCTGGACGGGCTGTGTGTTTTCATCAACCGCGCCGGTGCGCAGATGCTGGGCTACGAAGACCCGCAGGCCCTGCGCGGCCTGAACATGCACGAAGTGACCCACCATTCGCACCCCGGTGGCCAGCCCTACCCGGTGGAACAGTGCCCCATCTTCAACGCCTTCCGCCAGGGGCTGCCCTGCCGCATCGACAGCGAGGTGTTCTGGCGTCAGGACGGCACGCCTTTCCCGGTGGAGTACTCCAGCTACCCCATTCAGGACGGGCTGCATGTGCGCGGCGCAGTCATCACCTTCGTGGACATCACGGAGCGCAAGCGCGCCGAACAAGCGCTGCGCCACGCCAAGGACGAACTGGAGCAGCGCGTGGCCGAGCGCACCCGCGAACTCCTCACCGCGCTCTCGCAACTGCGCGAACTCACCGCCTACTCCGACAGCGTACGCGAAGAGGAGCGCACCCGCATTGCCCGCGAAATCCATGACGAACTCGGCAGCCTGCTGGTGGCCCTGAAGATGGATGTGAACTGGGTGGAAAAGCGCCTTTCGGAACAGCAGCAACGCAGCCCCGATGAGGCCGAGGCCATGCGCCACCGGCTGCGCTGCAAGTGCCAGAACATGAGTCGGCTGATCGAATCCGCGGTGGACAACGTGGGGCGCATCATCACCGACCTGCGCCCCAGCATCCTCGACCACCAGGGCCTGTGGGCCGCACTGGAATGGCTCACACAGGAGTTCACCCAATCGGGCGAGCTGGGCCTGCGCTGGGACCTGCAGGTAGACGATACGCTGGAACTCCCGCCCGCCGACGCCATGGCCGTCTTCCGCATCTTCCAGGAAATACTCAGCAACGTGGGCCGGCATGCACAGGCCAGCCATATCGATGTGCATATTGCGGCCACGCCGGAACACCTGCACATCCGCATTTGCGACGACGGCATAGGCGCGCCCATGCAGGCCTTCGAGGCGCCCGATGCCTACGGCATCATGGGCATGCGGGAGCGCGCGCGCCACCTGGGCGGCACGCTGCGCATAGACAGCCAGCCCGGGCGCGGCAGCTGCTTCGAACTCGACCTTCCCCTACAGCTGGCACCATGAACCCCACCCCCATCCGCGTGCTCATCAGCGACGACCACCGCATCGTGCGCGAAGGCCTGCGCCAGGTGCTGGCCGATGCCGCCGACATCACCGTGGCCGCCGAAGCCACCACCGGCGACGAGGTGCTGGCGCAAGTGGCCGCGCTGCGGCAACCGGACGCCGACCACAGCACTGGAAGCGGCCTCGATGTCGTGCTGCTCGACATCGCCATGCCCGGCCGCGATGGCCTGGAGGTGCTGCAGACCCTGCAGCGCGAGCACCCGGCCCTGCCCGTGCTCATGCTCAGCACCTACCCGGAACGCCAGTACGCGGTGCGCTGCATCCAGCTGGGCGCTGCCGGCTACCTGAACAAAAGCGCCGACCCCGACGACATGGTGGCCGCCGTGCGCAAAGTGGCCGCCGGCGGGCGCTATGTGAGCGCCGCCACCGCCGAGGCACTGGCCAACGCCATGGCCGGCCCCGGGCGCAAGCAGGGCGCGGAAGCGCTGTCGCACCGGGAGCACCAGGTGTTCCGTCTGCTGGCCACCGGCCTGAGCGTGAGCGAAATTGGTGCGCAGCTGGGCCTGGCCCCCAACACGGTGAGCACCTACCGGGCGCGCGTGCTGGAAAAGACCGGTACCCGCAACGATGTGGAGCTGGCGCTGTACGCCGAGCGCCAGGCCCAGGGCAAAGCTGGCGGCTTGCCAGGCCATCCGCTGGGCACTTCCTGAGCCCAGCGCCCGCCGCGGTGTAGGGCCAGCCCTACACGGGATGGAAAAACCTGCGCCGATTTCGCGTCTGGCACCGCCAATCTGGGCCAACAGGCCGTCCAGACCCGAAATCAGGCCCGCACCTTGCATGAGGGCAGGCACCCAACTTTAAAGAGGTGCCCCATGACTCCGTACTTTGACCCGTATGACGCAGACCGCCCTTTGATGATGAAGTGCAGCTGTGGCCGCGACCACACCGTGGGCGACCACCAGCAGGAAATGTCGGCGCAAGGCGCCACCATCGAACTCAAGCGCCGCAGCGAAACCACCGAGTTCCAGGAGTATTCCAACCAGTTTGTGGAAGCCTCCCTCATGAAGGCGCTGTTCCCGCACGACGCGGTACGCCGCAACTTCCTGCGCGCCGTGGGCAAAGGTACCGCCATGGCCGCCATTTCCAGCGTGCTGCCCATCGCCAGCCTGCAGGCCATGGCGCAGGAGCGTCGTGCGCTGGAGAAGACCAACCTCAACATCGGCTTCATTCCCATCACCTGCGCCACGCCGCTGATCATGGCCGACCCGCTGGGCTTCTACAAGAAAGAAGGCCTGACCGTGAGCCTGCAGAAAACCGCAGGCTGGGCGCTGATCCGCGACAAGATGATCAACAGGGAGTACGACGCCACGCACTTCCTCTCGCCCATGCCGCTGGCCATCTCCATGGGTCTGGGGTCGAACGCCACGCCCATGAACGTGGCCACCATCCAGAACATCAACGGGCAGGCGATCACGATGAGTATTCGCCACAAGGACAACCGCGACCCGAAGAACTGGAAGGGCTTCAAGTTCGGTATCCCGTTCGACTACTCCATGCACAACTTCCTGTTGCGCTACTTCCTGGCCGAGAACGGCCTGAACCCCGACACCGATGTGCAGCTGCGCGTGGTGCCGCCGCCCGAAATGGTGGCCAACCTGCGTGCCGGCAACATCGACGGCTTCCTGGGCCCGGACCCGTTCAACCAGCGCGCCGTGTTCGAGGAAGTGGGCTACCTGCACACCCTCACTAAAGACCTGTGGAACGGCCACCCCTGCTGCGCCTTCGGCACCAGCACGGAGTTCATCCAGCAGAACCCCAACACCTTCATTGCGCTGTTCCGCTCGGTGCTCACCGCGGCCGCCATGGCGCGCGACCCCTCCAACCGCCCGCTCATTGCCAAGGTCATTTCTCCGGCGCAATACCTGAACCAGCCCGAAGTGGTGCTGCAACAGGTGCTCACCGGCCGCTACGCCGACGGGCTGGGCTCCATCAAGAACGTGCCCGACCGCGCCGACTTTGACCCGATGCCGTGGCAGAGCATGGCGGTGTGGATGCTTACGCAGATGAAGCGCTGGGGCTACATCAAGGAAGACATCAACTACAAGCAGATCGCCGAGCGGGTGTTCCTGATCACCGATGCGCGCAAGCACATGAAGGACCTGGGCCACAAGTTCGAGGACGGCCCCGCCTACAAGAAGCACACGATCATGGGCAAGGAATTCGATCCGGCCAAGCCGGAAGAGTACGCCCGCAGCTTTGCCATCCGCCGGAGTTGAACATGCGTGCCCTCAACAGCCTCAATGCGCGGGCGGCCGTGGTCTCGCTGTTCCTGCTCTTCGTGTTCGTGGGAATCTGGCAGCTGTCCACCACCGGCCCCACGATCGGGGCGGCAGCCACCAACCTCACTGCGGATGAACTGGAATACCTGAAGATGATGGGTCAGGACCCGGGCGCCGTGAAAAGCTCCGGGTTCCCATCGCCCATGGAAGTGGCCAAGGCCAGCTGGGGGCACCTCACCAACCCGTTCTACGACAACGGCCCCAACGACAAGGGCATAGGCATACAGCTGCTGCACTCGCTGGGGCGCGTGGCCATGGGCTTTGCGCTGGCCGTCATGGTGGCGCTTCCGCTGGGCTTCGCCATCGGCATGTCGCCGCTCATGCGCAAGTCCTTCGACCCCTTCGTGCAGGTGCTCAAGCCCATCAGCCCGCTGGCCTGGATGCCGCTGGCGCTCTACACCCTCAAGGACTCCAACGTGAGCGGTGTGTTCGTCATCTTCATCTGCTCGGTCTGGCCCATGCTCATCAATACCGCGTTCGGAGTGGCATCGGTGAAGCGGGAGTGGCTCAACGTGGCGCTCACCCTGGAGGTCTCGCCTATCCGCAAGGCGTTCAAGGTGATCCTTCCTGCCGCTGCACCCACCATCCTCACCGGCATGCGCATCAGCATGGGCATTGCGTGGCTGGTGATTGTGGCTGCCGAGATGCTGGTGGGCGGCACAGGCATCGGCTACTTCGTGTGGAACGAGTGGAACAACCTCTCGCTCACCAACGTGATTTTTGCCATCGTGACCATCGGTCTGGTCGGCATGTTCCTGGACCAGATGTTCGGACTCTTGCAGAAGGCGGTGACCTATGTGGAGTGATGTTCAGCAACGGCAGACCCAGGCCGAAGTCCCAGCCATGGATTCCAGCAACCCCGTAGCGGCGCCCAGCCACAAGGACCCCGCCATGCGCGATTTCCTGAAAATTGAACAACTCAGCAAGGCCTACCAGAAGGACAAGCCGGTGTTTGCCGATGTGTCCTTCGGCCTGGACAAGGGCGAATTCGTCTGCATCATTGGCCACTCCGGCTGCGGTAAAACCACCATCCTGAACGTGCTGGCCGGCCTGGACACCGCCACCAGCGGCTATGTGTACATGGATGGCCGCGAGGTCTCGGGCCCCAGCCTGGAGCGCGGCGTGGTGTTCCAGAGCCACGCCCTCATGCCGTGGCTGTCGGTGCGCAAGAACATCGCCTTTGCCGTGGAGTCGCGCTGGCCCGACTGGTCTCCGGCCGAGGTGCAGGAGCAGGTGGAGAAGTATGTGTCCATGGTGGGCCTGAGCCACGCCATCGACAAGAAACCCAGTCAGCTTTCGGGCGGCATGAAGCAGCGTGTGGGCATTGCGCGCGCCTTTGCCATCCAGCCCAAGATGCTGCTGCTCGATGAGCCTTTCGGCGCGCTCGATGCGCTCACCCGCGGCACCATCCAGGACGAACTCATGACCATCGTGCGGCAAACGCAGCAGACGGTGTTCATGATCACCCACGATGTGGACGAAGCCATTCTGCTGGCCGACCGCATCCTGCTCATGAGCAACGGTGCCGAGGGCGCCGATGGCTACAAACCCGGTGGTATCGCCGAAGTGGTGACCAACACCCTGCCGCGCGAACGCACCCGCGCGGGCCTGCACCACCTGGACGGTTACTACGACCTGCGCAACCACATTGTGGATTTCCTGGTGTCCAGGGCCGTGGCTCACTGAGCCTTGCGGTCCATGCGCCCACCCGTTTCACTTTTTTTCTTCAACCCCAAGCGCTAGCACGCTCATATACGAAAACCACGGAGCTCCCATGAACCGCAACGATGTCACCGAGAAAATCATCACCGTCAAAGTCGCCAAAGGCCTCAAGTGGGAGGACATTGCCAAGAAGGTGGGCCTGAGCAAGGAATGGGTCACGGCCGGCTGCCTGGGCCAGATGACGTTCGACGACAAGCAGGCCAAGATCCTGGGCAAGATTTTCGGCCTCACCGCCGAAGAGCAGAAGTGGCTGCAAGTGGTGCCCTACAAAGGCTCGCTGCCCTCCCAGGTGCCCACCGATCCGCTGATCTACCGCTGGTACGAGATCGTCAGCGTGTACGGCACCACCATCAAGGAACTCATCCACGAGGAGTTTGGTGACGGCATCATGAGCGCCATCGATTTCAGCATGGACATCGTGCGCCAGCCCGACCCGAAGGGTGACCGCGTGAACGTGGTGCTGTCGGGCAAGTTCCTGCCTTACAAGCAGTACTGAAGGTATTCACCTGCACCGCGCTGCGCCCCGTTGGGGTGCATGGACATAATGCAGGGCTACCGGGCCTCCTCGGTAGCCCTGCTTCATTTCCAGAACCACCCGCCACGCTGTTGGCCTGCCCGCTGTGCCGCCAGACCCGAACACACCCCGGGAGAGTTCCGCCGCCCAACCCCAGGGGGCCGGCTTGCCGTTGCCGATGGCGTCTTCGGTATGGGCAGTTTTTCTGGTCTTCCTGCGGCTGGGCCTCACCTCCTTTGGTGGGCCGGTGGCGCATCTTGGGTTTTTCCGCGACGAGTTTGTGGTGCGACGCCGCTGGCTCACCGAGCGGGCCTACGCCGACCTGGTGGCCCTGTGCCAGTTCCTGCCAGGCCCCGCCAGCAGCCAGGTGGGTCTGGCGGTCGGCTTGTCGCGGGCGGGTTACGGTGGCGCACTGGCCGCCTGGGCCGGTTTCACCTTGCCTTCGGCGCTGGCACTCATGGCGTTCGCACTCGGCTTGGCCCAGTGGGGGGACAGTCTGCCGCAGGGTACCCTGCAAGGCCTGAAGATTGTGGCGGTAGCGGTGGTGGCGCAAGCCGTGTGGGGCATGGCGCGCAGCCTTTGCCCGGACGCACCGCGCCTCACGCTCATGGTGGCAGCTGCGGGCGTGGTGCTGCTGGTCCCGCACCCGGCGGTACAGGTGGGCACGCTGGCCGCAGCGGGCTTGCTGGGCTGGCTCCGTTGGGGCACTGCGGGCGCGAACGCCCCATCGCCAGGCGCTGCCAGCCCGGGCGACCCTATGCCCGTGCCCCTGGGGCGCCGCGCTGGCATGCTGTGGTTTTCGCTGTTCGTCGTGCTGCTGCTGGGCCTGCCACTGCTGGCGGCTACCTTCCCTGCAGAGCGCGTGCTCGCGGTGGCCGATGCCTTCTACCGCGCTGGCTCGCTGGTGTTTGGCGGCGGGCATGTGGTCATGCCCCTGCTGCAGGCCGAAGTGGTGCCCAGCGGCTGGGTGAGCAACGAGACGTTCCTGGCAGGCTATGGCGCCACACAGGCTGTGCCTGGGCCGCTGTTCACCTTCTCGGCGTTCCTGGGTACAGCCATGGACCATGGGCCTTTGGGCGCAGACACGGTGGGGAGCGCTGTGGGAGGCGCTGTGGCAGGCGCTGTGTGGGGCGCTGTGTGGGGCGGCCTGCTGGCACTTGTGGCCATCTTCGTACCCTCATTCCTGTTGGTGTTTGCCGCTCTGCCATTCTGGGAAACGCTGCGCCGCCGGCCCTGGGTGCAGGCCGCGCTCATGGGTATCAACGCGGCGGTGGTAGGCCTGCTGCTGGCTGCGCTGTACGACCCCGTGTTCACCAGCGCCATACACCGGCCGCACGATGTGGTGCTGGCCATGGGCGCACTGCTGGCCCTGATGGTCTGGAAGCTACCGCCCTGGCTGGTGGTGCTGGCCTGCGGCTTGCTGGGTGCTTTGCTGTAGGCCCTGCTGCAGCGCTCGGTCGATGACTCGGCGCAGCGCGGCTTGCTCGGCCGCGGGTTCAAACCAGCGCGATCGGGCCGCGCACTGTACCTGCAGCGCAGCCAGAAACTCGGGCTCGGTGGCAGCGCGCTGCAGCAAGGCGGCCAGCGCGGGGGCATCGCCCCAAGGAAAGTAGCCTGTGTAGTCGGCACCCAGCATCCCCACGTTCCCCGGGATGAACGAGGCCAGCACGGGCGTACCGCAAAGCGCTGCCTCCATGATCACGTGGGCGCCGCCCTCCATACGGCTGGCATGCACCAGCACATGGGCACGCTGTATGTGGCGGCGGGTGGCTTCGTGTGCCAGCCCGCCCAGCCAGCGGTAACGCGGGTTGGCTTGGGCCGTGGCACGGGCCTGGGCGGCCAGCGCTTCGTCCAGCGGCGCACCTATGTGGGTAAAACGCAGGCGCACTTCGTCGCGCCGTAGTTGCGCGGCCTGCATGAACGTCTCGGGGGATTTTTCGTCCCGCAGGTGCCCCACCATCACCGCGTTCAGGTGCTGCGTTGTCTTGGCCAGCGCGGCGCGGCGCGTGCTCGACTGGAACACCACATGGCACTTGGCCTGCAGGTGCGCGGGCAATTCGCGCGGCGCCTGGTCCTGCAGCACGATCAGCGCATCGGCCAGCTCCAGCGATTGCCGGGCCGTGGCATCGTGGTGGATGTCGCGGTACAGGTCTGTACCGGTGAGCGCCAGCACCAGGGGGCGCTCCGGGTGCGCCGCCCTCCAGGCCCGCACGGACGCGGCCGAACGCCTTGCGTGCAGTGCCAGCAACAGCACCTCGTCGGGGGGGCTATCTGCGGCGGCCCACTCGTGCAAGAGGCGCACACGATAATGGCTGCTTAGCATGCGTGCCCAGCGCTTTGCGGTCTGCCAGTTGCCATTGTTGGCGGCGGCCAGCGCCGGCGTCACCAGGCAGATCAGCGGTTTTTTCATCCCGGTATTCTGGACGATGCCTGATTCCCGTTCCTCGCCATGGCCTAACCCCGCACCAGCGGGTGAAGCAACGCGCCACGCCGGCCGGGAAGAGCTGGCGCAGTGTCTGGCCCAGGCCCGCTCCCGCACGCTGAAGCTCTTTGAGGCTTACGAAAGCGCCCTGCCTGCCAACCCCGATCCGCTGCGCGTGCCGTTCCGCCCTGAACTGAATCCACCGCTGTGGGAACTGGGCCATGTGGGCTGGTTCGCCGACTGGTGGATTGCCCGCAACCCCGAACGCCACCTGGGCACGGCCGCCCACCCCGATACAGCACGCAGCCCTTCCCGCCAGACACGTACGCTGCCCACCGGGCAGCGCCTCGAGGCCGACAGCCTCTACGACTCCAGCCGCGTACCCCACGCCTTGCGCTGGCACCTGAACCTGCACAGCCCCAGCGCCACGCGCGCGCACCTGGCCGACCAATTGGCAGAAACACTCCACCTGCTGGCCCGCACGCCCGACGACGACACCGCGCTGTACTTCTTCCGTCTCGCGTTGTTCCATGAGGACATGCACACCGAAGCATTCACCTACATGGCTCAGACGCTGGGGCTCGATCTGGCACTGAATACAGACCTGGAACCGGAGCCCACGCCGCTTGCAGAACCCGGCCCTGCCAGCCTGCACCTGCCAGCGCAACCCTGGCAACTGGGCCTGGGCGGCGCCACCGGCTTTGCCTTCGACAACGAACTTGCTGGCCTCACCGAAGCCCTGCCTGACATCGAGCTGGACAGCACCC
>JALOSG010000008.1 GCA_025458665.1 Serpentinimonas sp.
CAGGTGCCGGTGCTCATGCTCACCGCCAAGGGCGACCCCATGGACCGCATCATCGGCCTGGAGCTGGGCGCCGACGATTACCTGCCCAAACCGTTCGAGCCGCGCGAGCTGGTGGCCCGCCTGCAGACCGTACTGCGTCGCCGCGGTCCTGTCACCCCCTCGGAACCAGCGCCCGGACCCGCCGATGCAGTCATCCATTTCGCCGACGGTCTCTCCATCGACCCGGCCCGCCGCAGCGTGGACTGCCTGGGGCAGCCGGTGCAACTCACCGGTACAGAGTTCGAGTTGCTGTTGCTGCTCGCCCGCTCGCCGGGCAAGGTGTTCAGCCGTGACGACATCCTGAACCACCTGCGCGGCCACGAAGCCGATCTGTTTACCCGCGCGGTGGACATTGTGGTGAGCCGCCTGCGCAAGAAGCTGGAGCCGCTTGAGGCCATCAAGACGCTGCGCAACGCCGGCTACCTCCTGGCCTTGCGCCGCAGCCCGCCGCCATGAAGACGCTGCAACGCTGGCTGGCAACCGTGCGCCGCTCACTCAAGCTGCGCCTCATGCTGGTGTTTCTGCTGCTCGCTGCCGCCATGGCAGTGACCTTCATCGGGGGCGCGCGCCAGGCGTTCTCGGTAGGGTGGCGCGACGCGGCTCTACCCCTGCTGACCGACTACATAGACCGGCTGGCCGCCGAGGTGGGGGATCCGCCGCAGGTGGCCCGCGCCGAGGCCCTGGTCGAACGTCTACCCATCACTGTCCGCATCGAGGGGCCGCGCATCCAGTGGCAGTCCCATGAAAACCTGGACGCGGTGGACCACCGCCGCCCGGGCTGGCGGCAGGAAGGCTGGCCGCAGCGCCCGGCGGGTCAGCCCGGTGGTGAGCGGATGGACCGCGCGGAACGCCTGGAGCGCGGCGGCTGGGTAGAGGACCGCGACTGGCAGCGCCTGCTGCAACGCCAGACGGCCGATGGGCACCTGCTGGAGTTCGGTATCCATGTGCGCACCTTCGAGCGGCGCGCGCAGTGGGTGGGCTGGACAGTAGGCGGCCTGCTGCTTCTCACCTTGCTGGCTTTCCTCTACGTGCGCCGGCTACTCCGGCCGCTGGAGGACATACGGGCTGGTGCCGAAAGATTTGGCGCTGGCCACTTCGACCAGGACATCCCGGTGCGGCGCCCCGGCCAACCCGACGAGCTGGGGCAGCTGGCCGCGACCATCAACACGATGGGCCGCGACATCCACCAGATGCTCGAGGCCAAGCGCGCCCTGCTGCTCGCCATCAGCCACGAGCTGCGCAGCCCGCTCACCCGTGCCCGGCTGCACGCCGAGTTGCTGCCCGACGACGGCCCGGAGAACGCCCAGCGTGACGCCTTGCTGCGCGACCTGCAGGAAATGGCCAGCCTCATCAGCGACCTGCTCGAAAGCGAACGGCTCAGTGCTGGGCAGAGCGGGGTGCACACCGCCCTGCACCGCGAGCCTGTGGTACTCGGCGCCCTGGCGCAGTCGGTGGTGGGGGAACTGGTGCTGCGGTACCCGCAGGCGGCGTCTGTGCAGGTGGTGCTGGAACCAGCCGAAGTGACGGCGGTGCTTGATGCCCAGCGCATCCGGCTGTTGCTGCGCAATCTGCTGGACAACGCCTTGCGCCACAGCACCAGCGACGGCGCAGGGCAACCCGCGCTGCGCGCGCCGCAATGCCGCATCTGCCTGCTTCCATCGGGCGATGTCAGCCTGGAGGTGCGCGACTGGGGCCCCGGCGTGCCTGCGGAGCAATTGGCCCGCTTGAGTGAGCCTTTCTACCGCCCCGACAGCGCCCGTACCCGCGCCGCCGGCGGCGTGGGGCTAGGCCTTTACCTGTGCCGCCTGGTGGCGCAGGCCCACGGTGGAACGCTGGAACTGGACAACGCCCACCCCGGTTTGCGCGCCAGCGTTCTTCTGCCCGGTGCTGGTCTGGCCGATCCCGATGAACCAAGGGTTATCCCTAGGTAGGTAGGCCCAGGGGGCGTGGGGTAATGCTTGCACTGTTTCCTAGAATGCAGCAGTTCCGCCCCGTTTCCACAGGAGTGCCCTAGTGCAAAAAAAGCAGGCCGCCGAGACCCAGGCTGCGCCCGAAGACAAGGTCCGCATCATCAAGAAGTACCCCAACCGGCGTCTGTACGACACCAATACTTCTTCCTACATCACGCTGGCCGAGGTGAAAACGCTGGTGTTGAACAACGAGCCGTTTTCCGTTCGCGACGCCAAGACCAACGACGACCTGACCCGCAGCATCTTGCTCCAGATCATTCTGGAAGAGGAAACGGCGGGCGTGCCCATCTTTTCCGAGCAGATGCTGGCCAATATCATCCGCTTCTACGGCCATGCCATGCAGGACTTCATGGGCTCCTACCTGGAGCGCAACCTGCAGAACTTCATGGAAATGCAGAAAAAGATGGCCGAGCAGGTGCCCGGCATGTCGCCCGAGATGTGGAAGCAGTACATGTCGGTACAAAGCCCCATGCTCAACGGCATGATGGGCAACTATTTCGACCAGTCCCACACCGCGCTGGCCCAGATGCAGGAGCAGATGCTGGCGGCTTTTGGCATCAAGCGCTGAAAGCCGGCCCCGCCAGACCTGAGACAATGGCGGGATGAGCGACACCATCTCCGCACCGCGCCCGGCTTCCACCAACGCACCCAAAGTGGGTTTTGTCAGCCTGGGCTGCCCCAAAGCCCTGACCGACTCCGAACTCATCCTGACCCAGCTCAGCGCCGAGGGCTACCAGACCAGCAAGAGCTTCGAGGGTGCCGACCTGGTCATCGTGAACACCTGCGGCTTCATCGATGAAGCGGTGAAGGAAAGCCTGGACACCATCGGCGAGGCACTGGCCGAAAACGGCCGCGTCATCGTGACCGGCTGCCTGGGTGCGCGCGAAGGCGAGGGCGGGGGCAATATGGTGCGCCAGATGCACCCCTCGGTGCTGGCGGTTACCGGGCCCCATGCCACCCACGAAGTCATGGAGGCGGTGCACACGCACCTGCCCAAGCCGCACGACCCGTTCGTGGACCTGATCCCTGCTGCGCGCAACGCCAGCACGGCCAACAACATTGAAGGTGTGGGCATCAAGCTCACGCCGCGCCACTACGCTTACCTCAAGATCAGTGAAGGGTGCAACCACCGCTGCACCTTCTGCATCATCCCCAGCATGCGCGGCGACCTGGTGAGCCGCCCTGTGGGCGATGTGCTCACCGAGGCGCGCAAGCTCTTCGAGGGCGGTGTGAAGGAACTGCTGGTGGTGAGCCAGGACACCTCGGCCTACGGGGTCGATGTGCAGTACCGCACCGGCTTCTACGAAGGCCGCCCGGTAAAAACGCGCATGCTCGATCTGGTGCGTGCCCTGGGCGAGATTGCCCAGCCCTTTGGCGCCTGGGTGCGCTTGCATTACGTCTACCCGTACCCACATGTGGACGATGTGCTGCCGCTCATGGCCGAGGGCTTGTGTCTGCCTTACCTGGATGTGCCGTTCCAGCACAGCCACCCCGATGTGCTCAAGCGCATGAAGCGCCCGGCCAGCGGAGAACGCAACCTGGAGCGCCTGCAGCGCTGGCGCGAGGCGTGCCCCGAACTGGTGGTGCGCAGCACCTTCATTGCGGGCTTCCCCGGCGAAACCGAGGCCGAATTCCAGCACCTGCTGGACTTTGTACAGGAAGCCCAGATAGACCGCGCTGGCTGTTTTGCCTATTCCCCCGTGAATGGGGCTGTGGCCAACGAACTCCCCGGGGCCTTGCCTGCCGAGGTGCGCGAAGAACGCCGCGCCCGCTTCATGGCGGTGGCCGAAGCGGTATCGGCCGGGCGGCTGCAACGCCGCGTGGGCGCCACCATGCAGGTGTTGGTGGACAGCGCCCAGAGCCTGGGCAAGAAGGGCGGTGTGGGCAGGACCTACGCCGATGCCCCCGAGATCGATGGCCTGGTGCAACTGCTGCCGGCAGAGAAGGCCAGCAAGACCTACCGCGCTGGCGAACTGATTCGCGCCCGCATTGTGGGGACGCAGGGCCACGACCTGGTGGGGCAGCCGGTTTGATGGGCCACGGCAAACTGCTGTTGCCTGTTCCGTCCGGCCAAGAAAAAAGGCCTGTCAACCTAAGTTGTACAGACCTTTGTTCGTATGATAGTTGGTGCCCAAGAGAGGACTCGAACCTCCACGCCTCTCGGCGCTAGTACCTGAAACTAGTGCGTCTACCAATTCCGCCACCTGGGCATTTCAGAGAAGCTAGAAGTATAGCTCAGAATTTTTGAGAAGAAAAAACACGTGAAAGAAAAAAATAACTTGCTGGACGAATTCGAAGGGGTGGTCTCGGGCCACCGGGATGGCCACGGCTTCATCCTGCGCGACGACGGCCAGCCCGACATCTATCTGCCCTCCAACGAAATGAGGGCGGTGCTGCACAAGGACCGCGTGAAGGCGCGCATCGTGCGGCACGACCGCAAGGGCCGCCCCGAAGGCCGCGTCACCGAGATCATCGAACGCTCCAACCAGCCCATCATCGGGCGGCTGCTGCAGGAAAGCGGCGTCTGGCTGGTGGCCCCCGAAGACAAGCGCTACGGGCAGGATGTCCTCATTCCCAAGGGCGCTACCGGCTCGGCCAAGCCCGGGCAGGTGGTGGTGGTGGAGCTCATGGAGCCGCCCGCACTTTTTGGCCAGCCTGTGGGCCGCGTGAAAGAGGTGCTGGGCGAGATCGACGACCCCGGCATGGAGATTGAGATTGCGGTGCGCAAATACGGTGTGCCGCATGTGTTCTCCGACGCCGCGCTGGCCGAAGCCCGTGCGCTGCCCGACAAGGTGCGCGCTTCCGACCGCAAAGGCCGCATCGACCTGACCGATGTGCCCCTGGTCACCATCGACGGCGAAGACGCCCGCGACTTTGACGATGCCGTGTACTGCGAGCCTGCGCGGGTGGGCCGTGGCAAGGGCTGGCGCCTGCTGGTGGCCATTGCCGACGTGAGCCACTATGTGCAAACCGGCGCCCCCATCGATGTGGATGCCTACGACCGCGCCACCAGCGTGTATTTCCCGCGCCGCGTCATTCCCATGCTGCCGGAGAAGCTCTCCAACGGCCTGTGTTCGCTCAACCCCGACGTGGACCGCCTGTGCATGGTCTGCGACATGCTCATCAATGCCAAAGGCGAGATCCACGCCTACCAGTTCTATCCGGCCGTCATGCACAGCCACGCCCGCTTCACCTACACCGAAGTGGCGGCCATCCTGCAAAACACCCGCAGCCCGCAGGCCCAGCAGCGCAGCGCGCTGGTGCCGCACCTGCTCAACCTGCACGATGTGTTCCGCGCCTTGCTGGCGGCCCGTGGTCAGCGTGGCGCCATCGATTTCGAGACGGTGGAAACCCAGATCATCAGCGACGAGTCGGGCCGCATCGAGAAAATCGTGCCGCGCACCCGCAACGATGCGCACCGCCTGATCGAGGAGGCCATGCTGGCGGCCAATGTGTGTTCGGCCGACTTCATCCTCTCCAGCAAGCACCTGGGGCTGTACCGTTCGCACGAAGGCCCCACGCCCGAGAAGATCGAGATCCTGCGCCAGTACCTCAAGGCCCTGGGCGTGCCGCAGAGCGTGAGCGACAGCCCGAGCCCCAAGGAATTCCAGCAGATTGCACACGCCACCCAGGACCGCCCGGACGCGCTGCAGGTGCACACCATGCTGTTGCGTTCCATGCAGCAGGCGGTGTATTCGCCGCACAACAGCGGGCATTTTGGCCTGGCGTTCGAGGCTTACACCCACTTCACCAGCCCCATCCGGCGCTACCCGGACTTGCTGGTGCACCGCGTCATCAAGGCCATCCTGGCCGAGCGCAAGTACCACCTGCCTGCGCTCCCTACCCCCGGCGAAGCACACGCCAAGCTGGCCAAGCGCATGGCCACCCGCGGCCCCTCTGCGGCCGAGAAAGCCAACAAGCCCGGCGGGCGTGTGAGCAGCGAGATGCTGGGCTGGGAAGCGGCCGGGCTGCACTGCAGCGCCAACGAGCGCCGCGCCGACGAGGCCAGCCGCGATGTGGAGGCCTGGCTCAAGTGCAAGTACATGCGCGAGCGCCTGGGCGAGGACTTTGGCGGCGTGGTCACTTCGGTCACCAGTTTCGGGTTGTTTGTCACGCTCGACAGCCTCTATGTGGAGGGGCTGGTCCACATCACCGAACTGGGCGGGGAGTACTTCCGTTTCGACGAGGTGCGCCAGGAACTGCGCGGGGAGCGCACCGGCATACGCTATGCCCTCGGTTCGCGGGTACGGGTGCAGGTGAGCCGGGTGGACCTCGATGGCCGCCGCATCGACTTCCGCCTGGTGCGCGACGAAGACGATGTGCTGGCCCGCGCCTTGCGCGACAAGGAGGGCGTTGGCGAGGGCGCCGCGCCCAAACGCGCCGCCAAGGCCGCACGGGGGCAGCGCGGCACGGCAGACCGGCATGCAGGTGCGGGTGGCAGTTCGGGTGTGGGTGGGGGGCTGGCGCCTTCGGTCGGCAAGAACGCGCGGTCATCCAGAGGCGGCGGCAGTGGCGGCGGGGGCGGAAGCGGCCCGGCGCGCAAAGGCGGGCAGGGCGGTGGGAAGTCCCGGAAAGGCAAGCGCTGACATGCGTATTCTGTTGTTCCTGCTCGATACGCTTTTTTTCTTTCTGGTTGGCGCGGCGCTGCTGCGTGGCTGGATGAATTCGCGCCGCTTGCGCATGACGCAGCAGCCCGGTGTGTTCGTGGTGGCCATCACCGACTGGATTGTGGGTCCCATACGGCGCACTCTTCCACGCGGCTGGATGCAGGCCACCACCGACTGGGCCAGCTTTGTGGCCGCCGGTATCTTGGCGCTCCTGTACGCAGCCATAGCCCATGCCATGGTGGGCGGTATGTTGCCCGGGGTTCAGAACCTGGGCTACACCGTCACCGTGCCTCTCATGGCGCTCATTTTCCTGGTGCGCACCGTGTTGCAAGGCCTCATGGTGCTGGCGCTGGTGTACGCCTTGCTGTCCTGGGTACAACCCCACTCGCCCCTGCTCGATACCCTGGGTCGGCTGGTGGAGCCGGTACTGGCTCCCATCCGCCGCATCGTGCCCAGCATTGGCGGCGTAGACCTGTCGGTGCTGGTACTCATCATCTTGCTGCAGGTGGGCTTGATGCTGCTCGGCTGAGCCGGCTTGCTGTGAGCGTTTCACCCTCTGGCCAGCGGTCGGCCAGCAAACCGTGTTCTGCCACGGCCTGGGCGGCCACCAATGCCGCCGGCCCGGTCGCTGGGGGCGCCGCCAGGCGTGCGCCCAGCAGCCCTGCCAGCACATCCCCGGTTCCGCCGGTGGCCAGCCTGGCGTTCCCGGTGGCATTCACGCAGGGCAACGTGCCAGGGGCACAAATCACTGTGCCAGAGCCTTTGAGCACCACCACGGCCTGATAGCGCTCTGCCAGCCTTTGCGCGGTGGCCAGCCGGTCCTGCTGCACCTGCTCCGTGGTGCAGCCCAGCAGACGGGCCGCTTCCAGCGGGTGGGGTGTCAGGATGGTCGAAACACCCGCGGTCTCGCTGCGCCGCCTCAGGAGTTCCTGCAAATCGCCACGGCGTGCCACCGCATTCAGGGCATCGGCGTCCAGCACGAGCGCGGTGCTGTGCCTCAGTACGTCGGGCAATACCTGCTCGACCGCAGTGCCACCCCCGCAGCCGCAGACCACCGCGACGCCAGCCGCCCCGAAGGTGCTTGCGGCGTCGTCGATCCAGTGCTCAGGCGTGCGGAACATCAGCTCGGGCTGCTGGGGGTCGAGCATCTGTTGCCCACCGTCCAGCAGCCCCACAAACACCCGGCCAGCGCCGGCGTGCAGCGCAGCACGGGCAGCCAGCAGGGCGGCGCCCACCATGGCCGACCCGTCTTGCGCCAGGCCCTGTCCGCCCAGCACCAGGACATCGCCATGGCTGCCTTTGTGGCTGGTATGGGGGCGTCGCGCCGTGGCCTCCGTCTCTGTGCCGCCAGTCTGCAGCCAGGCCGTTGGCGGGTGGTCCGGCGACGAGGCAACGTCCAGATCGTCCCACCAGAGGTCTCCCGCCAGATCCCGCCCAAGCCCGGTGAACAGCCCGGGCTTGAGCGTGAGCAGGGCCAGGGTGTGGCGGGGGCCCACCGTAGGGGATGGCGAACTGTCCGGCGTGTGGATCTGGCCAAACCAGGTGCCGGTATCGGGCGCCAGGCCGCTGGGCAGGTCTACGTGCAGCACAGGCTGGGGGCTGCGGCGCAGCAGGTCGAGGCAGGCAGCCAGCTCTCGGGGTGGCTCGGGGCGACTGCCAAGCCCGAGGAGTGCATCCACCGCCACGTCGAAGTGCGCGGGCACATCGGGCTGGATGCGAACACCAGCCTGCCGCGCCATGGCGAGCGCGTAGGCGGCATCGGGGGGGAGATGGGCTTCGGAGCCGGTCCAGGTCACAGTGACGGTCCTGTCGAGCAGCCCTTCGCTGTGTGCCCACTGCTGCCAGAGTGCCGCGGCCAGGAGGCCGTCGCCGCCGTTGTTGCCGGGACCTGCAGCCACCCAGATGTGCCGGCCGTGTGGATACAGCGCGCGCAACCAGCGCGCCAGCGCCAGAGCAGCGCGTTGCATGAGGGTGTGGGGCGGTAGGGCAGCCTGTGCCGCCTGCTCCAGCATGCGGGTGGCGGCGGCCGTGTGGAGCGGCCAGCTGCGCATGGGCGCGGCACCTGGCGCCCGCAAAGCGGCCTGGCCCAGCGGTAGGTGGTGCAGGCTCATGGTTGCATTCCGATCGCGCCCCGGTGCAGGCCGCCCAGCGCCGACTCCCGCAACGTGTTCTCCACCAGAGCAGCGGCATGCAGCACGCCGTCGTCTTGCAGGGCGGTGTGCCAAAGCATCAGGCCCACGGGAAGCTCTCCGGACTCAGGCCGGTGGCAGGGCAGCGACAGCGCGCAGCCATCCAGCAGGTTCACCAGGGTGGGGTTGCGCAGCAGCAGGCCATTGGTGCGGAAGAACGCTTCGTCGCGCTCCGCACCGGGCGCCACTTGCGCCAACGGCGGAGCAACCATCGGGACGGTGGGAGACAGCACCGCATCGAATCCTTGCAACTGTGCACCAACACGGCGCTGCCAGTCCGCCCTCCAGGCCAGAAGGTCGAGGTAGTCGGCGGCCAGCATGGAGGCACCGCGGCGTATGCGGCCCAGTACCCTAGGGTCGTAGAGCGCGTTGTGGGCATCCAGCCAGCCGCGATGCAGGGCATGGCTTTCGGCAGCGGGGAATGTGCCGAGTGCGGCCGCCTGTGTAGCCACTTCGTCCAGTTCGGGGAGTTCTATCTCCACCAGTTGCGCCCCGCCGGCCGACAGCACCGACAGCGCCCGTGCGTACGCCCGGGATACGGTGTCGTCCAGGTCCTGCAGCAACAGGCCCCGAACCACGGCCAGCCTCAGGCGGGCCAGCGGCCTGGTGTCGCCGGCGGCAGGGCGGCCACTGAGGATCTGGTGTGCCAGCGCAGCATCGCGCACGCTGCGGGTGATCGCGCCCACGGTATCCAGGCTCGGTGCCAGGGGGAAGACGCCGTTGCCCGAGACCAGCCGAGCCGTGGACTTGAAGCCGACCACACCGCACAGTGCGGCTGGAATGCGCAGAGAGCCCCCGGTATCGCTGCCCAGGGCCACCCACGCACACCCATTGGCCACCGACACGGCGCCCCCCGATGTGGAGCCGCCGGGAATTCGCGCTGCGCGGGTGTCGGCGGGATTGGGCGGCGTGCCGAAGTGGGGGTTGACACCCACACCCGAAAACGCGAATTCGCTCATGTTGGTTCGCCCGAACAGCGTAGCGCCCGCAGCGCGCAGCCTTGCCACGGCGGTGGCGTCCCGGCGCGCAGGTGCCCGGCCCACGCCACCGGGGCCCAGTACCCGGGAGCCCGCGGTGGTCACCTCGCCCTCCACGTCGAACAGGTCCTTCACCGTGACGGGCAGCGCGGACAGCGGCGTATCCTGCCAATGCGTCACCTCCCGGATGCGGCCCAGTGCGGCAGCGTCTGGCAGTGTGGTGAACACCTCGGGCGTGGCCCGGGCGATTTCCAGGCTGCGTTCGAGCAAGGCGCGGACAAAGGTGGGGCGCTGGTGGCCCGGCAGGTTCATGAGGTGCCTGCGGACTTCGTGCAAGTCGGCGTTGGATAGGTTCACTTCGGGGTGGAAACGGGTTGCGTGGAGGGGGGGAGCGGGCTGCTGGGGTGGGCGCCTGGGGTGGGTGAACGGTATCTGCGCTCGGGAGGCTCCGCGATAGGTGTGACTGAATGCTATACTCGACAGGCTGTGCAGTTGGCGTCCGGGAACATCTTTCCCGGGCCGGGCGGCACGGCAAAACGCGAACAGGCCCAACAAGGTGCTTCCTCTGCGCGGTGGCCATCCACCGTGCAGCGGGTGTCGGGGCCTGATTCAAGACCCAACCTTTGAAAGATACATCATGTCCATTTCCATGCGCGAAATGCTGGAAGCCGGTGTCCATTTTGGCCACCAGACCCGCTTCTGGAACCCCAAGATGGCCCCGTTCATCTTCGGCCATCGCAACAAGATCCACATCGTCAACCTGGAAAAAACCCTCCCGATGTTCGAGGAGGCGGCCAAGTTCGTGCGCCAGCTGACCGCCAACGGCGGCACCGTGCTCATGGTGGGCACCAAGCGCCAGTCCCGCGACATCGTCGCCCAGGAAGCCGAGCGCGCAGGCGTGCCCCATGTGGAGCAGCGCTGGCTCGGCGGCATGCTGACCAACTTCAAGACGGTGAAAACCTCCATCAAGCGCCTGAAGGAAATGCAGGCCCAGAAGGAAGCCGGCCTGGACAGCATGAGCAAGAAAGAGCAGCTGACCTTCAACCGCGAGCTGGACAAGCTCCTGAAGGACATCGGCGGCATCCAGGACATGACCGCGCTGCCCGACGCCATCTTCGTGATCGACGTGGGCTACCACAAGATTGCCGTGGCCGAAGCCCAGAAGCTGGGCATTCCGCTGGTGGGCGTGGTCGATACCAACCACAGCCCGGAAGGCATCGACTACGTGATCCCCGGTAACGACGACTCGGCCAAGGCCGTGGCGCTGTACGCCCGCGGCATTGCCGATGCGATCCTGGAAGGCCGCAACAACGCCATGAACAACGTGGTCAAGGCGGTGCAGGCCGACAACGCCGACGAGTTCGTGGAAGTTCAGGAATCTGCCTGATCCCCACTCTGGGGCCTGCGGGCCTCAGCAGCAGAAAGGGGCCTGTGTGCCCCTTTTTCACAAGAGCACGGTGCGCTTTCTACGTGCCGTAACCCGGAAATTCAATCACGGAGCCCGTTCGGGGCTCCTGCATGGAGAAACACAATGCCAGCAGTAACCGCAAGCATGGTCGCCGATCTGCGCGCCAAGACCGACGCCCCCATGATGGAGTGCAAGAAGGCCCTGACCGAGGCCGACGGCGATATGGACAAAGCCGAAGAGATCCTGCGCGTCAAGCTGGGCAACAAAGCCGGCAAGGCCGCCAGCCGCGTGACCGCCGAAGGCGTGATTGCCAGCGCCATGAGCGGCAGCGAAGGCGCTCTGGTGGAAGTGAACTGCGAGACCGACTTCGTTTCCAAGAACGACCTGTTCCTGAGCTTCTGCAACCAGGTGGCCGAGCTGGTGGTGAAGCACAACCCCGCCAGCGTGGAAGCGCTGGGCGCTTTGCCGCTGTCCATGGAGAGCTTTGGCCCCACCGTGGAAGACGTGCGCAAGGGCCTGATCGGCAAAATCGGCGAGAACATGACCATCCGCCGCTTCAAGCGCTACAGCGGCGGTGGCCAGCTCGCTGCCTACCTGCACGGCGTGCGCATTGGCGTGATGGTGGAGTTCGAGGGCGACGCTACGGCCGCCAAAGATACCGCCATGCACATTGCCGCCATGAAGCCGGTGGCCCTGTCCAGCGCCGATGTGCCGGCCGAACTGGTGGCCAAGGAGCGTTCCGTGGCCGAGGCCAAGGCCGCCGAGTCGGGCAAGCCCGCCGACATTGCCGCCAAGATGATCGAAGGCTCCATCCAGAAGTACCTGAAGGAAGTCAGCCTGTTCAACCAGGCCTTCGTGAAGAACGACAAGCAGACCGTGGAGCAGATGCTCAAGGCCGCCGGCACCACCGTGAAAGGTTTCACGATGTTTGTGGTGGGCGAGGGCATTGAGAAGAAGACCGACGACTTCGCGGCCGAAGTGGCCGCCCAGGTGGCTGCTGCCAAGGGCGCCTGATGCCCTGATGGACCGTGGCAGGTCGGGCCCTCCGGGGCTCTGTTCCGATAGGTCCGCGCGCAACGGCTGGGCCCGAAAGGGTCCGGCCGTTGTCACATCTTCCTGCTGCCGTGAACCCCACGCTTCGCCTTAAAATCTGATTTATTTGGCTGCCCTTCTATGCCCGCCTACCGCCGTATCCTTCTGAAGCTCTCCGGTGAAGCCCTCATGGGCGACGACAACTTCGGTATCAACCGGGCCACCATCGTCCGGATTGTGGAGGAGGTGGCCGATATCACCCGCCTGGGCGTTCAGGTCGCGGTGGTGATTGGTGGCGGCAACATTTTCCGTGGCGTGGCGGGGGGGTCTGTGGGCATGGACCGCGCCACAGCCGACTACATGGGCATGCTGGCCACGGTCATGAACTCGCTGGCGCTGGCCGATGCCATGGAGAAAGCCGGCATCACCGCTCGCGTCATGTCGGCCATTGCCATCGAGCAGGTGGTGGAGCCTTACGTGCGTCCCAAGGCGTTGCAGTACCTGGAGGAGGGCAAGGTGGTGGTGTTTGCTGCCGGTACCGGTAACCCCTTCTTCACCACCGACACGGCCGCGGCCCTGCGCGGTGCCGAGATTGGCGCAGAGATTGTCCTGAAAGCCACCAAGGTGGATGGCGTGTACACCGCCGACCCGAAACTCCACGCCGACGCCACCCGCTACACCACCATCAGTTTCGACGAAGCCATGTCGCGGCAACTGCAGGTCATGGATGCCACCGCCTTTGCGCTGTGCCGCGACCAGAATCTGCCCGTCAAGGTGTTCAGCATCTTCAAGCCGGGGGCGCTGCGCCGCGTGGTGCTGGGCGAGGACGAGGGTACGTTGGTTCACGTTTGAGTTGCCTGTGGGCAATGTCTCTAGAGGTAGTCATGGATATCGCTGACATCAAGAAAACCGCCGACCAGAAGATGCACCAGTCTCTGGAAGCACTGAAGAACAATCTGGGCAAAATCCGCACGGGCCGTGCCAACCCAGCCATTCTGGACACCGTGCAGGTGGAGTACTACGGTTCCATGTTGCCCATCTCCCAGGTGGCCAACCTGTCCCTGCTGGATGCCCGCACCATCGGTGTGGCACCCTGGGAAAAAGGCATGGGCGCCAAGATCGAAAAGGCTATCCGCGAGTCCGATCTGGGTCTGAACCCGGCTTCCCAGGGTGACCTGATCCGCGTTCCCATTCCGGCCATGACCGAAGAGCGCCGCCGCGAGATGACCAAACTGGCCCGCAACGAAGGCGAAGCCACCAAGATCGCCATCCGCAACCTGCGCCGTGACGCCAACGACCACGTGAAGCGCCTGGTGAAGGACAAGCTGGCTTCCGAAGACGACGAGCGCCGTTCCCAGGACGAGATCCAGAAGCTCACCGATCGCATGATTGCCGAGGTGGACAAGCTGGTGGCCGCCAAGGAACAGGACATCATGGCCATCTGATGGCGCGGCAACCCTCACCCTTGCCGCAGCATGTGGCCGTGGTCATGGACGGCAACGGCCGCTGGGCCAGGAAGCGCCTCCTGCCCCGGCTGGCAGGCCACCGGCAGGGCCTCGAAGCTCTGCGTGGTCTCGTGCGCTGGGGGGTGGTGCGCGGCATCAAGGTGCTGACTGTCTTCGCGTTTTCCTCGGAGAACTGGACCCGTCCGCCCGAGGAGGTTTCCGGGCTGATGGGTCTTTTGCTCAAGGCCGTCTCCCGCGAATTGCCCGAGTTGCAGCAGCAGGGTGTACGCCTGTACTTCGTCGGTGAGCGCGACGGCCTCGCGGCCCCTGTGCGGGAGGCTGTGCAGTCCGCCGAGACCGCCACGGCCGGCAATACGCGGCTGGTGCTCAACATCTGCTTCAACTACGGGGGGCGCTGGGATGTGGCACAGGCTGCCCGCGCCCTGGCCGAACGGGGGGAGGCCATCACCGAGGAGTCTCTGGCGGGTGCTCTGGCGCTGGCCCATGTGCCCGACCCGGACCTCCTCATCCGCACAGGCGGTGAGCAACGTATCAGCAACTTCCTGCTGTGGCAGTTGGCATATACCGAGCTGTATTTCTCGGAGCGGCTTTGGCCCGAGGTGGATGACGTCGAACTGGACAAGGCGCTACAGGCTTTTGCCCAGCGCGAGCGGCGTTTCGGCGGACTGAAGGCAGAGCCCGCGGTCGCAGGTCTGCCGGCCCAGGGTGAAACGGATACCGCGGCCGCGTCTGCCCCCATGGGCCGGCATCTGTTGTCCGCCGGCTCCTGATTGCCCTCCCGCAGATGCTCAAGCAACGTGTCGTCACCGCCGTTTTGATGCTGGCGGTGCTGTTACCGGCCCTGTTCCACCCGCAGCCCGGCGTCTTTGCCGGTGTGACGCTGCTGCTCATTGTCGGGGGTGGCTGGGAATGGGCGCGCCTCAATGGTGTGGCCGAAGGCCCGGCCCGTGCGCTGGGCGCTCTGCTGGGCCTGGTGCTGGTGCTGCTTTGGTGGGCCGTAGGGTTGCAACACCCAATGCCTGCCGTCTGGCTGCTGGCGGGGCTGGTGTGGCTTGCTGCCACCATCTGGCTGCTTCGCCGCGGGGTACCGGGCTGGGCGCCCATTGCCAAGCCGGTTCGCTTGTGGCTCGGCTTGGTGCTCATAGGACTGGCGTGGTGGGCCATGGCCCAGGCGCGGCAGCAAGGCGTGGTGCTGCTGCTGTCCATTTTGCTGCTGGTCTGGGTAGCCGATGTGGCCGCCTATTTTGGCGGCAAGGCCTTTGGACGGCGCAAGCTGGCGCCCCACATCAGTCCCGGCAAAAGCTGGGCGGGGGTGTATTCCGGCTTCCTGGCCGTGGCCTTGCTGGCATTGGTGGCCGTGTGGGCCGAGCGGCACTGGGGCTACCAGGGCGCCAGCCTGTACGGCCAACTCTGGGCGTTCCACCCTGTCATGGCTTTGCTGGGCGTGGCATTCCTGACCGCCATGAGCGTGGTGGGGGATTTGCTGGAGTCGCTGGTCAAGCGCAGCGCGGGCGTGAAAGACTCCAGCAGTTTGCTTCCCGGCCACGGTGGGGTGCTGGACCGGGTGGATGCCCTGCTGCCCGTGCTGCCGCTGGCCATGTTGCTGCTGACCCTATTCCCGGCGTGACCTGCCGTACCGCCCATGACCGCTTCTACCTCAACGGCTTCTCCTCTCACCACCGGCTCTGCCGCGCGCAGCCGCGTGGCGGTACTGGGCTCTACCGGCTCCATCGGTACCAGCACCCTCGATGTGCTGGCCCGTCACCCGGAGCGCTTCGAGGTGTTTGCGCTCACCGCTGCCTCCCAGACCGAACTGCTGTTCCAGCAATGCCAGCAATTCCGCCCGCGCTTTGCCGTGATTGCCGAGGTGCACCGCGTGGCCCTGCAGGAGCGCTTGCGCAGCGCCGGCCTGAACACCGAAGTCCTGAGTGGACCTCAAGCCCTGTGCGATGTCGCCAGTGCGCCGGAAGTGGACGCCGTCATGGCTGCTATTGTGGGCGCGGCCGGCCTGGCCTCCTGTCTGGCCGCCGCGCGTGCAGGCAAGAAACTGCTGCTGGCCAACAAGGAAGCGCTGGTGGTGGGAGGGGAGTTTTTCCTCGATGCCGTACAGGCAGGCGGTGCCCGTTTGTTGCCCATCGACAGCGAACATTCCGCCATATTCCAGTCGCTGCCCGAAGACCCGGCCACCTGGGAGCGCCGGGTGCACAAACTCATCCTCACGGCGTCGGGCGGGCCGTTCCGCACCCGCGATCCAGGTAGCCTCGCCCAAGTGACGCCCGACGAAGCCTGCGCTCACCCCAACTGGGTCATGGGCCGCAAGATTTCGGTGGATTCGGCCACCATGATGAACAAGGCGCTGGAGGTGATCGAAGCGCGCTTCCTGTTTGGCCTGCCGCCCGAGCGCATCGAGGTGGTCATCCACCCGCAGAGCGTCATCCACTCCATGGTGCAGTTCAAAGATGCGTCCATCGTGGCGCAACTGGGCACACCCGACATGCGCGGCCCCATTGCCTACGGGCTCAGCTGGCCGGACCGCATGGAGTCTGGCGCTGCCGCCGTGGACTTCACCCGTGTGGCACCGCTGACTTTCGAGGAGGCCGACCAGCACCGATTCCCTGGCCTGTTCCTGTCCTGGGAAGCCTTGCGGGCGGTCCCGGGCACCACGGCGGTACTGAATGCCGCCAACGAGGTGGCGGTCGATGCGTTCCTGTCCCACCGGCTGCGTTTTGATCAGATCCATCAGCTCAACCGTGCAACTTTGGAGGCCGTGGTCCCCTCCAAGCCAGAAAGTCTGGAGGCGTTGATGGCGCTGGACGCAGAAGCCCGACAATGGGCGCAGACGTGGGTGGAGAAGCGGGCCTCGCACTGATGCGACAGCCCCCGCCTGCCGGGTCGATGGGTGTGTTGAAGGGACGCTGAATGTTGACAATCGTGGCTTTTGTGGTCGCGCTGGGCCTGCTCATAGCCATCCACGAATACGGGCACTACCGCGTGGCGGTGGCGTGTGGCGTGAAGGTGCTGCGCTTCTCTGTGGGGTTTGGCAAACCGCTCTACACGTGGCGGCCCAAGAACAGCCCGACCGAGTTCGTGATCGGGTTGCTGCCGCTCGGAGGCTACGTGCGCATGCTCGATGAGCGTGAAGGACCGGTGCCTGCCGAGGAGCGTCACCTGGCCTTCAACACCCAGCCGTTGCGCAGCCGGGCCGCCATTGTGGCTGCTGGTCCGGCGGCCAACCTGTTGCTGGCTGCCGTGCTCTACGCAGTGGTGTCCTTTGCCGGCGTGCAGCAGCCGCGCCCCGTACTGTCGGAGCCCGCAGCCGGCTCGCTGGCCGAGCGTGCCGGGCTTCGCAGCGGCGAAGTGGTGCTGCAAGCTGCTTTCGGTCCCGATGTCGCTGCCGAAACGGCCGCCCGGGTTGCCTCCTTCGACGAACTGCGCTGGCTGATGACGCGCGCGGCGTTGGCCCAGCAGGACCTCTCCCTGTGGGTGGCTCCGGCCGGTACCGCTGGGCCCGAGGAGGGCAGCGCTCCGCCGGCCGTTGGTGCCCGCGAGGTGGTGCTGCCGCTGTCCCAGCTGGCTGTGCGTGATGTGGATGCCAGCCTGTTCCAGAATATTGGCATCGTGGCGCCCTGGAGTGCGCCGGTGGTGGGTGAGGTCTTCCCCGATGGCGCTGCCTATGCCGCAGGCTTGCAGGACGGCGACCGGGTGCTCCAGGTCAATGGCCGTGCCGTGGCAGACGGGCAGCAGTTGCGCTCGGCCATCCGTGCAGGTGTGACAGCCGCAGGTCAAGGCGTGCCGCAGGAATGGCAGGTGGAACGCGGCGGTGCCGTCCTGACGCTGGTGGTCACGCCCAAGCCTCAGCAGGAAGACAACGGCTTCAGCGGTCGCGTGGGCGCCTACATTGGCGCCGCCCCCGAGATGGTGACGGTCCGGGAGGGCGTGTTCGGCGCCCTGGCCTACGGCGTTCAGCGCACCTGGGAGGTGTCGGTACTTTCTTTGAAGATGATGTTCAAGATGGTGACCGGGCAGGCCTCGCTCAGCAACCTCAGCGGCCCCATCACCATTGCCGACTACGCCGGCAAGTCGGCCGCCCTGGGGCTCACGGCCTACATCCTGTTTCTGGCGCTCATCAGCGTCAGTCTGGGGGTGCTCAACTTGCTCCCGCTGCCGGTCTTGGACGGTGGGCACCTGATGTATTATCTTTGGGAGGGGATCACCGGCAAACCGGTCTCCGAAGCCTGGATGGAACGGTTGCAACGCGGCGGTGTGGCAGTGCTCCTGCTCATGATGTCCGTGGCGGTGTTCAATGACGTAGCCCGTCTGGTGGGCTGAACTTTCGGTATCCATGAAAAAACCCAAACAAAGCCTGCGCGCGGTCGCCTGGGGCGCCCTGATTTCATCTCTTGTGGCCGCCTTGCCTGCCTGGGCGGTGGACCCATTCACCGTGCGCGATATCCGGGTCGAAGGCCTGCAGCGGGTGGAGGCGGGCACCGTGTTCGCCTCCCTGCCGTTCCGCGTGGGGGACACCTACGACGACCAGAAGGGCTCGGCAGCCATTCGTTCGCTGTTCGGGCTGGGCCTGTTTTCCGATGTGCGGCTGGAAGTGACCGGCGATGTGCTGGTAGTGATCGTGGAAGAACGCCCCTCCGTGGCCGAGATCAGCTTCTCCGGAGTGCGCGAGTTTGACAACGAAGTGCTGCGCCGTGCCCTGCGCGATGTGGGCCTGACCGAAGGTCGGCCCTACGACCGTGCGCTGGCCGACCGGGCCGAGCAGGAACTCAAGCGCCAGTACCTCAACCGCAGCATGTATGCGGCCCAGGTCACCACCACCATCACGCCCATCGAGCGCAACCGCGTCAACATCAACTTCAGCGTGGCCGAAGGCGATGTGGCCAAGATCACCGAGATCCGCATTGTGGGCAATCAGGCCTTCAGCGAATCCACCTTGCGCAACCTGTTTTCTCTGGATACCGGCGGCTGGTTGAGCTGGTACACCAAGTCCGACCGCTACTCGCGGGCCAAGCTCAACGCCGACCTGGAAAGCCTGCGCTCGTACTACCTCACCCGCGGTTTCCTGGAGTTCCGCATCGATTCCACGCAGGTGGCCATTGCGCCGGACAAGGACGAAATGTCCCTGACCATCAATATCTTCGAGGGCAACCGTTATGTGGTCTCGGGGGTGAAGCTGGAGGGCGACTACCTGGGCAAGAACGCCGAGTTCGAGTCCCTCATCCAGATCAAGCCCGGGCAGGCCTACAACGCCGAGGATGTGACGGCCACCACCCGCGCCTTCAACGACTACTTTGGTGCTTTCGGCTACGCCTTCGCCCAGGTGGAGGTGGTGCCTACCATCGACCGAGACAACAACCGCGTGGCGTTCACGCTGGTGGCTGCTCCTTCGCGCCGCGCCTATGTGCGCCGCATCAACGTGGAAGGCAACAACCGAACCCGCGACGAGGTCATCCGCCGCGAGTTCCGACAGCTCGAGTCGTCCTGGTACGACAGCGAGCGCATCCGCCTCTCGCGCGACCGTGTGGACCGCCTGGGCTTCTTCACACAGGTGGGGATAGAGACCCAGGAGGTGCCCAACGCGCCCGACCAGGTGGACTTGCTCATTACGGTGGAAGAAAAGCCGACCGGGACGCTGTCTCTGGGCGCAGGCTACTCGCAGGCCGAGAAGCTGTCGCTGGTGGCAGGTATCCGCCAAGAGAACGTGTTTGGTTCGGGCAACTACCTGGGCATCGATGTCAACACCAGTGACTTCAACCGCCAGCTCGTCATCAGTACCGTGAACCCTTATTTCACGGAAGACGGCATTTCGCGTTCCATCGATGTGTTCTACCGTACCTCGCGCCCGTTCACGGAGCAGGAGGGCGACTATCGACTGATCACCCCGGGCGCCATCATCCGCTTTGGTGTTCCCTTCAGCGAAACCGATACGGTGTTCTTTGGCGCGGGTATCGAGCGCACGGAAATCGATACCAGTCAGGGCACCAACGGCCTGCCGCTGGCCTACAAGGAATTCACCGACCAGTTCGGCAGCACCACCACCTCCATACCCCTCACGGTGGGCTGGTCCCGCGATACGCGTGACAGTTCCCTGGTGCCTACCCGGGGCCGTTTCCAGCGTGTGAATGGTGAGTTCGGCATTGGCGGCGACACGCGCTACCTGAAGGCCAGTTACCAGATCCAGGAATACATCCCGCTGAACAACCGATTCACCCTGGCGTTCAACGCAGAGGCGGGCTACGGCCGCGGCTTTGGTGGCCGGCCTTTCCCGCTGTTCAAGAACTTCTTCGGCGGTGGTCTCGGTTCCGTGCGGGGCTTTGAGCAAGGCACGCTGGGACGTACCTCGCCGGTTCTCGACCTGGCGGGCAACCCCACGTCCACCATCGCCAACATTGGCGGAACGCGTTCCGTGCTGCTCAACACCGAAATCATCGCCCCGTTCCCGGGCGCCGGCAACGACCGTACGTTGCGCATGTTCGGCTTCTTCGATGTGGGTAACGTGTATGGTGAGGGCCAGCGCTTCAGCGCATCCGACCTGCGTGCCTCCGTAGGTATTGGCGTAAGCTGGATATCACCCGTTGGCCCGCTTAGAATCGCTTATGCGCGCCCCGTGCGCGAGCAGGTGGGTGACAAGACCCAGAGCATCCAATTCCAGATCGGAACCTCGTTCTAATGAAGCTATTTTCCCGTTCCCTGTGGCCCCAGCTGGCCGTGTTGTTGCTGGTGTGTTCTGCTGCGTTCAGCAGCTACGCGCAATCCGTGCGCGTTGGCGCCATCAACGTTGACCGCATCCTGCGCGACTCTGCACCCGCAAAGGCCGCGCAGACCAAGCTGGAGCAGGAGTTCAGCCGTCGTGACCGCGAGATCACCACGCAGATCAACCAGTTCACCGAAGCGGTTCAGGTCTTCGAGCGCGAATCGCCCACCATGGCTGCAGCGCAGCGCACGGCCCGCCAGCGCGAGCTGGCCGAGACCGAACGCGAATTGCAGCGCAAACGCCGTGCTTTCGAGGAAGACCTGGGTGCGCGCCGTGCCGAAGAGACCCAGAGCCTGATCGAGCGCGTCAACCGCGTCATTCGCCAGATTGCCGAGGCCGAGAAGTACGACCTCATCGTGCAGGAAGCAGCCTACATCAACCCGGCCATCGACATCACCGACAAGGTGCTGGCCGCCCTCAACGCCCAGCGCTGACAGGTGGCGCCAGCTTCTGCAGCCGTGGCCTGTACGCTCCAGGAAATCGCCGCCGCTCTGGGCGGCGATTTGCTTGCTGAGGGCCCTGTTCGCATAGAAAAGCTGGCCTCGCTGGGTGCTGCCGGACCGCACGACCTGAGCTTTGTGGCCCAGGCCAGGGCGGTGCCGCAAATTGCCACCACACAGGCCGCTGCACTCATCGTGGCGCCCGCGTGGGCTGAGGCCGCTGGTGCGCGTGGCCCCTGCATCGTCACCCCAGACCCCTACCTGTACTTTGCCCGCCTGACGCAGTGGTGGCGTGCCCGCCGGGATGTGCTGGAGCAAGGTAAGGCAAATGCTGAACCCACCGGCGCACCCCCCAGCATTCATCCGCTGGCCAGCGTGGACCCCGGTGCACACCTGGCCCCCGGCGTACGCATTGCCGCCTTTGCGGTGGTGGAGGCGGGCGCGCAGGTGGGCGCAGGCACCCAGGTGGGCGCTCATGCCGTCATCGAGCGCCATGCCATCGTGGGGGAGGATTGCCGCATCGCCCCGCGCGTGGTGGTGGGGCGCGACTGCCAGCTGGGCGACCGCTGCATTCTTCACGCGGGTGTGGTCATTGGCGCCGATGGTTTTGGCTTTGCCCCGCACGAGGGCGCCTGGGTGAAGATCGAGCAACTGGGCGCGGTGCGCATCGGCCACGATGTGGAGATAGGCGCCAACACCTGCATAGACCGCGGAGCGCTGGAAGACACCGTGCTGGAAGACGGCGTGAAGCTGGACAACCTCATCCAGATAGGCCACAACGTGCACATCGGGCGGCACACCGCCATGGCGGGCTGTGTGGGCGTGGCTGGCAGCGCGCGCATTGGTGCCCACTGCACGGTGGGCGGTGGCGCGGTGGTGCTGGGCCACCTGACGCTGGCCGACGGGGTACACATCTCGGCCGCCTCGGTGGTCATGCGCTCCATCCTGCAGCCAGGCCAGTACAGCGGGGTGTTCCCCATCGACGACAATAAGAACTGGGAAAAGAACGCCGCCACACTGCGCCAGCTCTACCGGCTGCGCGAGCGCATCAAGACACTGGAAAACAAGACACCATGATGGACATCCACGAAATCCTCAAGCAACTGCCGCACCGCTACCCCATCCTCCTGGTAGACCGTGTGCTGGCGCTGGAGAAGGGCAAGTCCATCCAGGCGCTGAAGAACATCAGCATCAACGAGCCGCAGTTCACCGGCCACTTCCCGCACCGGCCCGTTTTCCCGGGCGTGCTCATGCTCGAAGCCATGGCCCAGACGGCCGCCTTGCTGGCGTTCGATACGCTGGGCGTGGTGCCCGACGAGAAGACGGTGTATTACTTTGCCGGCATCGATGGCGCACGCTTCAAGCGCCCGGTGGAGCCGGGCGACCAGCTCATCATGGATGTGACGCTGGAGCGCATGAAGGCGGGCATTTTCAAGTTCAAGGGCGTGGCACGCGTCGACGGCGAGCTGGCCTGCGAGGCCGAGCTGATGTGCACCATGCGCACCATCGCCTGAACCTTGCCTGAACGCCTTATGAGCCTCATCCATCCCACCGCGCTGGTGGACGCATCGGCCGAACTGGACAGCACTGTATCGGTAGGCCCCTACACCGTGATAGGCCCGCACGTGAAGATCGGGGCGGGTACCACGGTGGGCGCGCATTGCGTCATCGAGGGGCACACCACCATAGGCCGGGACAACCGCATTTTCCAGTTCAACTCGCTGGGCGCCATCCCGCAGGACAAGAAGTACGCCGGCGAGCCGTGCGAACTCATCATCGGGGACCGCAACACCATCCGCGAGTTCTGCACCTTCAACATCGGTTCGCCTGGCGACCGTGGCGTGACCCGTGTGGGCAACGACAACTGGATCATGGCCTACGTGCATCTGGCGCACGACTGCGTGGTGGGCAACCACACCATATTCGCCAACAACAGCCAGCTGGCCGGCCACGTGGAAGTGGGCGACTGGGTGATTCTGGGTGGCTTCACGGTGGTGCACCAGTTCGTGCGCATTGGCGCGCACGCCATGACCGCCATGTGCTCGCTGCTGTTTGCCGATGTGCCACCCTTTGTCATGGCGCAGGGCCAGCCCGCGGGCGCGCGCTCCATGAACTACGAAGGCCTGCGCCGGCGCGGTTTCAACCCGGAACGCCTGTCGGCCGTGAAGGCCATTCACAAGGCGCTGTACCGCAGCAACCTGACGGTAGAGCAGGCCATGGGGCAGATTGACCAGCTGGTGCAGCAGTTTCCGGATGCACAGCCCGATGTGGACCTCATGAGCGCCTTTCTTCAGGGCCTGTCCACCCACCGCGGCATCGTGCGCTGAAGCGGGGCAGCAGCATGGCGCTGTCCGGGCCGAGTACAGCCGTGCAGACGTTGCGTCTGGGCATGGTGGCCGGAGAGGCTTCGGGCGATGTGCTGGCGGCGCAGTTGCTGGCGGCTCTGGGCCAGCGCTGGAATGTGTCTTCCCACGGCATAGGTGGCCCGCACATGGCGGCACAGGGCCTTGATGCCTGGTGGCCCAGCGAGATGCTGGCCGTGCGCGGTTACGTGGAAGTGCTGCGCCACTACCGAAAGCTGGTGGGCGTGCGCAAGCAACTGCTGGAGCGTCTGACCCAGCAACGCCCTGATGTGTTCGTGGGCGTGGATGCCCCCGATTTCAACCTGGCGCTGGAGGGCTGGCTCAAGCAGCGCGGCGTGCGCACGGTGCACTTCGTGGCCCCGGCCGTGTGGGCCTGGCGCCCGGAGCGGGTGGAGCAGGTGCAGCGCAACGTGGACCAACTGCTGTGCATTTTCCCGTTCGAGCCCGAACTCTTTGCCCTCCACGGCGTGGACGCGCGCTACGTGGGTCACCCGCTGGCGGCCCTGATTCCCGATGCTCCAGACCAGGCAGGTGCGCGCGCGAAGCTGCGCGCCGAGCCCGATGCCGCGAGGTTCACGGCCGCCACGTTCGAAGATGCCCGCTGGGTGGCATTGCTTCCCGGCAGCCGCAGTGCCGAGGTTGAACACCTGCTGCCGCGCTTTCTGCAGGCCACCGCGCTCATGCTGCGCCAGCGCCCGGCGCACTTGCGCCATTTGCACTTTGTGCTGCCAGCCGTACCTGCACTGCACGCGCGCATTGCAGAACTGGTGGGCCAAAGCGGCCTGCAGGAAGTGGTGCAGGTGGTGCGCGCGCAGTCCAACACGGTGCTGGCGGCTTGTGACGTGACTCTCATTGCCAGCGGCACCGCCACCCTGGAGGCTGCCTTGTTCAAGCGCCCCATGGTGATCGCGTACCACATGAACTGGCTGTCCTGGCGCCTGACGCAAAGGAAGCGCCTGCAACCCTGGGTGGGCCTGCCCAACATACTGGCCAAGGACATGTTGGTGCCCGAAATGCTGCAGGAAGCCGCCACCCCCGGGGCGCTGGCAGAGGCCACCCTGGCCTGGCTGGATGACACGCCTGCCGCGCGCGCCCGTGCACAAGCCGTGACGCAGCGCTTTGCGGAATTGCACCAGCTGCTGCGTCGCGATACCGCACAATTGGCTTGCGATGCGATCGAAGAACTTCTTGCACGCTGAACAGGCTGCCCTGCATTGGGATGCGCCGGGTCTGGTGGCCGGCGTGGACGAGGCTGGCCGTGGCCCGCTCGCGGGTCCTGTGGTGGCCGCCGCAGTGGTGCTGGATGATTTGCGGCCCATCCGAGGCCTGAACGATTCGAAGAAACTCAGTGCCGCACAGCGCGAGCGTCTGTTCGATGCCGTGATGGCCCAGGCCCTGTGCACCAGCGTGGCCGTGGCCAGTGTTGCCGAGATTGACCAGCTCAACATTCTTCAGGCCACGCTGCTGGCCATGCGGCGCGCCGTGCAGGGCCTGCGGCTGCGCCCGCACCTGGTGCTGGTGGACGGCAACCGCCTGCCGGTGCTGGATATTCGCGCAGAAGCCATTGTGAAGGGCGACGCCAAGGTGGCGGCCATATCGGCAGCCAGCATTCTGGCCAAAGTGACCCGCGACCGCTGGTGCCACGAACTCGACGAGCGCTACCCCCAGTACGGTTTTGCTGCCCACAAAGGGTATGGCACGGCAGCCCACCTGGCGGCGCTGCGCGCCCACGGCCCCTGCCCGGAGCACAGGCGCAGTTTCGCGCCTGTGGCGGAGGCCGCGTGGCGCTTCGCGGTGCAGGATGCAGCATGACCCCGGAACTCATCACCTCGAAGGACAACCCGCTGGTCAAGCGCCTGCGTGCCCTGGCCAACGACACCACCGCCTACCGGCGTGACGGTTCGGTGTGGCTGGAGGGAGATCACCTGCTGCGTGCCCTGCTGGCCCGCGCTGAGGTTCCCGAAGTGGTGGTGTACACCGAGGCTGCCTGGGCGCAGCAGGTCGCTGGCACCTCAGCTGTGCCCGTTCCCCAACCCCTGGAGCTTCCCGCACAGACCCGCTGCGTGGTGGTGCCCATGGCGGTGATGAAGTCCCTGAGCGGGCTGGAGTCTGCGCCCCATCTGGGCGCCTTGTGGCGCTTGCCCGCTACCACGGAACCGCAAGCCGGTGTACCCACCGTGGTGCTGGACCGGTTGCAGGATCCGGGCAATGTGGGCTCGGTGTTGCGCAGCGCGGCCGCCATGGGCTTCCGGCAGGTGGTGGCTTTGCGCGGCAGTGCCGCGCTGTGGGCGCCCAAGGTGCTGCGCGCGGGCATGGGTGCGCACTTTGGCCTGCATCTGGTGGAAGGGGCGGAAGCCCGCGCTCTGACCGGGCTGTCGCTGCCGCTGCTCATGACCAGCTCCCACCAGGGCGAATGGCTGCACCAGGCGGTCTTGCCCTGGCCGTGCGCCTGGGTTCTGGGCCACGAAGGGCAGGGCGTCTCTGCCGAATTGCTGGAAGTGGCAGCCGCTGCGCCGGCGGGCATGCACCCCATCCGGATTGCGCAGCCGGGCGGAGAAGAGTCCCTCAACGTGGCGGCTGCTGCTGCCATCTGCCTGCACCACAGCGCCACCATACGTGGCAGGAATGGCGGCGGCGCCGGGCTATAATCTCAAGGTTTACCCGAACATCACGCACCCGCGGCGCAACTCGGCGCCAAACTCCTGAATCAAGCTCTGGTCCCCGGTGCGCGCAGGTGCGTCCAGAAAATGGAGTGCCCCGTGTTTCCCGTCCCAGCCCCAGCCCTGCTCGCGCTTGCCGACGGCACGGTCTTTCAAGGTGTTTCCATAGGCGCTACCGGTCAAACGGTGGGCGAAGTGGTTTTCAACACCGCCATCACCGGCTACCAGGAAATCCTCACCGACCCGAGCTACTGCCAGCAGATCGTGACCCTCACGTATCCGCACATCGGCAATACCGGCGTGAACGAGGAGGACGTGGAAGCAAACCGCATCCACGCGGCCGGCCTGATCATCAAAGACCTGCCCCTG
>JALOSG010000122.1 GCA_025458665.1 Serpentinimonas sp.
TGCAGCTGCCCGGCCTGGCGCACCCGCTGGAGCGCCCGCCCGCCGTACCAGAGCAGGAACAGGGCCCCCACCACTGCCAGAGCCTGGGCCACCTGCGGGCGGTTGCCCAGCGCCTGGGCCATGCCGAATACACCGGCGGTGATGAGTGTGGCGTCGGCCACGGCACAGAACAGCACGACCGGCCCCACATGCTCGCGCCGCAGGCCCTGGCGCAGCACGAAAGCGTTCTGCGCCCCGATGGCCACAATCAGCCCCAGACTCAGGGCCAGACCCTGCAGGTACGGTGCGCCGGCGCTGGCGAAGAAATGCAGGACGCTGTTCATGGTGGACCGCCATGGTAGCGGCTACCCCGGCACGCGTCTTGCTGCGCAGCGGGCACAAGCTTTCGCACTCCTGTCTCACTCGCCTGAAACCATGACCCTGAACGAACCCACCACCCTGGCCGAAGTCACTGCCGCCTTCCAGCGCTACGAGCATGCGCTGGTGAACAACCTGGTGGATGTGCTGGACGAGCTGTTCTGGGACAGCCCGCACACCATCCGGCTGGGCGCCACGGAAAACCTGTACGGCATAGAGGCCATTCGGGAGTTTCGCCGGCAGCGGCCCTCCAAGGGCCTCGCCCGCACCCTGCAGAACACCGTCATCACCACCTACGGTACCGACATCGCGGTAGCCAGCACCGAGTACGTGCGCGAAGGCGTGGCCCGTGTGGGCCGGCAGAGCCAGACCTGGATGCGCACCCCAGCAGGCTGGCGCGTGGTCCATGCGCATGTGTCGTGGATGGACTGAGCCATCGGCTACCAGGCGCTCAGGTGACGAGCCCGCGCTGCAGCGCAATGCGCACCAGCGACACGAGGTTGTGGGCGCCCAGCTTCTGCATCAGGCGGCTCCGGTAGGTTTCTACCGACTTGGGCGAAAGATGCAAGTGCTCGGCAATGGCCACGCTGGTCAGGCCCTGGGTCACCAGGGCCAGCACCTCCAGCTCGCGCGGGGAGAGTTCAGCGGCATCATCCAGCGCGGTGGCGGGCGTATCGGTGAACACCACGCCGGTGCCGGTGAAGCGCTGGCCCAGTGAGACCACCTGCACCGCCCGCAGCAGCTCACTGGTGTCGGCGTCTTTGAGCATGTAGCCCATGGCGCCCAAACGGAAAGCTGTGTCCACGTGGGCGGGCTGGGCCGACATGGAGAGCACCAGCGTGTACACCGCAGCTTCGCGGTGGCGCAGGTGCTGCAGCACCGTCATGCCGCTTTCGGTCCCCAGGCTCAGGTCGAGCAGCAGCACATCGGGACGGGCACGGGCCAGCAGGGGCAGCGCGGCGGCAATCTGGCCGGCCTCGCCCACCAGCTGGTGGCCCGCCGCTGTGAGCACCGAGCCCAGCGCTTCGCGCACGATGGCGTGGTCGTCGAGTATGAAGAGCCGTGCCAATTGAGGGGTCCTGGTTCAGTGCGGGTTCAGAGCTCAGGCCGCTGTGGGGGGCCGGGGTTCCAGCGCAGGGACAGATCGAGCCCACCACCCGGGCGGCTTTGCAGCTTGAGCCGCGCCCCGATGGCATGGGCCCGCTCTTGCATGGTGACCAGACCCAGGTGGCCGTGGCGCCGCGCCTGCCCCGGCCTGGCGCGGCCCGCCGCGGCGCTGTCCTGGGCGGGCAACCCCAGTCCGTCATCAATGACATGCAGCTCCACCTCGCGCCGCGCGCGCTCGCGCAGGCGCACCTCTATGTGGGTGGCGCCCGAATGCTGCAGAGCGTTGAAGACGGCTTCCCGGGCCACCATGAAAAAGGCGTACTCCACCGCAGCGGGCAGGCGGTGGAAGCCGGGCTCCGCCTGCAGCATCACCTGGGTGGGCTGCCCGCTCCACTTCTGGCGCATCTGCTCCAGATCGTCCTCCAGAGCCAACACCAGGCCGCCTTCGTCCAGCAGGGGCGGGCGCAGGTCGGTCAGGGTCTGGCGTACCTGCTGGGACGCCAGCATGGCCAGTTGCTTCACGCGTGGCAGCGCGTCCGGGCTGGTCGACAGTCCCTCAATCTGAAAGCGCAGCGCCGTCAGGGTCTGGCCAAGATGGTCGTGAAGGTGGCGCGCCATGTGTTGCAGCAGTGATTTCTCCTGGGTGAGCAACTGGTGTGACAGTTGCCGCAGATTCTGGTGCGCCGCTGCCATCTGCTGGCTCGATTCGCGCTGTGTGGTCTGGTCCCAGAACACGCCCACCACCGACGCTCCCTGGTCGTCCGGAACCGCGGCCGCCCGGACCGCCAGGTGCCGAACCTGACCGTCCGGGCGCTCAAAGCTCAGTTCCAGCAGGGTATCGGTGGCCGGGTCTGCGGCCTGCGCTGGCGCGCGGGCGGGGTCCTGCAGCCCTGCCAGCCAGCGCCGCCACACCTGCCATTGCACGGGCCCCAGCCCGGTGGCCAGTCGCTGGCTCGGCGACAGCGGGGGGCCGCCCAGCAAAGCGTCACACCCGCCGTCCCAGCTCAGTGTGCCGTGCGCGTCGCTGGTCCAGCAACCCATGCCGGCCAGGCTGGGTGCAGGGGCGCCGTGTGGCGTTGGTGCGTGGCGCGCGGCGGCCGCTGTAAGGGCGTGAAGATCAGGGAATTCCCCTGAAGGCTTTGTCATGGTTTCCTGACAGACACAGGCTAAGAATTTCCCTATTGTCGGGGACAAATCTGATGCATCGCCCATGCCAAAACACGAGCCTGCCGCGCTGGCACCACGGGAAGATGTCCCTGCCGCCCTACCGCTGTCCGCTGAGCTACCGGAAGCGGTGCGTCTCATGGTGGCGGCTCTGGCACACCTGCGGGAAGCTGTGCTGATTACCGAAGCGCAACCGCTGCAAGCCCCCGGGCCGCGCATCGTCTATGCCAACCCGGCATTCGAGCGGCTGTCGGGCTACGGGCTGAGTGAGTTGCTGGGGAGTTCTCCGCGCATCCTGCAAGGGCCCGAGACCGACCCGCTTGCGCTGGCTGCCATCGGGAGTGCGTTGCGCGAGCTGCGGCCGATTCGCCAGCGGCTGGTCAACTACACCCGTACCGGCGAGCGCTACATGGTGGAGGTGGACATTGCGCCGATGCTCGATGCTTCGGGAGGGTGCAGCCATTTCGTGGCGGTGCAGCGTGACATTGGCGCACAGGCCAGCCTGCAGGCGCAACTCGCGGAGGCGAACGACCGCCTGCTGCGTGTGCTCAAGGGGTCGAACGATGCCGCCTGGGACTGGAATATCCCGCGCGGCACCATGTACCTGTCACCGCGCTGGTTTGAAATGCTGGGCTACGCCCACAAAGAGATTGGCGATGAACACCAGCCCGACTGGTGGCTGGCCCTGGTTCACCCCGATGAGCTGTCCTATGTGCAGTCTTTCCTGGCCCGCGTGCTGGCCGAGGGACCGGACATCTACGACGGCGAATTCAGCATGCGCCACCGGGACGGGCACTACGTCACGGTGCACTGCCGCGGCTACATCGAGCGGGACGCCTCGGGCGTGCCGCTGCGTGTCTCGGGTGCCAATACGGACCTGACCCAGCGCCTGCAGATCCAGCGCGAACTGGAGCGCGAGACCCAGCGGCTGGAAAACATCATCCGGGGCACCGGTGCAGCGACCTGGCAGCTCAATCTGCTGGACCGCAGCGCCGTGTACGACGAGCGCTGGGTGGGCATGCTGGGTGGCACGCTGGCCGATCTGGCGCCACAGCACACCATGGACATGTGGCGAGAGCGGGTGCACCCCGAGGACCTAGCGAACGCCGAGGCGGAGTTCTACCGCCACATCAAGGGCGAATCGGAGCGCTACCTGGTGGAGTTCCGCATGCGCCACAACGCCGGGCACTGGATCTGGGTGCAATCGCGCGGCAGTGTGGTGCGCCGCCTCCCTGATGGCCGCGCGCACCTGATGTTCGGTACCCACATTGACATCACGCCACTGCGCCAGGTGCAGGACGAGTTGCACCGCCAGTTCCAGTTGCTGCAGGGTGCCACGGCCCAGTTGCCTGGCATCGTGTATGAGTTCCACCGCAACGCGCAGGGTGAGTTCCGCTATGTGTACATGAGTGAGGCCTGTCAGGCTCTGCTGGGTGTGTCTTCCCACGACGCGCTGCAGGACCACCGGCGGGTGTGGGCCGTCATCCACCCGGAAGACCGTGCTGTTCATGCAGAGGCCCTGCAGCGCAGCCTCGACCAGCTCGGTATCTATCAGTGCCACTTCCGCGTCATCCAGCGCAACGCCTATGGCGAGCCGGTGGTGCGCTGGCTGGAAAGCGAGGCCTCCCCGCGGCGCCTGGGCGACGGAACCGTGGCCTGGTATGGCTACACCCAGGATGTGACCGAGCGGCTGCAGATGCAACAGGCGCTGGATGCTGTGCGCAGCGACCACGAAGCCACATTGGCGGCCTTGCCCGACCTGATGCTGGAGCTCGATGACCGGGGCTTTTGCCACAAAGCCCGCCCGCCTCTGAACGATCCGGCCGCCCGCTGGCATGAGGAGCTCCAGGGACAGCCCCTGCGCGATGTGTTTCCTGCGCCGGTGACGGCGGTCTACCTGCAGGCCCTGGCGCAGGCTGCCTCCCAGGGGGAGGCCCACGGACTGTCCTACCCCTTGCCTTTGCAGGACGGGCAGACGCTCTGGTTCGAGTTGTCTGTCGCACCCAAGCGCGGAGGTGTCAGCAACGAGAAGCGCTTCGTGGTGCTGGCCCGCAATGTGACCGCACGCCGGCAGGCCGAAGAGCGCCTGCAGGAACTGGCGTCGTTCGATCCGCTGACCGGGCTCCACAACCGGCGTTTCTTCATGGAACGGCTGGCCCAGGTGCTGGAACAGCAGACCCACGGAAGCCGCTGGCTGGTGCTGTTGTTCGTGGACCTCGATCACTTCAAGGACTTGAACGACACGCTGGGGCATCAAGCAGGCGATGTCGCGCTGCAGCAGGTGGCGTTGCGGCTCTCCAGCGCTGTGTTTGAAGGACAGTTGCTGGCGCGCATAGGCGGTGACGAGTTTGCAGTCATGTGTGCCAATGCGGGGGGTACCGAGGCCGAAGCCGCCCTCAACGCCGATGGCCTGGCCCAACGCCTGCTGCACAACCTGAACCGGGCCTATGAACTCGATGGCAAGGAGTTCCACCTCACCCCAAGCATGGGTATCAGCCTGGCGGCGCCCGGCGTCATGGAGATGAGCGATCTGCTCAAGCGCGCCGACCTCGCGCTGTTCGAAGCCAAGCGCGCAGGCCGCAACCAGACGCGCTTTTTCGACCAGAGCATCCAGGCCCTGGTGACCGAGCGCGTCAGTCTGGACCAGGAACTGCGCCAGGCCATCACCGACGACCAACTGGTCCTTCACTACCAGCCCATCGTGAACAGCTCTCGCCAGCTACAAGGCTACGAAGCGCTGGTCCGCTGGCAGCATCCGCAACGCGGCCTGCTGGCCCCCAACGTGTTCATTCCCCTGGCCGAGCAGAGCAACCTCATTCTGGCGCTGGGCCAGCGTGTGCTCCATCTGGCCTGTACCCAGCTGGCGCTCTGGGCACAGGACCCTGCCACTGCCTGTCTGACGCTCGCGGTGAACATCAGCGCCCGGCAACTGCAGGAGGCCAGCTTCGTGGCCACCATCATGGACACCTTGCGCGCCACCGGGGCACCCGCCAGTCAGCTCAAGCTGGAGCTGACCGAAAGCCAGCTGACCCAGAACGTGGAAGACAGCATCGAAAAAATGCGGGAGCTGGCGGCGCTCGGCGTGGGCTTCTCGCTCGACGACTTTGGCACGGGTTACTCCTCGCTCAGCTACCTCAAGCGCCTGCCCTTGCAGCAGCTCAAGATCGACCGGTCCTTCGTGAGGGACATCCTCGAAGACCCCGACGACCTGGCCATTGCAAAAATGATCATCCAGCTGGCCCAGACCCTGAACTTCGGCGTGGTGGCCGAGGGCGTGGAAACCGAAGGACAGTTCGCTTACCTGGCTGGCATGGGGTGTGCCTCTTTCCAGGGTTACTGGGTGGGAAAGCCCGGACCTCTGGTGGGTCAGACCCCGCCTTTGCAGTTCTCAGAAGTTTCACCCTAAACCCGCAGTACCATCTATCTGACGTCGTTTCCTAGCAGGAGTAGTCCATGTCTAATAAGAAAAGCCTTTCTATCGGGTTCAAGCTGACCGCCACTGCGGTGCTGGCTATCTGTGTCGTACTGATCACGGCCATGGCCGTGGTGAGTGTGGTCATCTGGCGGGACTTCACTTCGGTGGCCAAAGACGAGGTGCACCAGAGCGCGCGCCAGATTGTGTCCACGGTAGCCACGTTCGATGAAAACGCCCGGGAAATGGCGCAAAAGGACTTTCAGCTGTTCAAGCGCAGTACCGCCGGTTTCTTCCAGCTGACCGAGGGAGTCAACGAGGAGGGCAAGCCCGAGCCGGTCATGCTGCACAACGGCCAGTCCATCAACGGGCAGTTCGATCTGGTGGACCGCTTCACGGTCGATTCGGGCGGTTCGGTGGCCACGATTTTCGCGCGCACCGGTGACGACTATCTGCGGGTCACCACCTCGCTGAAGAACGCCACGGGTGGCCGTGCCTTCCGCACGCTGCTGGACCGCAACCACCCGGCCTACGCACTGATGAACGAGGGGCGCCCTTACGTGGGCAGAGCCACTCTGTTCGGGCGCGACTACATGACCGTGTACGAGCCTATCCGCGAGGGCGACCGCACCATCGGCATTCTGTTCATCGGCACCGACATTTCTCCCTTGCTGACCAAGCTGGCCGGCATCATGAATACCACCGATGTGGGCGAGACCGGCGCTGTGTATGGCGTGGACTTGCGCAGTGGTGCCGTGCGCGGCAACCTGTTTGCAGCGCCCGCAGGTACCGAGCGCCCCAACATTGAAGAAGGACCCGGCCAGGCCTGGTTCGAGACCATCAACGCCGCCACGGAGCCCGTCGACCTCACCTTGCAGTGGTCGCCGCTGCGCGCTTCTGCCGAACCGCAGGACCTTCTGGTTGCGGTGGAGCGTTACGCGCCCTGGAACCTGGCGGTGGTGGCGGAGGCGCCCCTGGCCGAAATGATGGGGCCCGCGCGGCATGCCATGACCTGGGTCTGGGGTGGCGTGATCCTGACGCTGGGATTGCTGATCCTGGTGCTGGCGCTGGCCACCCGCCGCCTGGTGGCGCGCCCGGTAGCTCTGCTCAGCGATGCGCTGGGCAAGCTGGCCCAGGGAGACCTGACACAGCCGATACGCGCCCATTCGCAGGACGAACTGGGCCGGCTGAGCAGCGACATGGAGACGTTCCGGGAGCGTCTGCTGCAAAGCCTGGGCACGGTGCGCGAAAGCGCCGATGCGGTGGCCTCCGCCAGCAGCGAAATCGCGCAGGGCAACCAGGACCTCTCGGGCCGCACCGAGAACCAGGCCAGCGCGCTGGAACAGACCGCTGCCAGCATGGAAGAACTGGGCTCCACGGTGCGCCACAACGCCGACAACGCTTCGGCGGCCAACCAGTTGGCCTCGCAGGCCAGCAGCGTGGCCGAGCAGGGCGGCCAGGCCGTGGCCGAGGTGGTGGACACCATGAAGGGCATCAACCAGAGCAGCCAGAAGATTGCCGACATCATCGGCGTCATCGATGGCATTGCCTTCCAGACCAATATCCTGGCGCTCAACGCCGCCGTGGAAGCCGCGCGGGCTGGCGAGCAAGGGCGTGGCTTTGCCGTGGTGGCCGGCGAGGTGCGCACGCTGGCACAGCGCAGCGCGCAGGCGGCCAAGGAGATCCGCACGCTCATCGCCTCGAGCAGCGAGCGCGTGGAAGCCGGCTCGCGCCTGGTGGGCGATGCCGGGCAG
>JALOSG010000123.1 GCA_025458665.1 Serpentinimonas sp.
TGGTCTACACGCTCTTGAAGAAGGACCTGGGGCGCCAGCATGCGCCACGGTTTGCCGGCCGGCGCGAGATGGCGGCCATGGGCGTACTGGGGCTCACCATCGGGTTCTACGATGGATTCTTCGGGCCAGGGACTGGCAGCTTCTTCGTTTTCCTGCTGGTGCGCTGGCTGGGGTATGACTTCCTGAATGCCAGTGCCTCGGCCAAACTGCTGAACATGACATCGAACCTCTCGGCGCTCATGCTGTTCGCCTGGAAAGGCCATGTATGGTGGCACTTTGCGCTGGTCATGGCCGTGGCCAACGTGGTGGGCAGCCTGCTGGGCACACGCATGGCGCTGCGCCACGGCTCAGGGTTCGTTCGGGGGGTGTTCCTGCTGGTGGTCACCCTGCTCATTGCCAAGACCGGTTGGGACGCTTACACCGGCACACCCTGAAGACAGGCGTCGCCCGCGATCAGGGCGCGGGAGGCCAGGGCACGTCTGCCGCCAGCCGGGGGGTACCGATAGGCGCCAGCGCCTGCCCCTGACTCACGGCAGCGAGGTCGGCCTCGCTGGGGTACTGGCCCAGAAGCACGTAATCGAACACGCGGCGTGCGATGGGGGCTGCGTGGGCCGATCCGAACCCCGCGTTTTCCACGATCACGGCCAGGGCGATGCGCGGCTCCTCTGCCGGCGCAAACGCCACGTAGAGGGAATGGTCGCGCTGGTGTTCTTCCAGTTTCTTGGCGTCGTAACGCTCGCGCTGGCCTATGGTCACAGCCTGCGCCGTGCCCGTCTTGCCGCCGCTGCGGTAGGGTGCACCCGCAAACACCCGGGCCGACGTGCCTTCGGTGGTCACGGCCTCCATGGCATCCAGAATCTTGCTGATGTGCTCCGGCCGATACCCCAGCGCCTGACCTTCGGGCGGCTTGCCTGTGGCTGTGGCGGCTGAGCCATCGGCACCCTGGGTGAACGCGGTGATGCGCGGCTTGAACTTCACCCCGCCGTTGGCCACCGTGGCCATGGCATGGGCCAGCTGGAGCATCGTGAAACTGTTGTAGCCCTGCCCGATGCCGACGGAAATGGTCTCGCCGGGATACCAGCGCTGGTGCTCCGGTGTCTTGTAAGTGCTGCGCTTCCACTGCTGACTGGGCAACACGCCCCGCACCTCGCCGCGCAGGTCGATGCCGGTGAGCTGTCCGAAGCCCAGCGGTTGCATGAAATCGTGAATGGCATCCACGCCCATCTCGTGGGCCAGCGTGTAGTAGTAGGTGTTGCTGGACTTCACGATGCTGCGCTTGAGGTCTACCGGCCCCAGCGGGGTTTCGTTGTGGCTGCGGAAACGGTGGTTGCCCAGCATCCAGAAGCCGGGATCGTTGACGGTGGTGCTGGCGGTGCGTACCCCGGTGTGCAGGGCTGCCAGCGCCATGAAAGGCTTGTAGGTGGAGCCCGGCGGGTAGGTGCCCCGCAGGGCGCGGTTCACCAGTGGCCGGTCGATGGATTCGTTCAGGGCCCGCCAGTTGTCCACGTCGATCCCCTCCACAAACAGGTTGGGGTCGAAGGTGGGCTTGCTCACCAGGGCCAGCACTTCGCCGTTGCGCGGGTCTATGGCCACCAACGCGCCGCGCCGCTCGCCGAACATGTCCTCCACCAGCCGTTGCAGCTTGATGTCTATGGTCAGCGCTACCGTGTCCCCGCGTGTGGCCGCGGTGCTGGCCAGGGTGCGGATCGCACGGCCGCCCGCCGTGGTTTCCACCCGCTCGAATCCGGTACGGCCGTGTAGCGCGTCCTCGTAGGTTTGCTCTATGCCCAGCTTGCCTATGTATTCGGTGCCCCGGTAGTTGGCCTGCTGGTCTTCTGGCCAGTCACTGATCAGCTCTTTCTCGCGCTGGTTGATGCGGCCGATGTAGCCAACGACGTGGCTGGCGGTGTCACCCAGCGGGTAATGCCGCAGCAGGCGGGCGCGGATATCGACGCCAGGAAAACGGAAGCGCTGGACCGCGAAGCGCGCCACCTCTTCGTCGCTCAACCGGATGCGCAACGGAAGGGACTCGAAGCGTTTCGATTCCTCCATCAGGCGCCGGAAGCGGCGAATATCCCGCTCGGTGATCTCCACGATATCGGCCAGCCCGGCCAGCGTAGCGTCCAGGTCCTCCACCGCCGAGGGCGTGATCTCTAGGGTGTAGGCCGAGTAGTTGCTCGCCAGCACCACGCCGTGGCGGTCCACGATGAGGCCGCGGTCGGGCACCACGGGCAGCACCGCGGTGCGGTTGCTCTCGGCCTGAACCTGGAGCTCCTGGTGTTTGCCAATCTGCAGGTAGGCCATGCGCGCAGCCAGAACACAGAACGCCAGCAACACCAGCAGACCCGCCACCAGCACCCGGGCGCGGAAGGCGGCCAGTTGGCGTTCGCTGTCTACAAAGGGGCTCATGCAGGGTAGGGCCGTGTGGCGTGTGGCGGGGTGGGACAGCTTCAGATGGGGCGGGTTTCGTCGGGGTCGTGCGCACGCCGTTGCGGGGCGAGCAGAAGGACCGACGCCGCTGGCCACAGGGCAGCTTCGAGCAGCGGAGCCGCCAGAATGCCCCAACCGGGCAAGCCATCGCCCGCTAGCAGACGGACCAGCACCTGGAGTGCGGCGGCCATCACGAACAGAGGCAAGATGTGCAGGGACTGGGACGGCAGGTTGAACCACAGCATACGGCGGTGGATCACGATGGCCAGGTAGATGAGCGCCGTGTAGGCCAAGGCATGCTGACCCAGCAGCGCGCTCTGGTGCACGTCCATGCCAAGACCGAAGAAGAAAGCGATGCCCACGCCAATGCGCAGCGGCTGGTGCACCGCCCAGAACACCAGGGTGATGGCGAGCAAATCAGGAATCCAGGCACCGTTTCCGGCCCCGCCCATGCTCAGCACCATATTGAGCAGAAAGGCGGCCAGCAGGGTTCCCCAGATGAACCACGGGCTGGCCGGTAGCAGCAGGGGCTGACCAGGGCGCATGATCATGGGCGCGCACTCTCAGCTTGCGAGGGCAGGATCAGTACCTGCAGCACCTTGTCGGTACGGGCCAGCGGTTCGCCTTCCACCCGCGCAAACCCCGACTCGCTGTTGCGCACCACCTGCGTGACGCGGGCCACAGGCAGGCCCGGCGGGTACACGCCGTCCACACCGCTGGTGGTGAGCAGATCGCCGACTTCGATATCGGCGGTGGTGGCCATGTAGCGCAATTCCAGAAGGCCCTCTTCGCGCCCCGGCAGGCCAAAGGCCAGTGCGCGCAAACCGGTGCGGGTATTGACCACGGGGACCGCCAGACTTTGGTCGGTCAGCAGTGTGACCTCGGCAGTCAGGGCATAGACGCGGGTCACCTGGCCCAGCACACCAAATCCGTCCATGACCGCCGAGCCGGGCTGGATGCCATGGGTGATGCCACGGTCTATGACCACCTTGCGACTGTAGGGGTCGGGGGAATCGAACAGCACGTCGGCGCCCTGGCCCTCAACCGGCAGCGTCTGGCTCATGGCCAACAGCGCGCGCAGCTCGCGGTTCTCGCGTTGCAGGTGTTCCACCAGTCCTGCGCGCTGCGCCTGGCGGGTCAGTTCGTCTCGGGCCAGCTGGGCTTCTTCCTGCGCCGCCCGCAGGCTGGAGAAGTAATTGCCTATCCAGCCGGTGATCTCCAGCGGTTGCAGCGCCATCCACTGCAGCGGGTAGATGGCATTGGCGGCGGTGGCCCGCACTGTGGGTGAGAGTTGCAGCCGCGCGTCCAGCACCATGAGCAGGAGTGCCAGCGCACTGAACACCAGCCACTTGGAGAAAGCAGACGCACCCTGTTTGAAGAAGGGGGGCGGTGTGCGGTCGATGGTACCCAGTGGCATGGCCGTGGGCCCTGCTGCTTATTCGTTGGTGAAGATGCTGCCGCCCAGGCGGTCCATGCGCTCCAGCGCCATGCCGCAACCGCGCACCACGCAGGTGAGGGGCTCTTCGGCCACCAGCACCGGCAGGCCGGTTTCCTCGGCCAGCAGGCGGTCCAGGTCGCGCAGCAGCGCGCCACCGCCGGTGAGCATCATGCCTCGCTCGGCAATGTCGGCGCCCAGTTCGGGCGGGGTGTGCTCCAGCGCGGTTTTCACGGCACTGACAATCTGGTTGAGCGGATCGGTCAGGGCTTCCAGCACCTCATTGCTGCTGATGGTGAAGCTGCGTGGCACGCCCTCGGAGAGGTTGCGGCCCTTCACTTCCATTTCCTTCACCTCGGAGCCGGGGAAGGCCGAACCAATCTGCTTCTTGATGGATTCTGCGGTGGGCTCGCCGATGAGCATGCCGTAGTTGCGGCGGATGTAGTTGATGATGGCTTCGTCGAACTTGTCGCCGCCCACCCGCACGCTGCCCTTGTAGACCATGCCGCCCAGGCTGATGACGCCCACTTCCGTGGTGCCGCCGCCAATGTCCACCACCATGGAGCCCGACGCGTCGGAGACCGGCAGGCCCGCGCCGATGGCCGCTGCCATGGGTTCCTCGATCAGATAAACCTCGCTGGCGCCCGCGCCCAGGGCCGACTCGCGGATGGCGCGGCGTTCCACCTGGGTGGAGCCACAGGGCACGCAGATGATGATGCGCGGGCTGGGCTTGAGCAGCGAGCGCGGGTGCACCATCTTGATGAACTGCTTGAGCATCTGCTCGGTCACGGTGAAGTCGGCAATCACGCCGTCCTTCATGGGCCGGATGGCTTCGATGTTGCCCGGGACCTTGCCCAGCATGGCCTTGGCTTCGTGGCCCACCGCCTGGATGGTTTTCTTGCCTTGCGGGCCGCCTTCGTGGCGTATGGAGACCACCGAAGGCTCATCGAGCACGATGCCCTTGTGCCGTACGTAGATCAGGGTGTTGGCGGTGCCAAGGTCGATGGCCAGGTCGGTCGAGAAGTGCCGACGGAATGCTTCAAACATGTTGGGGGTCCTGTGCGCACTGCCGGGCTCCGCAGGGGAGGGCAGTGTCCGAGAAAAGAGGTCTTTGGGCGTCAGCCATGTGGTTGCTGTGCAAGTCCAGGCGGGCGGCAGGCGTGGGAATCGGCACTTGCCGGCAGGCCAGCTTTCAAACACAGGATAATACTGCAAGGCCTGTGCCTAACTTGGCGTAACTGCTGCCATTTTTTCCGTAAAAGTGGACGGACGCGGCCTTTGGTGCCTGTAGCGGCCCGTTCCACCCCCGGTTTTTTGTATCCATATGTCACTCACCCTGCCAGAGATCGGGCGCATCGCCCACCTTGCCCGCCTGGAACTTGGCCCCGAGCAGGCCGAACACGTGCGCGCACAGCTCAACGAGTTCTTCGATGTGGTGGAGCAGATGAAGGCGGTGGACACCACCGGCATCGAGCCGCTGGCTCACCCGACCGCAGTGATGGAGGCGGTGGCCTTGCGCCTGCGCCCGGACGCGGCCACCGAGCCCAACCAGCGCGAAGCCAACCAGCAGAGCGCCCCCGCCGTGGAGCGCGGCCTGTTCCTCGTGCCCAAGGTGATTGAATGAACGCCGCCACCCAGCAAGACCTGCACCAGTGGGATGTGGCCACCCTGGCCGCGCAGTTGGCGGCGGGCAAAGTCTCCAGCACCGAAGCCACGCAGCACCTGCTGCAGCGTGCCCGCCAGCACGAAGCGCTGGGTGCTTACCTGGCCTTGAACGAGGAAGCCAGCCTGGCCCAGGCCCGCGCCGCCGATGCGCGCCTGGCTGCCGGCGAGCGCACGCCCCTGCTGGGCGTGCCGCTGGCGCACAAGGACATTTTTGTCACCCGCGATTTCCCCACCACGGCCGGCTCCCGCATGCTGCAGGGTTACCGCAGCCCCTTCGATGCCACGGTGGTGGCTCGCCTGGCCGCTGCCGGCACGGTAACGCTGGGCAAGCTCAACTGCGACGAGTTCGCCATGGGTTCGGGCAGCGACAACTCGGCCTACGGCCCGGCGCACAACCCCTGGGACACGGCCCGGGTGCCGGGTGGTTCTTCCGGCGGCTCCGCCACGGCCGTGGCGGCCAGGCTGGCACCCGCAGCCACCGGCACGGACACCGGCGGCTCCATCCGCCAGCCGGCGGCGTTTTGCGGCATCACCGGCATCAAGCCCACCTACGGGCGCTGCTCGCGCTACGGCATGGTGGCCTATGCCTCCAGCCTGGACCAGGCCGGCCCCATGGCGCGCAGCGCGGCCGATTGCGCCACCCTGCTCACCGCCATGGCCGGCCCCGACCTGGACCGCGATTCCACCTCGCTGGACCGCCCGGCCGAGGACTACACCGCGGGTCTGAACCAGCCATTGCAGGGCGCTACCGCCGCCCGCCCGCTGGCCGGTTTGCGCATAGGCCTGCCCCAGGAATTCTTTGGCGCCGGCTGCGATGCCGAGGTGCTGGCCACGCTGCGCGCCGCCCTGGCGGAGTACGAAAAGCTGGGCGCCACGCTGGTGGACATCTCCCTGCCGCGCACCGAGCTGGCCATCCCGGCCTACTACATCATCGCGCCGGCCGAAGCCAGTTCCAACCTCAGCCGTTTTGATGGCGTGAAGTTTGGCCACCGTGCCGAGCAGTACACCGACCTGCTGGACATGTACAAGAAGTCGCGCAGCGAAGGTTTTGGGGCCGAGGTGCAGCGCCGCATCCTCACCGGCACTTACGTGCTGAGCCACGGCTATTACGACGCCTACTACATCAAGGCGCAGCAGATCCGCCGCCTGATTGCGCAGGACTTCCAGGCCGCCTTCGCGCAGTGCGACGTGATTGCCGGCCCCGTGGCGCCCACCGTGGCGTGGAAGATTGGGGAGAAGTCGGGCGATGCGCTCTCGGCTTACCTGGCCGACATCTACACGCTGCCGGCTTCGCTCTCGGGCCTGCCGGGCATGAGCGTACCCAGTGGTTTTGCCGGTGGCCTGCCGGTGGGCCTGCAGCTCATCGGCAACTACCTCGACGAGGCCCGCCTCCTCAGCGTGGCCCACCATGTGCAGTGCGCCACCGACTGGCATACCCGTTCCCCGCAGGCTTACGCATGAATACGTCCTCTGCCACCTCCACTGCCGCTGGCAAGTCCCTGCTGGTGCAGGGCTACGAAGTCGTCATTGGCTTCGAGACCCACGCGCAGCTTTCCACCCAGAGCAAGATTTTCAGCCGCGCCTCGGTGGCCTTTGGCGCCGAGCCCAACACCCAGGCCTGCGCCGTGGACCTGGCCCTGCCCGGCACCTTGCCCGTGATGAACCGTGGCGCCGTGGAGCGCGCCATTCTGTTTGGCCTGGCCGTGGGCGCCCACGTGGCCGAGCGCAGCATTTTTGCGCGCAAGAACTACTTCTACCCCGACCTGCCCAAGGGCTACCAGATCAGCCAGTACGAGATTCCGGTGGTGCAGGGCGGCGAGGTGTCTTTCCTGCTGGGCAACGAGAAGAAAACCGTGCGGCTGGTGCGCGCGCACCTGGAAGAAGATGCCGGCAAGTCCCTGCACGACGACTTCCACGGCATGAGCGGCATCGACCTGAACCGCGCCGGCACGCCGCTGCTGGAAATCGTGACCGAGCCCGATATCCGCTCCAGCGCCGAAGCCGTGGCCTACGCCCGCGAACTGCACAAGATCGTGACGTGGATAGGTATTTGCGACGGCAACATGCAGGAAGGCAGTTTCCGCTGCGACGCCAACGTGAGCGTGCGCAAGCCCGGCGCGCCGCTGGGTACGCGGCGCGAGATCAAGAACCTCAACAGCTTCAAGTTCATGCAGCAGGCCATCGACTTCGAGGTGCGCTGGCAGATCGAGCAGATTGAGGACGGACAC
>JALOSG010000124.1 GCA_025458665.1 Serpentinimonas sp.
AGCCTCGTATTATGACACAACTTTCGTCGTCTTGTCAAAACACCCAGAAGTTTTTTTCTTCAACATCGCAGCTACCTGCGTAGCTGATTGGTGAACTTCTGACGCCCTTGCGGGACGCTCTTCAACACCTCTTGCGACTGGGCATCTTGAAGATGCTGTATCGCGTTGTGCTGAGCCTCGCAGTATACATCGGTTTTCCGCGCGCAGTCAAACCGATCGCAAAAAACTTTGTGCGCGCTGCCAGCGGTGGCATCGCGTGCGTGCTTCCACCGTGAGGCAGTGGCAGCACACGGGCAGTGTTCCTGGGCGCCCTGGACCAGCCTGCCACTCTGGCTGGCGCCCCGCTTCGTAATTTAGATAGCTATGCCGCCGGGGAAGCACACAGCCCGTAGCTAGCTGCCTCGCGGAGTCCTAGGAACGTCTGCAGAGCCAGGAACGGGGGAACTCCACCTTAATGAACACGAGGGATCAGGTCTAGACAGACTACCCGCCCTACGCACCTCCACCCTGGATAATGCAGCGCTACTTTCTAGATTGGTATCTATGGCATTGATTTCCTTGCAGCAGGCACAGCTGGCCTTTGGTCATGTGCCCTTGCTGGACCACTGCGACTTTGCGGTGGAGTCGAACGAGCGTGTGGGGCTTGTGGGTCGCAACGGGTCGGGCAAATCCTCCCTTCTGCGCATTCTTGCCGGACAGGAAAAGCCCGACGATGGCGAGTTGCAGTACATCGGCGGGCTCCGGCTGGCCTTTGTGCCGCAGGAACCCGACTTTGCGCCAGGATCGCGGGTATTCGATCTGGTGAGTGAGGGTCTGGCGCGGTCCAGGGCCGTGCGCGATTTGTACCTGGCAGCCTTGGAGAACCCCGATGCACACCCCGACGTGGACACCGGCGCGCTGCAGAACGAGATTGAGGTGCTGGACGCGTGGAACTGGGAAAACCGTGTCACGGCGACCCTGGAGAAGCTTCAACTGGACGGTGATGCCCTGGTAGATGCCCTGTCCGGCGGGATGCGCAAGCGCGTAGCGCTGGCACAGGGGTTGGTAAGCCGACCCGATGTACTGCTTCTGGACGAACCCACGAACCATCTGGATTTGGAGGCCATCACCTGGCTGGAAGATCTGTTGCTGGAGTTTGCCGGTTCGGTGGTGGTCATTAGCCACGACCGGGCGTTTCTGGACCGCGTGGTGACTCGGGTGGTGGAACTGGACCGTGGACAACTCTCCAGCTATGACGGCAACTTCAGCCGCTACCAGGTGCTGAAGGAGGAGCGGCTGGCGCAGGAGGAAGTGATCAACGCCAAAGCCGACAAGCTGCTGGCTCAGGAGGAGGTGTGGATACGCAAGGGAGTGGAAGCGCGCCGCACCCGGGCGCAGGCCCGCATAGAACGCCTCAAGCGTTTGAGAGAGCAACGCGCCAGCCGGCGCGATGTGGTGGGCCGGGTGAAGCTGGAGGTGGACAGCGGCGCTCGCAGCGGCAAGCTGGTGGCCGAACTGGAAAAGGTGTGCAAGCACTTTGGCAGTGGCGATGCGCGCAAGGTGATAGTGAACAATTTCACCGCCACGATTCTGCGGGGAGACAAAGTGGGGCTGATTGGGCCCAACGGCGCCGGCAAGACAACGCTGCTGAAGCTGATCCTGGGGACGCTGGCCCCCGATTCCGGCACCGTGAAGCAGGGCACTCAGCTGCAGGTGGCTTACTTTGACCAGATGCGCGACCAGCTCGACCTGGAGGCCACACTGGAAGATTTCATCAGCCCGGGCAGCGAGTGGATCGAGATTGCCGGCCGGCGCACCCACGTGAAGAGTTACCTAGCGGATTTTCTGTTTTCTCCGGCACGGGCGCACGCGCCGGTGAAGACGCTGTCGGGCGGGGAGCGCAACCGGCTGCTGCTGGCGCGCCTGTTTGCCCGCCCTGCCAACGTGCTGGTGCTGGACGAGCCGACCAACGATCTGGACATCGATACGCTGGAGCTTCTGGAGGACTTGCTGGCCGACTACAAAGGCACCGTGTTCCTGGTCAGCCACGACCGCCGCTTCCTGGACAACGTGGTGACCAGCACCATCGTGTTTGAAGGTGCTGGCCAGTGGCGCGAGTACGAAGGCGATGTGCAGGACTGGATGACGCAGTCGGCGCGGGCGGCTGCACTGCGGGAGACTGCAAGCAAAAAGGCGGGGGCTGCAGAAAGCCCCCGGCCGAGCGCCTTGGAGAACGCCCCGACAGTGACCGCTCCCGCAGGCGCCACCTCATCCTCTGTGGCCACACCGGTCTCATCCCCAGACGCAACCGATAACGCCAAGCCACGCCGCAAGCTGAGCTACAAGGAGCAGCGGGAACTGGACGCTTTGCCCGCACAGATAGAAGCACTGGAGAAAGAGCAGGCCGACATTGACCAGGCCATGGCGGGCGGCGCGCTCTACGGCAGCGACCCGGCGCGGGCTGCAGCGCTGGCGGCGCGGCACGCAGAGATTGACGAAGCATTGCTCGCTGCGCTGGAGCGGTGGGACGCGCTATCGACCTGAAGACAGACCTGAATATAGGCCTGAAACCCTGCCGGCCCGTCGTGCTTTGTGTCCTATGACAGCAATCCGGAAACGATGACATGACACCGAACGAGTGGACCGCGCTGCTGGTGCTGGCTACTGCCACCAGTTTCACCCCCGGGCCCAACACCACGCTGTCGGCGGCACTGGCGGCCAACGGCGGGTTGCGCCATGCGGGGCGGTTTGTTCTGGCTGTACCCGCGGGCTGGGGCTTGCTGTTCGCGCTGTGTGCGCTGGGGCTAGGTTCTGTGGTGCTGGCCGTACCCGCACTGAGCTGGGGCATCCTGCTGGCAGGCTCTGGCTACCTGCTTTGGCTGGCCTGGCGGCTGGCCCACGCCGCCGCCCCCAGCACTAACACGGGAGCCCCGCCCATGCAGGTGGGCTTCATGCAGGGTGTAATGCTGCAGTTCCTGAATATCAAAGCCTGGATGCTGGCGCTTTCCATCGTGGCGGGCTGGGTGGCCGGGAAACCCGATGCGGTGGAGCGTTTCTTCTGGATTCTTCCGGTGCTGCTGGCCTACGCCGCACTGAGCAACTTCACCTACGCGCTGGCTGGAACGCTGCTGCGTGAATGGCTGGCGGGCCCTTTGGTGCAGGACCAGCCGAGCTACGGCCGCCTGCGGGGCTTCAATCGCCTGATGGCCACTGCCCTGGTACTGACGGCAGCATGGATGCTGTGGAACGGCATGCAGCCTGTGGCAACATGAGGGTGTGAACCACCGGTTTGCACCACCCCGGCCTGCTGGGCCTCAGCGAACGGAAGAGACACTGCGATGAAATGGACGCTGGCCCAACGGGCCGAGAAAATGAACCCATCCATCATCAGGGAAATCCTGAAGGTGACGGAGCGGCCTGGCATAGTGAGCCTGGCAGGGGGCCTGCCCTCGCCGGCCACCTTCCCGCTGGATGCGTTTGCACAGGCTTGCGCCCAGGTGTTGCAGGCGGACGGGCGGGCCGCGCTGCAATACTCTTCGAGCGAAGGCTATGCGCCGTTGCGCGAGCAGGTGGCCCAGATGCTGCCCTGGGATGTGGACCCGGCACAGGTACTGATTACCAGCGGCTCCCAGCAGGGCTTGGACCTGGTGGGCAAAGTGCTGCTGGACCCGGGTAGCCGCGTTCTGGTGGAGACTCCCACCTATCTGGGTGCCTTGCAGGCGTTTGCGCCCATGGAGCCCGAGGTGGTGGGCGTGCGCAGCGACGAGGAAGGGATAGACCTGACCGACCTGTTGACCCAAATGGGTCAAAGCCCTTCCCATCCGGAAGATGGCGGGCTGGAAGAACCAGACCGGCGGCGCCTGCTGCAGCTGGACCTGGCCCCCGACCTGGATCCCGCCCACGGCATGCCGCGCTTCCTCTATGTGCTGCCCAACTTCCAGAACCCGACCGGGCGCACCATGAGCGAGGCACGCCGCGCCGAGTTGAGCCGTGTGGCCGCCGAGGTGGGACTGCCCCTGGTGGAAGACAACCCCTACGGAGACCTGTGGTTCGATACCGCGCCACCGACACCCCTGACGGCGCGCAACCCCGAGGCTTGTCTTTACCTGGGATCGTTCTCCAAAGTGCTGGCACCGGGGTTGCGGCTGGGCTACGTGGTGGCGCCCAAGGCGCTCTACCCCAAGCTGCTGCAGGCCAAACAGGCCGCGGACTTGCACACACCCACCTTCAACCAGCGGCTGGTGCACGAGGTGATGAAAGACGGTTTTCTGGAGCGGCATGTGCCCACCATACGGGCGCTTTACAAAGCCCAGCGCGACGCGATGCTCGCGGCTCTGGAGACCCATATGCACGGGTTGGATGTGCGCTGGAACCAGCCCGACGGCGGCATGTTCCTGTGGGTACAACTGCCGGCTGGCCTGAACGCCATGGAACTGCTGCCGCATGCGGTGGAGCGCGGCGTGGCCTTTGTGCCGGGTAGCGCTTTCTATGCGGGCGAAGCCGATGCGCGCGCGGTGCGCCTGTCTTTCGTGACCTCCACGCCCGAGCAGATTGTTCGGGGCGTGGCGGCGCTGGCCGCCACCATCAAGGCCCAGCTGCACGCCGTTGCACACGGACCCGCCGCAGGTTCACTGCCCCGGGCCGCGTGATGGCGGGTCTCGATCATCTCGTGGTGGCAGCCCGCACGCTGGAAGAAGGCGTGCAATGGTGTGAAGCCACGCTGGGCGTGACGCCCGGGCCGGGCGGAGAACATGCGCTGTTCGGCACGCACAACCGGCTGCTGCGGCTGGGTGACGGCGAAGGTCCCGTCGCAGAACCACCGCCTTACCTGGAAATCATTGCCATCAACCCGGCCGCCCAGCCCGCGCGGGCTGCGCCGCTGAAGCGGTGGTTCGACCTGGACGATGAAGCGCTGCAAGCACGACTGGCACAGCAAGGTCCGCAACTCATTCACTGGGTGGCGCGGGTAGATCGGCTGGATGCGGTACTGGCCGCATGGGATGCGCTGGGCCTGCAGCGCGGTGCGCCCATTGCGGCGTCGCGCGCCACGCCGCAAGGTTTGCTGGAATGGCGCCTGACGGTGCGCGACGATGGCGCGCGCTTGCTGGACGGCTGCCTCCCCACGCTGATTGCATGGGGCCCGCGCCACCCCGTCACCGACATGCCGGTCAGTGGCCTGAAGCTGAAGGACTTTCGCCTGCTGCACCCCGATGCGCAACTCCTCACACAGGCCCTGCAGGTGGCTGGGCTGGGCGCGGTTCCAGTTCAAGCGACCGCTGCTGGCGCGGCAGCTGCAGGCCTGTGCGCCACCCTGACCACCCCGCGCGGCGAGGTGGTGTTGGGTTGAGCGGCGTTCAGGCCGCCTGCAGCAAGGTATTGACCCGCCGCACATACGCCGCAGGGTCTTCCGGCATGCCGCCTTCGGCCAGCAGGGCCTGGTCGAACAGGATGTGGGCCAAGTCGTCGAAGTGCGCGGACCCGTCGAGCTTTTTCACCAGCGCGTGCTCCGCGTTCACTTCCAGAATGGGCTTCACGTCGGGGGCCTGCTGGCCGGCTTGTTTCAAGAGCCGGGCCAGCTGGGTGGAGTAGTCGCCGTCCTCCACCACCAGGCATGCCGGTGAGTCCACCAGGCGCGTGGTGACGCGCACGTCCTTGGCCTTGTCCTTGAGACTGTCCTTGAGCTTGTCGAGCAGGGGCTTGAAGGTCTCGGCAGCGGCTTCGGCGGCCTTCTTTTCTTCCTCGTCCTGCAGCTTGCCCAGATCGACCGCGCCCTTGGCCACCGACTGCAACGGGGTACCGTCGAACTCGGTGAGGAAGGAAAGCGCCCACTCATCGACCCGGTCGGTCATGAGCAGGACTTCAATCCCTTTCTTCTTGAACACCTCCAGCTGCGGGCTGTTGCGGGCCGCAGCCAGCGAGTCGCCGGTGATGTAGTAGATGGCCTCCTGGCCTTCTTTCATGCGGGCCTTGTAGTCGGCCAGGGCGACGGTGACCGTGGGCTCGGTGGTGGAGGCAAAGCGCAACAGCTTGGCCAGCTTTTCGCGGTGGCTGAAGTCTTCGCCCAGACCTTCCTTGAGCACAGCGCCAAACTCGGCGTAGAAGGCGTGGTACTTGTCCGCATCGGACTTGGCCAGGTCTTCCAGCAGTGTGAGCACGCGGCGGGTGTTGCCTTCGCGGATGGCGCGCACGTCGCGGCTTTCCTGCAGCAGTTCGCGGCTCACGTTCAGGGGCAGGTCGGCCGAATCGATGACGCCTTTGACCCAGCGCAGGTAGGTGGGCATGAGGGCTTCGGCGTCGTCCATGATGAAGACGCGCTTCACGTACAGCTTCACGCCGGCTTTCTTGTCCCGGTTCCACAGGTCCACCGGCGCCTTGGCGGGGATGTAGAGCAGCTGCGTGTACTCCGTACTGCCTTCCACGCGGTTGTGGCTCCAGCTCAGCGGAGCTTCGGTGTCGTAGCTGATGGCTTTGTAGAAGTCGGCGTACTGCTCGTCGGTGATGTCTTTCTTGGGGCGCGTCCAGAGAGCGCTGGCCGAGTTGATGGCCTCCCATTCGTCCTGCAGGAGGTACTCGCTTTTCTCGGCGTCCCAGGTTTCCTTCTGCATCAGGATGGGCAGGCTGATGTGGTCGGAGTACTTGCCAATGATGGTTTTCAGCTTCCAGCGGTTGAGGTATTCCGTGGCGTCTTCGCGCAGGTGCAGGATGACGCTGGTGCCGCGGGCCGCGCGGCTGATGGTTTCGGTCTCGAAGTCGCCGGTGCCACCGCTGGTCCAGCGCACGCCTTGCTCGGCACCCAGGCCGGCACGGCGGCTTTCCACGACGATCTTGTCGGCCACGATGAAGCCGGAATAGAAGCCCACGCCGAACTGGCCAATGAGCTGGGCGTCTTTTTTCTGGTCGCCACTGAGGCGGCTGACAAAGTCCTTGGTGCCGCTCTTGGCGATGGTGCCCAGGTGATCGATGGCCTCCTGCTCGCTCATGCCTATGCCGTTGTCGGTGATGGTGAGCGTGCGGGCTTCCTTGTCGAACGCCACGCGCACTTCCAGATTGGGCGCGTCTTCATAGAGTTCGGCGTGGTCCAGGGCCTCGAAGCGCAGCTTGTCGCAGGCGTCGGACGCGTTGGACACCAGCTCGCGCAGGAAGATGTCCTTGTTGGAGTACAGGGCGTGCGTGACCAGGTGCAGCAGTTGTGCCACCTCGGCCTGGAAGGCGTGGGTATGGGTGCTCATGTCTTTGCTTCAGAGATAAAACGGGCCATGCCCGGGACCCGCCGAAGCTGGGGGCGGGCAGGCCGATTTCAAGGGGCCAGAGACAGGCGGGCAGCAGCGCCAGGCGGTGGCGCCGGGATCAGAACTGCTCGTGCGGTTCCAGGTAGCGCCACTGCCCTTGCGGCAGTTGCCCCAGCGCGATGCGGCCTATGCGCACACGCTTCAACCCCACCACGTGCAGCCCCACCAGTTCGCACATGCGGCGAATCTGGCGCTTCTTGCCTTCTTGCAGCACGAAGCGCAGTTGCTCGGGGTTCTGCCAATCCACGCGCGCTGGCTTGAGGGCCTTGCCGTCGAGCGACAGCCCATGGCGCAGGCGGCGCAGCCCTTCGGACGGGAACACCGACTGCACATCCTGCTCCACCAAGCCCGCGCCCTTGGGGCCGTTGGGCGCATAAACCACCCGCACCAGATACTCTTTTTCTATGGGGGAATCCTCCCCGATGAGCGCCTTGGCCACGCGGCCGTCCTGGGTGAGCACCAGCAGGCCGGTGGAGTCGAT
>JALOSG010000125.1 GCA_025458665.1 Serpentinimonas sp.
CCGATTGCAGCGAGGTCAGCAGGCTGATGGCCACCAGGCTCAGGACCATGTCCTGCAGCCACAGCGGCAGGTAGGGGTTGAAGAAGCCGATGTGCGCGAAATACCCCGCCGACAACGCGGCGTAAGGCCAGAGCGGCGGGCTCACTGGGTGCGTTCGCTCCAGAACACGCCGCCGGTAGCCCACTCGGTTTTCTTCACATCCACAAAAATCACATCGACCGATTCGGGCTTGGCGCCCAGCGTGCGCGCGGCCACCTCGGTCACGGCCACGGCAAAGTCTTTCTTCTGCTCGGGGGTGCGGCCTTCGAACAGTTCAACGCGGATGGTAGGCATGTAGGGTCTCCCGGGGAAACGTCAGGCTTGCGCAGGAATGGGCGCCAGCGGGGGCTGCACGTCGCCGCACTGGGCGCGGTGCAGCAGCGCGTGGTCCATGACCACCAGGGCCAGCAGCGCCTCGGCAATGGGCGTGGCACGTATGCCCACGCAGGGGTCGTGCCGGCCTTTGGTGATGATGTCGGCCGGTGCGCCGGCAGCGTCTATGGTGCTGCGCGGAATCAGGATGGAGCTGGTGGGCTTGATGGCGATGGACACTTCCAGGTCCTGCCCGGTGCTGATGCCGCCCAGCACGCCACCAGCGTTATTGCCATGAAAGCCTTCGGGGCTGAGGGCGTCGCCGTGCGCGCTGCCCAGGTGGGCCACGCTGGCAAAACCGGCCCCTATCTCCACACCCTTCACCGCATTGAGGCCCATCATGGCGTAGGCGATGTCGGCATCGAGCTTGTCATACAGCGGCTGGCCCAGGCCCACCGGCATGCCCTGGGCCACCACACGCAGCCGCGCTCCGCACGAATCGCCCGACTTGCGCAGCGCGTTCATGTAGTCTTCCAGCGCAGACACATCGGCCAGCGGCGCAAAGAAGGGGTTGTTCGGCACGTGGGCCCAGTCCTCGAAGGGAATGGCCACCGTACCAATCTGCGTCATGCAGCCGCGAAAGGTGGTGCCGTAACGCTCTTTCAGCCACTTCTTGGCCACGGCGCCAGCGGCCACGGTGGGCGCAGTCAGGCGGGCCGAAGAGCGGCCGCCGCCGCGCGGGTCGCGGATGCCGTATTTCTGCCAGTAGGTGTAGTCGGCGTGCCCGGGGCGGAAGGTTTGCAGGATGTCGCCGTAGTCCTTGCTGCGCTGGTCGGTGTTGCGGATGAGCAGCGCAATCGGCGTGCCGGTGGTCTTGCCCTCGTACACACCGCTGAGGATTTCCACCGCATCGGGTTCGTTGCGCTGCGTCACGAACTTGCTGGTGCCAGGGCGGCGGCGGTCCAGATCGGTCTGGATGTCGGCCTCGCTCAGGGCCATGCCGGGCGGGCAGCCATCGATCACGCAGCCTATGGCCGGGCCGTGCGACTCGCCAAAGTTGGTGACGGTAAAGAGTTTGCCGAAGGTGTTTCCGCTCATGCGGGCATTATCCCAGAGCGGCCGCCCGCGGCCAGAGGCGGGCTCAGAGCACCGGCTGACCCGCCTTGTCGTCCTCCGAGGGCCAGTCGCGGATATAGGCCTTGAGCATCTGGTTCTCGAAGTTCTGGCTGTCCACCACGGCCTTGGCCACGTCGTAGAAGCTGATGACGCCCATGAGCATCTTGTTGTCCATGACGGGCATGTAGCGGGTGTGCTTCTCCAGCATCATGGGGCGCACGGCGTTGAGTTCGGTCTCGGGCGTGCAAGACATGGGGTGGTCGTCCATGACGCTGCGCACCGTGCACTGGCCCACGTTGCCGCCGTTCCTGGCAATGGTGTGTATCACCTCGCGGAAAGTCAGCATGCCCACCAGTTCGCCGTGCTCCATGACGGCGAGCGAGCCGATGTCGTATTCGGCCATGGTGGCTATGGCCCGGATCAGGGCCTCGTCGGGGGCTACGGTGTAGAGCGTGCCGCCCTTGACGCGCAGGATGTCGCTGACTTTCATCGGTGTGCTCCTCTGTCGCCCACGGACCGGGCTTCGCGATAAATATAGCCCACAATGTGGCGGGTTCATAGGGCAGTTTGCCCGAGGATTCAGTACGCCGATCTCGTCCCAGAAGGAGACACCATGTCCGGATACGCCGACCCCGGCTTCGACACACTGGCGCTGCACGCCGGCGCCGCCCCCGACCCCGCCACGGGCGCACGGGCCACGCCCATCCACCTGAGCACCTCGTTCGTGTTCGAGTCCAGCGACCACGCCGCCGCACTGTTCAACCTGGAACGCTCGGGCCATGTGTACAGCCGCATCAGCAATCCCACCAACGCGGTGCTGGAGCAGCGCGTGGCTGCGCTCGATGGCGGCATCGGCGCCATTGCCACAGCCAGCGGGCAGGCCGCCCTGCACCTGTCGGTGGCCACGCTCATGGGCGCGGGCTCGCACATCGTGGCCAGCACGGCGCTGTACGGCGGCAGCCAGAACCTGCTGCACTACACGCTGCGGCGTTTTGGCATAGAGACCACCTTCGTGAAGCCCGGCGATATCGATGGCTGGCGCGCCGCTGTGCGCCCGAACACCAAGCTGTTCTTTGGCGAAACCGTGGGCAACCCTGGCCTCGATGTGCTCGACATTCCCCAGGTGGCGCAGCTGGCCCACGAGCACGGCGTTCCGCTGCTGGTGGACTCCACCCTGACCACGCCCTGGCTCATGAAACCGCTGGAGCTGGGTGCCGATATCGTCTACCACTCGGCCACCAAGTTCCTCAGTGGCCACGGCACGGTGGTGGGCGGTATTGTGGTGGACGGTGGCAGCTTCGACTGGGCGGCCGAGCACGCCCGCTCGGGCAAGTTTGCCGAACTGGCCAGCCCCTACGACGGCTTTCACCACATGGTGTTCACCGAGGAATCCACCATCGGGGCCTTCATGCTGCGGGCCCGCCGCGAAGGCCTGCGCGACTTTGGCGCCTGCATGAGCCCGCACACCGCCTGGCTCATTCTGCAGGGCATAGAGACCCTGCCGCTGCGCATGGCGCGCCACATGAGCAACACCGAACGCGTGGTGGAATTCCTGGCCAGCCACCCCTTCGTGAGCCGCGTGGGCCACCCTCTGCTGGACACCCACCCCAGCCATACGCTGGCGCAAAAACTGCTGCCGCGCGGCGCGGGTTCGGTGTTCAGCTTCGACATGAAGGGCAGCCGCGCGCAGGGCAAGGCGTTCATCGAGTCGCTGAAAATCTTCAGCCACCTGGCCAACGTGGGCGACTGCCGCAGCCTGGTCATTCACCCGGCCAGCACCACCCACTTCCGCATGAGCGACGAGGCGCTGGCGGGCGCTGGCATAGGCCCGGGCACGGTGCGCCTGTCGATAGGGCTGGAGGACCCGGACGACCTGATCGACGACCTGAAGCGGGCCCTGAAAGCAGCCGAAAAGGCGGGCAACCACGCGGGAGTGTCGAAATGAAAACCGACATCACCCTGAACAGCCCCACCGGCCCAGCCACCTTTCCGCTCTACGCCTACACCGGCGGCAAGCCCTTCCAGCCCGGGCAGCCCACGGTGGTGTTCATCCACGGCGTGCTCAACGACCACAGCGTGTGGATTCTGCAAAGCCGCTACCTGGCCCACCACGGCTGGAACGTGCTGGCCATCGACCTGCCGGGCCACGGTCAGAGCGGCGGTGAGCCGCCCGCCACGGTAGAAGCCGCCGCCGATGCGGTGCTGGCCCTGCTCGATGCGCTGGGCATAGACCAGGCCGCGCTGGTGGGCCACAGCTTTGGCTCGCTGATTGCGCTGGAGGCCACAGCGCGCGCACCCGAGCGGGTGCGCCAGCTGGCCATGGTGGGCACGGCCTACCCCATGAAGGTGTCGCCGGCCTTGCTCGATGCTTCGCTGAATGCACCGCAAAAAGCCATCGACATGGTCAATGTGTTCAGCCACTCCATGCTGGCGCCGCCGCCCTCTGCGTTGGGGCCGGGCACCTGGCTGCTGGGCGGTTCGCGCGCGCTGATGCGCCGGGTGCTGGCCAGCAATCCGCGCACCAACGTATTCCACACCGGCTTCAAGGCCTGCGACAGTTATGCCAACGGCGAAGCCGCCATGGAGCAGGTGAACTGCCCGGTGCTGTTCCTGCTGGGCCAGCAAGACCAGATGACCCTGCCCAAAGCCGCCCAGCCGCTGGTGCAGAAGGCGCGGCACGGGCGGGTGGTGCAGTTGCGCGCTGGCCATGCGCTCATGACCGAAGACCCCGATGGCACGCTGGCCGCACTGCTGCAGTTCCTGAAGGCCTGACCCTTTCCTGCACCTAGCCTGCTCCCACGCCATGCCACCCGTCACACCACCCCTGAGCACCGCCCGGGCCAAGGAACTGGCCCAGCAATTCGACCTGCGCCAGCTCAGCCCGGAATTCCTGGCCAACCCCTACCCGGTGTACGCCGCGCTGCGCGAACAAGAGCCCGTGCGCCGCATGCCCGATGGCAGCTGGTTCCTGACCCGCTACGCCGATGTGGTGCAGGTGTACCGCGACGCAGCCACCTTCAGCTCCGACAAGCGCGTGGAGTTTGGCCCCAAGTACGGCACAGACTCCCCGCTGTTCGAGCACCACACGAACAGCCTGGTGTTCAACGACCCACCGCTGCACACCCGAGTGCGCAAGCTCATCATGGGCGCGCTCACCCGGCGCGCTATTGCCGAGATGGAACCCGGCCTGGTGCAGCTGGTGGACAGCCTGCTGGACCGCATAGCCGCGCAGGGCGGCGGTGATCTGATCGAGGACTTTGCCAGCGCCATTCCGGTGGAGGTGATTGGCAACCTGCTGGATATTCCGCACGCCGACCGCGGCCCGCTGCGCGGCTGGTCGCTGGCCATACTGGGCGCGCTGGAGCCCTCCCTGAGCGCGGAGCAGCTGGCGCTGGGCAACCAGAGCGTGAGCGAGTTTCTGGACTACCTGCGCGTGCTGGTGGCCGAGCGCCGCCGCCACCCCGGTAACCCGGAGCACGATGTGCTGACGCGCCTGATCCAAGGCGAGCAAGGTGGCGAGCAGCTGCTGGAAGTGGAACTGCTGCAGAACTGCATCTTCCTGCTCAATGCCGGGCACGAGACCACCACCAACCTCATCGGCAACGCGCTGGTGTGCCTGCAGGAGTGGCCAGAGCAGAAAGCCGCATTGCTCTCTGCGCTGCAGCCAACCCCGGCGGCCAGCGAGGCCGAGGAGCAGCTGCTGACTCTGGCGGTGGACGAGTTTTTGCGCTTTGAATCTTCCAACCAGCTGGGCAACCGCCGCGCCCTGACCGACACGCAGGTGGGCGGAGTGCCACTGCCCGCCGGCGCCCTGGTGACGCTGTGCATCGGTGCGGCCAACCGCGACCCCGCCCAGTTTGCCCACCCGGACCTGCTGCAACTGGACCGCAGCCCCAACCGGCACCTGGCGTTTGGCTTTGGTGTGCACCAGTGCGCGGGGCTGAGCCTGGCGCGGTTGGAAGGGCGGATTGCCATCGGGCGCTTTCTGCGCCGCTTCCCCGGGTACCGGCTCAGCGATGCGGCCGGGGAAGCGCCGGTTCGTGGCGGGCGCGCGCGCTTCCGCGGGTTTCTGTCGGTGCCGTTCCGGGCCGGGTGATACCTAGGCCAGCACCTAGGCCAACACCTAGGCCAGAACCTGGGCCAGCGTCATCTTGTCCCACTGGCTGGCCTGCCACATCCCCAGGGTACTCTCTCCCTGGGGCAGCAGGAGGCGTTCGGCCAATGGGGTCAACGGGGTGAGGTCGGGTTCCACCAGCAGCACCAGCCGCTCCTCCTCCTCATTGAGGCGGCCCACCCAGTCCAGAGCGTGCAACACCTGCAGCGGCTCTTCCAGTTGCAACGGGTCCACGCGCAGGCGCTGCGCCATGAGCGCTACGCTGACGCCGTGCTCTTCGCCATGCAGGCGCGCGTCCGACAAGCTGCGCAGCATCTCCAGCGCCAGCTGGAAGCTCCAGCCAGGGGAGTCGCCGCGCCGGGCTATGCCCGAAAGCAGGCTGGGCAGGTAAGCGGCCACTACCGCGCCCAGCAGCACAATCACCCACATCAGGTAAATCCAGATGAGCAGTATGGGCAAGGTGGCAAAGGTGCCGTACACCAGCGAATAGGTCGGCACCGAAGCCAGGTACCAGCCCAGCAGGTTCTTGGCGCCGGCCACGCCCAGCGCCACAAACAGCCCGCCCAGCATGGCATGGCTCCAGCGCACGCGCGCATTCGGTACGTAGCGGTACAGGGCCGCCATGGCCACCACCACCACCATGAACTCCAGCGTATCGATGAGCACGCGCAGGCCACCCGGCAGGGCACCCTGCCCCACCCACCCGCGCGACACCGACAGCGCATAGCTGCTCAGGCTTAGGCTCACCGCCAGCAGCAGCGGCCCCAGCGTGAGCAGGGCCCAGTACACCAGCACGCGCTGGGTGAGCGGGCGCAATTGGCGCACCCGCCAGATATCGTTGAGCTTTCTGTCGATGGTCAGAATGAGCGCCAGCGCGGTGACCAGCAGCAGCAGTGCACCGAACCAGCCAATCTGGCCAGCCTTGCCCGCAAATTCGAACAGGTACTTGGACACCTGCCGCACAATGTCGGCGGGGATCAGGCTGTTGACGAGCCACTTCTGCACCGCCGACTCCATGCGCCCGAACATGGGGAAGGCACTGAAAATGGCCAGCGCCACCGTGAACAGCGGCACCAGCGAGATCATGGTGGTGAACGTCAGGCTGCCTGCGGTCACACCCAACCGGTCCTCGCGGAAGCGGTTGCGCAGCGTGGCAGCGGTGTTGCGCCAGGGAAAGTCCAGCAGATCGGCCGCGAACTCGGTCAGCCGATCGCTCAACCTTGTCTTCCAGTGGAGCTTGTCCGCGGGGTGGGACGGAGGGGTGCGCATGCCGGTATCATGCCACCGGATCGGGCGCCGTTTGTGCCCGCGGGTACGCCCGCGACCGCGCTGGCTCCCTGGTCCCGTGTGCCACGTTCCACCCCATCTGCCCATGCCGCCCATTCCCCGAGACGCTGACCGCCCCATCTCCCCCGAGGCCGCGCTGAGACACGCCGAACCCGGCCACGTGTCGCTCACCCGCTCACTGGCGGTGGCTTGCCTGCTGGCCCTCATTGTGCTGGGCCTGGCCTGGGAGCTCTGGCTGGCGCCGTTGCGTGAGGGCGGCTCCTGGTGGGCGCTCAAGGTGCTGCCGCTGGCCATCCCCCTGGCAGGTATTCTGAAGAACCGCATGTACACCTACCGCTGGGTGAGCTTGCTGGTGTGGCTGTATTTCACCGAAGGCGTGGTGCGCGCCACCAGCGAGTCGGGCATGAGCATGGTGCTGGCGCTGTTGCAGACGCTGTTGTGCGTGGTGCTGTTCGTGGCCTGTGCGCTGCATGTGCGGCTGCGGCTGAAAGCGGCGCAGAAGGCTCAGGCTGCGTTGGGCACCTCTTCCTGAATGCTTCGGTGAATCTGCAGGACCGCGATACCGATTTGCTGGCAGCGTTGGCTGTGGCGGTGGGCGCTGCCCACGTGCTCAGCCACCACAGCGGCAGCACCGACCTCTCCGTCTACGAACAAGACTGGCGCAAACGCCACACCGGCCGGGCGCTGGCGGTGGTGCGCCCCGCCAGCACCGCCGAGGTGGCGGCCGTGGTACGCGCCTGCGCCGAACACGGGGCCAGCATCGTGCCGCAGGGAGGCAACACGGGGCTGGTGGTGGGTGGGGTGCCCGACGCGACGGGCACCCAGGTGGTGCTGAGCTTGCAGCGCATGAACCGCATCCGCCAGCTGGATCC